>NZ_QUJI01000001.1:0-392355 GCF_003480545.1 Clostridium sp. AM29-11AC
CATACAGACCTTGGAGAGGGTCTATAAACACTACTACTATATAATACGAGGAAAATGTCGCTTTCGCGACCCGCCGCAGGCGGAGAATCCTGCAAAGCAGGATTCTTTCTTATGCTTCTGTGCCTGCATGCCGGCTTCTTAGGCACGGCAGACAGGGAAAAAACAAGAAATGGCAAAAGGAGATACAGAGATGAAGATTACATTAAAAGACGGCTCTGTGAAGGAGTACGCATCTGCAATGTCTGTCCTGGACATTGCAAAGGATCTGAGCGAGGGGCTTGCGAGAGCTGCCTGTGCAGGAGAGATGGATGGAGAGGTTGTGGACTTAAGAACGGTGATCGATAAGGACTGCCAGCTCAATATCCTGACAGCCAGAGATGAGAAGGGACTTGCCGCTCTGCGCCACACAGCCAGCCACGTGATGGCTCAGGCTGTCAAGAGATTATATCCGGATACGAAGCTGGCCATCGGGCCTTCGATTGCAGACGGATTTTACTACGATGTGGATCCGGCCAGCCCCATGACGGCAGAGGACATGGCAAAGATTGAGGCTGAGATGAAAAAGATTGTGAAGGAAAATCTTCCTATCGAGCGCTTCACCCTTCCGAGGGAGGAGGCTATCGCCTTCATGAAGGAGAAGGAGGAGCCTTATAAGGTAGAACTGATTGAGGATCTGCCTGAGGGAGCAGAGATCAGCTTCTACCGCCAGGGAGAGTTTGTAGATCTGTGCGCAGGACCGCACCTTATGAGCACAAAGGATGTGGGAAAGGCATATAAGCTGCTGAACCTGGCAGGCGCATACTGGCGCGGAAGCGAGAAAAACAAGATGCTGACCCGTATCTACGCTACAGCCTTCTCTAAGAAGGAGGAGCTGGAGGCCTACATCACCATGATGGAGGAGGCCAAGAAGCGTGACCACAGAAAGCTGGGAAAAGAGCTGGGATTATTTATGATGCATGATGCAGGCCCTGGCTTCCCATTCTTCCTTCCCAAGGGAATGCAGCTTAAAAATACTCTGCTTGATTACTGGAGAGAGATTCACAAAAAGGCAGGATACGTGGAAATTTCCACTCCTATTATCTTAAACAGAAGTCTCTGGGAGACATCCGGCCACTGGGATCACTACAAGAACAATATGTACACAACGGTGATCGACGAGGAGGATTATGCGATTAAGCCGATGAACTGTCCGGGAGGCGTTCTCGTATATGCATCCGAGCCCAGATCCTACCGGGATCTGCCTCTGCGCATGGGAGAGCTGGGACTGGTTCACCGCCATGAGAAATCCGGACAGCTCCACGGCTTAATGCGCGTTCGCTGCTTCACACAGGACGATGCCCACATTTTCATGACTCCTGAGCAGATCAAGGACGAAATCAAGGGCGTTGCCACTCTGATCAACCAGGTTTACACTCTGTTTGGCTTCAAGTACCATGTAGAGCTCTCCACAAGACCGGAGGACAGCATGGGAAGCGACGAGGACTGGGAACTTGCAACAGAGGGACTCAGAAGCGCCCTCGATGAGCTGGGACTGCCCTACGTGGTAAATGAGGGGGACGGCGCATTCTACGGCCCGAAGATCGACTTCCACCTGGAGGACTGCATCGGAAGAACCTGGCAGTGCGGAACCATCCAGCTGGATTTCCAGCTTCCGCAGCGATTTGAGCTGGATTACACAGGGGCAGACGGCGAGAAGCACAGACCGATCATGATCCACCGTGTTGTGTTCGGCTCCATTGAGCGCTTCATCGGAATTTTAATTGAGCATTTTGCAGGGGCATTCCCGACCTGGCTGGCTCCTGTACAGGTAAAAGTGCTTCCGATTTCCGACAAGTATGCAGACTATGCGGCCAAGGTTTATGAGTCCTTAAGCGAGGCTGGAATCCGCGCAGAGGTTGACACCCGCTCAGAAAAGATCGGCTATAAGATCCGCGAGGCTCAGACAAACAAGATTCCTTACATGCTGGTTGTAGGCCAGAAGGAGGAGGAAGAGGGAACCGTATCTGTGAGAAGCCGCTTTGCAGGCGATGAGGGAGCTTCTTCCTTAGAGAGCTTTATTGAAAAAATCCAGAAAGAAATCGCATCCAAAGAGATGAGAAAGATGGAAGAAAAGAAAAATTAAAAACTGCTGAAAGAACGGGATAATTCTGCCGGATTGTCACATAATAATCCTGAATCCGCAAAAGCCCTGGCATGGGCCGGGCGGAAACAGATAACGGCGTATTTCAATAATAAAATCGCCAGGATAAAGGAGGAATATGTGATGACCAGACTTGACTGTAACGTAACAGGATGTGTTCACAACGCAGAGAACTGCTGCTGCCGCGGCTCCATCACCGTAGATGGAAAGACCGCAATGGAGAAGTGCGATACCTGCTGTGCAAGCTTCGATGAAAAGAAGGGCGGAGTCTTTACAAACCTGTTCAAAACACCGGAGAGCCAGCTGCAGGTGGCCTGCGAGGCAGAAAACTGCATTTACAATAAGGATAAGTTCTGTGTGGCAGAGCACATCGGAATTACAGGGGGCAATGCCACAGAGGCATACCAGACGGAATGTTCCAGCTTTAAGGCACGCTAAAATGGGCGGGGGAGCAGATTTGAGCTCCCCCGTTTGTCTGTATCTCAAGGGAAAAACCCCCTGCATGGCCGGAAGCTTGCGAGAGCCGTCCATGGGCCGGATGCGTGAAAAATGAAAGAATTGGGAGTGGGGATCCGGAACAGGAAAAAATATGCAGCAAACACAGAAAACCTATTGACAGAACGGAACGGCCATAGTATAATAGCAAAAGTTGTGAGAAACAACATCAGGAAAGCAGGTATCCGCCTCACCCTGGCACAGGGAAGTGACCAGTGGTTCATATGAGATAGCAAATAATCCTTTATTGGAGTTTTCTATAGTCTGTGAGCGGGTAGTCTGACTGCCCGCTTATTTTATATAACAGGAAACCTCGTTCCCTGTTATATAAAAACGCTCCGCAAGGATCGCGCTGCGGCAGAGAAGAAAATGCCGCTTTTGCGACCTGCCGCAGGCGGGGAATCCTGCGAAGCAGGATTCTTTCTTATTGATTCATTCATCATCACAGTATGGAGGTGTACGGCCATTAGCGATTTAATGATTAACGAACAGATTAGGGACAGAGAGGTTCGTTTGATTGGAGAACATGGAGAGCAGCTCGGCATCATGTCCGCAAAGGATGCTTACAAGCTGGCGAGAGAGGCAGAGCTTGATCTGGTAAAGATTGCTCCTACCGCAAAGCCGCCGGTATGCAAGATCATTGATTACGGCAAGTTCAGATACGAGCAGGCTCGCAAGGAAAAAGAAGCTAAAAAGAAACAGAAGGTTATCGAGGTGAAGGAAGTGCGCCTGTCACCCAACATTGATGACAACGATCTGAACACAAAGGTGAGCGCTGCCAGAAAGTTTATCGAGAAAGGCAATAAAGTCAAGATTACCCTTCGTTTCAGAGGCCGTGAGATGGCTCATATGTCAAAAACCAAGTACATCCTCGACGATTTTGCTGAGAAGCTGTCCGACATTGCCGTTGTCGACAAGCCTTCCAAGGTTGAGGGAAGAAGCATTGTGATGTTTTTAACTGCAAAACGTTAAAAATAGACCATTATCTAAGGAGGAAAATAACCATGCCTAAAATGAAAACAAGCAGAGCTGCTGCTAAGCGTTTTAAAACAACAGGAACAGGAAAGTTAGTAAGAAACAAGGCTTACAAATCCCATATCTTAACTAAGAAATCTACTAAGAGAAAAAGAAATCTTAGAAAAGACATCGTTACTGACGCTACAAACGCAAAAGTAATGAAGAAGATTTTACCATACTTATAAGATTGAGAGTTTAAGAAGGAGGAAATAACCGATGGCAAGAATCAAAGGCGGATTAAACGCTAAGAAAAAACATAACAGAGTGTTAAAGCTGGCTAAAGGCTACAGAGGCGCTCGTTCCAAACAGTATAGAATCGCAAAGCAGTCTGTAATGAGAGCATTAAAGAGCTCCTACGCAGGCCGCAAGGAGAGAAAGAGACAGTTCAGACAGCTCTGGATCGCACGTATCAACGCTGCTGCACGCATCAACGGCTTATCCTACAGCAAGTTCATGTACGGCTTAAAGCTGGCTGGCGTTGAGATGAACCGTAAGGTATTATCTGACATGGCTATCAGCGATGCAGAGGGCTTTGCAAAGTTAGCAGAGCTGGCTAAGTCCAAACTGGCTTAATTTTCAGTTTGCCTGACTTGGATTTTTACAATTCCTGAATTGGAATCATGGAGTGTCTGAGGACAGCAGGGCAGAGATCTGCCTTCTGTTTTCAGGCATTTTTTGTTCTGCAGGAGAGATCCTGCTGTTCTGGGGAGAATGGGAAGCAGAAAGACCCGGCGAGGAGGGACTTCGCGGGGAACTCCGCATATCGGCAGAAAATCAAGGAAAATCATAATAATTGAAAAAAATAAAAAAATTTGCAAAAAAAGCTTGCCAAACCCCGTCTGTTATGATATACTACAAAACGTCGAAAGGAAAGCGACAAAACAACTGGAAAAAAGACATGCGGGAGTGCTGGAATTGGCAGACAGGCTAGACTAAGGATCTAGTGGTTGTATGATCGTGTGGGTTCAAGTCCCATCTCCCGCATACGCAGAAGTGGCGGAATTGGCAGACGCGCACGGTTCAGGTCCGTGTGGTAGCGATACCGTGAGAGTTCGAGTCTCTTCTTCTGCACGATGAAAGCTCTGAGGTAATCAGAGCTTTTTTCCTTTACAAAAACAGAGTCTGGGAAAGGGGCGGATGAAACATGTTCGGAAAGACGGAGATCCTATATCAGGGAAGCGATATGGCCCAGTTTAACCAGATCCGCGCTGCGCTGGAGCAGGCAGGGATCCGGTATGACTGGGATGTAAACGACAGGCTGGCGCGATGGGCCTTCCCGGGCCGGGGAACGATTCGGTCCTGCATGGGAAGCGCCGGAGCAGGCAGCGGTCAGCCGAAGGAATACCGGATCAGAGTGAAGACAGGGGACTTTGATAAGGCTCAGTGGATCATACGCCGGCTGTAGCACGCTTTCAACGCATTTTCCTGTCCAAATCTTCGCATGGCTGAACTGAAACAAAAATTGTAAATTTTTGAAAAAAGTGCTTGCATTACCCATTCCCCTGTGCTATAATACCTTTCGTTGGAAACAACAAGACAAAATAAAAGACATGCGGGAGTGCTGGAATTGGCAGACAGGCTAGACTAAGGATCTAGTGGTTGTATGATCGTGTGGGTTCAAGTCCCATCTCCCGCATACGCAGAAGTGGCGGAATTGGCAGACGCGCACGGTTCAGGTCCGTGTGGTAGCGATACCGTGAGAGTTCGAGTCTCTTCTTCTGCATGATGAAAGCTCTGAGGTGCTCAGAGCTTTTTTCTTTATGTAACAGGAAACTTCGTTCTCTGTTATATAAAAACGCTCCGCGAGGATCGCGCTGCGCCGGATGAAAGGCCGGTCCGCACAAAATTTGATAGAACTGGAGAACAAGTATAGTAAAACAGGGCAATTTAGTATATAATACCCATTGTGGAAAATGCGGCCCGGCGAGGGCCCGTTCAGCCAGAATACGATACAAAGGAGGGCCACTATGCTGGAACTTAGAAACATTTCGTTTGAAGTCCAGGAGGAGAAGGAGCAGAGAGAAATCATACACAACCTGGATTTAACCATAGAGGACAATGAGTTTGTGGTAATTACCGGTCCCAACGGAGGCGGAAAATCCACCCTTGCAAAGATTATTGCCGGAATCAAGACGCCGACAGAGGGCTCCATTCTGTTCGACGGGCAGGATATTACGGATAAGAGCATAACGGACAGGGCAAACAAGGGTATCAGCTTTGCCTTTCAGCAGCCGGTGCGCTTTAAGGGGATTCAGGTCCTTGACTTAATCCGCCTGGCGGCCCACGACGACAGGATGTCAGTGGCTGACGCCTGCCGCTATCTCTCAGAGGTGGGGCTTTGCGCCAGGGATTATATCAACCGTGAGGTAAACGGCAGCCTCTCCGGCGGTGAGCTAAAGAGGATTGAGATTGCCACGGTTCTTGCGAGAGCGTCCAGGCTTTCTGTATTTGACGAGCCGGAGGCAGGGATTGACCTCTGGAGCTTCCAGAACCTGATCCAGGTATTTGAGCGCATGAGGGAGAGGACAAAGGGTTCTATCATCATTATTTCCCATCAGGAGAGAATCTTAAATATTGCAGACCGGATCGTGGTGATTGCGGACGGACGCATCACGAAGCAGGGAAAGAAGGAAGAAATCCTTCCGGAGATTTTAGGAACCGCGTCAGCAGTGGAGGCATGTGATTTTTACAGGAGGGAGCAGTAATGGACGAGATTCAGAAGACTCTGTTGGAGGAAGTGGCGGATCTTCACGGTATCCCTGCCGGAGCCTACAATATCCGCGCAAACGGCCAGACGGCTGAGAGAAATACGACGGCCAACATCGACATTGTGACAAAAGAGGACAAGTCAGGGATTGACATTTATATTAAGCCCGGTACGAAGAACGAGAGCGTACATATCCCTGTCGTTTTAAGCCAGAGCGGCCTGACAGAGACTGTGTACAATGATTTCTATATCGGAGACGGCGCCGACGTGACGATCGTGGCCGGCTGTGGGATTCACAACGGAGGAGACGCCTCCTCCCGCCATGACGGAATCCACCGCTTTTTTATCGGAAAGGGTGCGAAGATCCGCTATGTGGAGAAGCACTATGGAAGCGGCGACGGAAACGGAAAACGTATCATGAACCCTGTCACAGAGGTGACTATGGACGAGGGCAGCTATATGGAGATGGAAACCGTCCAGATTAAGGGCGTGGACTCCACGAAGAGAGAGACGAAAGCAGTTCTCGGCAGGGAGGCCAGGATTGTGATCAAGGAGAGACTGATGACCCACGGAAATCAGGATGCAGAGAGCCGCTTCCACGTAGACTTAAACGGAGAAGACTCCAGCGCCAACGTGATTTCACGCTCAGTTGCCAGGGATCACTCTCACCAGCTCTATATTTCCAATATCACAGGCAACAGCAGATGCAGCGGCCACACGGAGTGCGATGCGATTATCATGGACGAGGCCAGGATTCAGGCTGTTCCTGAGCTGACGGCCAACAATATTGATGCGGCCTTAATCCACGAGGCGGCTATCGGCAAGATAGCGGGGGAGCAGCTGATCAAGCTGATGACTCTGGGCCTGACGGAGGCAGAGGCAGAGGCCCAGATTGTAAACGGGTTCTTAAAATAGGGAAACAGCCGGGGACGCATGGAAAGGAGGAATGCCATGCGTCCTCTTTTTTCTGGCTGGATGCCACAGATTAAAAACGCTCAGAGGGGAAGGGAGGAAATGAGTGTGGGAAAGCAGGAGGATGAGGAGATTCTCGACACCGCCCTGTTGGCCGGACACATCCTGCTCGAAAATGGAGCGGAGATTTACCGTGTCGAGGAAACCATTGACAGAATTTGCGCCCATTACGGCGTCAGCTCGGAAAATGCCTTTGTGCTGAGCAATGGAATTTTCCTGACTGCAGGAAGCGCCAGAGAGAGCTTTTTCGCTAAGGTACAGCACATACCGGTGAGCGGCACACATCTGGACAAGGTGGCTGCAGTCAACCAGCTGTCGAGGGAGATTGTGGAGGGAAAACATTCCATCGAGGAGGCCAGACAGATCCTGGAGAACATACGGAGGATGCCCGGCAAGAAGAGGTGGATGCAGGTGGCTGCTTCGGGAGTGGGAAGCGCAGCCTTCTGCCTCCTGTTTGGGGGAACTGCAAGGGACAGTCTGGCAGCTCTTCTGGCTGGGCTCCTTCTCTACCTCTATGTGCTGTGGCTGGGCGCGCCCCATCTGTCGAAAATAGTGGGAAACATCGGAGGCGGAGCTCTGGTCACACTGGTGTGCAGTATTTTTTACCTGGCAGGGGCCGGGGAGAATCTGAACTATATGATGATTGGCTCAATTATGCCTCTGGTGCCGGGGGTGGCGTTTACCAACGCCATCCGGGATATAGCAGATGGGGACTACATATCTGGATCTGTCCGGATGCTGGACGCTCTTCTGGTCTTTTTCTGCATCGCCATCGGGGTGGGAATCGGTTTCTCCGCAGTGAGCATGGCCCCGGGGCCGTGGGGGGACCTTCTCAGGGTGACGGATCTGGCAGGAAGCTCCGGCCAGGTGGCTGAATTTCAGACGGCAGGCTCCCGGCTGCTTCTGATGGGAAAGGAAATTCTGTCAGCCGTTGTGGGAACAGTCAGCTTTTCTCTGCTTTTTGGAGTTCCCAGAGAGTACTATCCCTATTGCGGGCTCATCGGAGGGGCAGGATGGCTGGTATATTCCCTCACAGAGTTCATCCTTCCAGGCTCCGGTCCCTGTTTTGCGGCTACGGCAGTGGTGATCTTTCTGTCCAGAACGGCAGCAGTGCTGGAGCGGTGTCCTGCCACCATTTTTCTGATAGCAGGAATTTTTCCTTTAGTCCCTGGAGCGGGCGTTTACTGGACTGTGTACCACATTGTCATGGAGGAGCTTTTCATGGCAGTCCAGACCGGCTACTCAGCCATGAAATCGGCAGCTGCCATTGTGCTGGGTATTGTGTTTGTGTTTGAGCTGCCTCAGGGGCTGTTCATACGTCTGGCAGGCCATGGAAGGCGGACGGGGAAGGCAGAAAAGCCGCAGGGAAAGGGTACGCCATGACCCGGGCCATGAGCTCTGCCAGGCGCCTCATTTCCTTTTATGAATAAAAAGAGTCATTTTTCCGGACGTTTCCTCATAAATATAGATGTAATAGTATGGGAAGCGTGTGTCTATGAATGATCAGAAAATCGAGAATATTCTGAACCTGGCATTGGATGCCACGGAAAACGAGAGGGAGAGATCCGGACAGCTGGGTGTGGGTTTTAACCCGGTGGATAACAAATGGGAGCTGATTGTAAAGTACAATGGAAGCCTTGAGAAGGTGGCGGAGGCCCTGCCGGGGACTGAGGTCGAGGAATTTTCCAACGAGTACGCCATTCTGGTTGTGCCGGAGCCTCTGATCGATGCTCTGGCCTCCTTTTCTGAGATTGAGTACATAGAAAAACCGAAAAGTCTGAACTTTGCCGTGGTGCAGGCCAGAGCCGCTTCCTGCATTAACCCGGTGCAGACAGGTGCCAGGGGGCTGACAGGGAAGGGGACGATTGTGGCGATAATTGACTCCGGCATTGACTATTACCATGAGGATTTCAGAAACCAGGACGGTACCACAAGGATCCTGGAGATGTGGGATCAGAGTCTGGACCGCGTGTTCACGAGAGAGGAGATCAATGAGGCTCTGAGCCGGGGGAGCAGAAGCGGGGCTGAGGAGGTTGTGCCGTCCAGGGATCTGAGCGGACACGGGACGGCTGTGGCGGGGATTGCAGCCGGGAACGGCAGAGAGAGCGGAGGCAGAAACCGGGGAGTGGCCTATGAGAGTGATCTCCTGGTAGTGCGTCTTGGAACGCCAAGGGAAAATTCCTTTCCGCGAACCACGGAGCTTATGAAGGCTCTGGATTATGTGGTGAGAAGGGGCCTTTCCTACGGGGAACCGGTAGCAGTCAATCTGAGCTTTGGAAACTCCTATGGCTCCCATGACGGCACCAGCCTGCTGGAAACCTACATTGATGATATTTCTAACTATTGGAAAACAGTCATTGTGACAGGGACGGGAAATGAGGGCAGCAGCAGGGGACACACCTCCGGCCGTTTTTCCATGGGAAAGGACACGGAGATTGAGCTGTCTGTGGCCGACTACGAAACGGGATTCGGCGTCCAGCTGTGGAAGCTGTACTCAGATATTGTGGAGATTGCAATTATAAGTCCCGGAGGTCTCACAACCGGAGTGATCAGCGATAAGCTGGGGCCTCAGCGGATCCGGTTTGGAGAAACGACTGTGCTGCTCTACTACGGAAAGCCCAGCCCGTACAGCCAGGCACAGGAGATTTATCTGGATTTTATTCCGGACAGAGACTATGTGCAGAGTGGAATCTGGAAAATCCGCCTGACGCCCAGGAAGGTGGCGGTGGGACAGTATGATCTCTGGCTTCCGGGAGGGGGAGTGCTGAACCGCTCTACCCGGTTCCTGAAACCGGAGCCCAACACAACTCTGACGATTCCTTCTACCGCGTTCCGGGTGATCTCTGTAAGTGCTTACGATGATTCCTATCCTTCCTTCGCCGATTTTTCGGGAAGGGGATTTACCAGGCTGGACACCCGGGTTAAACCGGATCTGGCCGCTCCTGGCGTGGGAATCCTCGCTCCGCGGGCCGGAGGGGGCTATGAGGCGGTGACGGGAACCTCCTTCGCCGCCCCTTTTGTCAGCGGCAGCGCCGCCCTCCTGATGCAGTGGGGAATTGTGGAGAACAACGATCCCTTCCTCTACGGCGAAAAAATAAAGGCCTACCTGATCCGGGGGGCGAAGCCTCTTCCCGGGGAAAATGTCTATCCTAATGAGCGGCTGGGCTTTGGGATCCTCTGCCTGGAGGACAGTTTCCCACTCTGATTGGTAATAGAGATCATATGTGTATCATGCGAAGTGTGACAAATTTCATCAATAATTGTTAAAATTTTCAGAAATAAACACTGTTAAAACAGGTGAAAATATGATATAATGACATGATAATCGGGAAAGTTTGGAAATTATTGTCACGCTGGCTGGAACCAGAGCTGCCGGACGAACCTGTCTGCTGTTTTCCGGCCGCTGAAAGCTGGCAGCCGGCCAGCCTGAGAGGAACGAAGGATGTGATTGCATGAACATCAGAGAAACGACCGAACAGTGGGAAAGAGAATATTTAAGCCCCTATGCATCTTTAAGCAGGGATACGAAGGGCAGAGAGAGGCAGGAGCCTCTCTGCGACATAAGGCCTGAGTATCAGAGGGATCGGGATCGGATCCTCCACAGCAAGGCATTCCGCCGGATGAAGCACAAGACCCAGGTATTTCTGGATCCGGAGGGGGATCACTACAGAACCAGGCTTACTCATACGCTGGAGGTATCCCAGATTGCCCGGACCATAGCCAGGGCGCTGCGGCTCAATGAGTCTCTGACAGAGGCCATAGCCCTTGGCCACGATCTGGGACACACGCCCTTCGGGCATTCCGGGGAGGCGGTTTTAAACGGACTGGTTTCCGGAGGCTTCACCCATGCCAGTCAGGGACTGAGGGTGGTGGAGGTGCTGGAAAAGAAGGGAAAGGGACTGAACCTGACCTGGGAGGTCAGGGACGGGATACTGAACCACCGTACCTCCGGCAATCCGGCTACACTGGAGGGGCACATTGTCCGTCTTTCTGACAAGATAGCTTATATTAACCATGACATAGACGATGCTATCCGGGCCGGAATTTTTGTGGAGGAGGATCTGCCCCGGGAGTATACGGATATTTTGGGACACAGCGTGAGGGAGCGGCTGGATACCATGATCCACGACCTGATCGGTCAGAGCCTGGACAGGCCCAGGATTTCCATGTCTGCCGGGATGGAGGCTGCCATGCACGGCCTGCGGCGGTGGATGTTTGAGAATGTATACCGGGGGACAGCGGCCAAGGCAGAGGAGGGGAGAGCGCAGCAGCTCATCGTCTGTCTCTACGACTACTATATGAGAAGACCGGAGGAGCTGCCGGCAGAATACCTGGAAGGGATGGAAAAAAGAAAGGAAACGCTGGAACGAACCGTCTGTGACTACATAGCCGGTATGACGGACGTGTATGCCATTGAGCGGTTCAAGGAGCTGTTTGTACCAAAATCTTTTAAAGTGTAGGCGGGAGCCTGCCGGAAAAGTACCAGAAGAAACAGGAGGTTTTCATGTATTATCCTGAGGAAGTAATAGAGGAAGTCAGAACGAGAAGCGACATCGTGGATATTATTTCCGGTTATGTGAAGCTTCAGAAAAAGGGAAGCAATTATTTCGGGCTCTGCCCGTTTCACCACGAGAAATCGCCGTCCTTTTCCGTGTCACAGTCCAAGCAGATGTATCACTGCTTTGGCTGCGGAGTGAGCGGGAATGTGTTTACCTTTGTGATGGAGTACGAAAATTACTCGTTCCGGGAGGCGGTGGAGCTTTTGGCAGAGAGAAGCGGCGTGAAGCTGCCGAAGGTGGAATACTCCAGGGAGGCCAGGGCTCAGGCAGATCTGCGGGCGGCGCTTCTTGAGATCAATAAACTGGCTGCCAACTATTTTTATTATCAGCTAAAGCAGCCCCAGGGGGAGGCGGGATACCGGTATCTGACCGGGAGAGAGCTCACGGATCAGACGATCCGCCACTTTGGCCTGGGATTTGCCAACAAGACAAGCGACGATCTGTACCGCTTCCTGAAATCAAAGGGCTATGACGACGGTCTTTTGAAGGAAACGGGGCTTGTCACCATAGAGGAGAGAGGATCCAGAGACAAGTTCTGGAACCGGGTCATGTTTCCCATTATGGATGTGAACAACCGGGTTATCGGTTTTGGCGGCCGCGTGATGGGAGACGGGGAGCCGAAGTATCTGAACTCTCCGGAGACGAAGCTCTTTGACAAGAGCCGGAATCTGTACGGGCTGAACTTTGCAAGGCTTTCCAGAGAGAAGTATATGCTGCTGTGCGAGGGCTATATGGATGTGATCGCCATGCACCAGGCAGGCTTCACAAACGCGGTGGCTTCTCTTGGAACTGCTTTCACAGCCCAGCATGCAGCTTTGCTTAAGCGCTATACGGATCAGGTCATCCTGACCTATGACAGCGACGGCGCGGGAGTAAAGGCGGCGCTTCGGGCGATTCCGATTCTGAAAGCGGTGGGCATGTCGGTGAAGGTGCTGAATATGAAGCCCTGCAAGGATCCCGATGAATTTATTAAAAGCCTGGGAGCGGACGCCTTCCGCCAGCGGATCAGTGAGGCCAGGAACAGCTTCCTGTTTGAGATCGACACGATCCGGCAAAAATACAGTATGGAGGATCCGGAGCAGAAGACGGCTTTCTACAATGAGACGGCCAGAAAGCTTCTGGAGTTTTCCGAGGCTCTGGAGAGGGACAACTATATCCAGGCTGTGTCCAGGGAGTATTTTATCAGCTATGAGGACCTGAAACGGCTGGTAAACAGCCTGGGAAGCCGATACGGTTCGGCTCTGCCCGGGACGAGAGCCGATAGGGAGGGAGTGGGGGAAACCTACGCTCAGAAGCCCAGGGAAATTCAGAAGAAAAGGGACAGGGAGGAGGGCATCCGCCAGTCGGAGCGGCTGCTCTTGACCTGGCTGATCGAGGAACCCAGGCTGTTTGAGAAAATACGCGGGATTATCGGTCCGGAGGATTTTGTAAAGCCTCTTTACCGGAGAGCTGCAGAGATGGTGTTCGAGGGACACGAAAAAGGAGAGGTGAATCCTGCAGCGATTTTAAATCACTTTATCGACGACGAGGGGAATTACAGGGAGGTGGCTGCTCTTTTTAACGCAAGCCTTAATGACTCCCTGAGCAATGAGGAGCAGAAGAAGGCCTTTGCAGATACAGTTCTCAAGGTGAAGAAGAGCAGTCTGGATTACCAGAGCAGGAATGCTTCGGACCTGAACGAGCTTCAGCGGATTATAAAGGAGCAGGCAGAGCTTGCCAATCTGCATATTTCACTGGAATAAGGAGAAAATAGGTTACGGTTTCATTCGCCGGCGGATGCAGGAAGGCAAAGGAAAGTATGGCTATGGAGGGATAGAGATTTATGGAAGAAAAGACACTGACTTTTGAAGAGAAGCTGGAAAAACTTCTGGAACTGGCGAAAAAGAAAAAAAATGTGCTGGAGCAGAAAGAAATCATAGATTTTTTCCATGGCGAAATACTGAATCCCGACCAGCTTGACCAGATCGACGATTTTCTGGAAAACAACAAGGTGGATGTGCTTACGCCGGAGGAGGATCTGGATATTGAGCCGGATCTCTTCCTGGAGGAGGAGATGACGGAGGAAGAGGACATCGATGTGGACAACCTGGAATTGTCCATGCCTGAGGGCGTGAGCATCGAGGATCCGGTGCGCATGTACTTAAAGGAGATCGGGAAGGTTCCGCTGCTCACGCCGGAGGAGGAGATTGACCTTGCAAAACGGATGGAGATGGGGGACGAGTCGGCCAAAAAGAGGCTGGCGGAGGCAAACCTGCGTCTGGTGGTCAGTATTGCCAAGCGGTATGTGGGAAGAGGAATGCAGTTTCTCGATCTCATACAGGAGGGAAATCTGGGGCTTATCAAGGCAGTGGAGAAGTACGACTACTCCAAGGGCTTCAAATTCAGCACCTACGCTACCTGGTGGATCAGACAGGCCATTACCCGCTCCATCGCCGATCAGGCCAGGACGATCCGGATTCCGGTACACATGGTGGAAACCATCAACCGGCTGATCCGCACTTCCAGACAGCTTCTTCAGGAGCTGGGACGGGAGCCGTCTGCGGAGGAGCTGGCGGAGAAGCTGGATATGCCTGTGGAGCGGGTGCGGGAGATTATGAAGATTTCCCAGGATCCTGTTTCCCTGGAAACGCCTATCGGGGAGGAGGAGGACAGCCATCTGGGAGATTTCATCCAGGATGACCATGTGCAGGTGCCGGTAGACGCTGCCACCTATACCCTTCTCCATGAACAGCTTATGGAGGTGCTGGACACTTTGACAGACAGGGAACAGAAGGTTTTAAGGCTGCGCTTTGGCCTGGATGACGGGAGACCGAGAACGCTGGAAGAGGTTGGGCGCGAGTTCAACGTGACCAGGGAGCGGATCCGCCAGATTGAGGCAAAGGCGCTGCGTAAGCTGAGACATCCCAGCAGGAGCAGGAAGCTCAAGGACTATCTGGATTAAGACCCAGGCTGCAGCCTGCCGGAAGGAGAACCGGCATGGAAGATGCCAAAAAGCATGACAGGTGCATCCGCAGGCAGAGAAAAATACAGACTTTACGGGCAGAGCCGGGAGACAGGCCTGCAAAAATCAGACACGGAGTGAGAAGACATGAAATTATCGGACAGACTGGAAATGATCGCGTCCTTTGTGGAACCCGGAAACCGCCTGGCAGATATCGGGACGGATCACGGGTACGTTCCCATTTATCTCGTGCAGACGGGACGCGTTCCCTCTGCGCTGGCTATGGATGTGAGAAAGGGACCCCTTCTGAGAGCGGAAGAACATATCGGGGAGGCCGGACTTTCCGGCAGAATACAGACCCGGCTTTCTGACGGGCTGAAGAAACTCGCGCCAGGGGAGGCGGACACGGTGGTGATTGCCGGAATGGGAGGAGAGCTGGAGATACATATACTGGAGGAGGGCAGACACGTCTGGGACAGCGTTTCCCAGTGGGTCCTCTCGCCCCAGTCGGATCTGGCCCATGTGAGGCACTACCTTCTGGAACGCGGTTTTTCCATCCGGAGGGAGGAGATGGTGAAGGAGGAGGGAAAGTTCTACACCATCATGGATGTGGCAGGGCCCGGGGGGGATGGAAGATCCGGCGCGGCTCAGGAAAAAGCCCCGGAGCAGCCGGTGCCCCAGATATATGAAAAGGAGATCGATTATATTTACGGGAAATGCCTGCTTGAGTCCGGCCATCCGGTTCTTGAGGAGTTTCTGGAGCGGGAGAAAAATACAGTGTGCAGGATTCTGGAATCCCTTAAGGGGCAGGACACAGTGAGTGCAGGAAAGAGGGCAGAGGAGCTGACGGAAAAACTGAATCTGATAGAGGAGGCGCAGAATGAAGTGCAGAGAGATCATTGAGATACTGAACAGGCTGGCACCTGAGAGTATGGCCTGTGACTGGGATAACCCGGGACTTTTAGTGGGACGCAGGGATAAGGAGGTAAAGCGGGTGCTTGTGGCAGTGGATGCAGATGACGCTGTGGTGGAGGAGGCTCTGCGTCTTGGAGCCGATATGCTTTTGACCCACCACCCCCTGATTTTCAGTCCCCTTAAAAAGATCAATGACGATGATTTCATCGGCAGGAGAATTTTAAAGCTGATTCAGGGTGATATTTCGTATTATGCCATGCACACGAACTTCGACGCCGCTCCCGGCTGTATGGCAGAGCTGGCTGCAGAGCGCCTCCAACTTGGGGAGACAGAGGTACTGGAGCCCATGGGGGAAACAGAGGAGAAAGTCCCCTACGGGATCGGCGCTTTCGGGATGCTGCCCAGAGAGATGACGGTCCGCGAGGCGGCAGAACATGTGAAGAGAGCCTTTGGACTTCCCTGCGTGTCAGTGTACGGCGGGGATAAAACAGGGCAGAAGATTCAGAAGGCGGCGGTCTGTCCGGGAGCCGGAGGCGGGACGCTTAAACAGGCTCTTGCCTGCGGGGCTCAGGTTTATATAACCGGAGACATCAGCCACCACACAGGCATAGACGCGGCTGCGGAGGGACTGATTGTCATAGACGCGGGACACTTTGGCGTGGAACAGATTTTCATGGATTTTATAAAAGAATTCCTGGAGCGTGAGATCCCAGGGCTTGAGGCGGTGAAGTCTGCCCAGGGACTTCCAAACTGCGTGATTTAGGTTTTTGGCAGAAGTGCAAGGACGGCAAAGGAGGAAGTGACATGGCTTTTGTGACAGTGGAGGGGGAGAGGAGAGAGTATCCGGAGGGAACGCCGTACAGCGCGATAGCGGCGGACTTCAGAGAAAAGGTGAGCCACGATATTCTGCTCGTGAGGGCGAATGGGAGACTTCGGGAACTCAGCAAAAAACTGAAGGGGGATTGCGAAATTTCTCTGATCACGGCAGCAGACAGGGAAGGTTGGCAGACTTACCAGAGAAGCGCTGTATTTTTGATGCTGAAGGCCTTCTATGACACTGTGGGAGGGGATAAAGTAAAAAAGATAACGGTCTGCTTTTCCGTAGGCCAGGGTCTCTATGTAGAGCCGGAGGGAGAGTTTGACCTGGATAGTTCTCTTCTTAAAAACGTGAAGGCCAGAATGGGAGAGCTGCAGTCCATGTGTCTGCCCATCATCAAGCAGAGCGTCAATACATCAGAGGCGGTGGAACAGTTTCACCGTCACAGAATGTATGACAAGGAAAAGCTGTTTCGATTCAGGAGGGCTTCCAGAGTAAACGTGTACTCCATCGGGAATTTCCAGGACTATTTCTACGGGTACATGGTGGAGCATACAGGCTTTATCAAATATTACGATCTGGCTCTCTACGAGAGCGGCTTTGTCCTTCTGCTTCCGGGCAGAAGCGCACCGGAGCATATCAGCGCGCTGGTGCCCAGAAAGAAGCTCTTTGACGTACAGAGAGAGTCGGAGGAATGGGGAGAACGGCTGGGCATCTCCGATGTGGGTTCATTAAATGAGGCGATAACGGCAGGGCGGATGAATGAGCTGATTCTGATGCAGGAGGCCTTTCAGGAAAAAAAGATCGGTGATATCGCAGAGGCCGTGGCCGCAAGGCCGGATCGGAAGCTGGTGATGATTGCAGGCCCCTCATCTTCAGGAAAGACTACCTTTTCCCGCCGGCTTTCCATCCAGCTTCAGGCGCTGGGGCTCAGACCTCACCCGATCTCTGTGGATAATTACTTTGTCAACCGCGTAAACAGCCCGAGGGATGAAAACGGGAGCTACGACTATGAGGCTCTGGAATGTCTGGATGTCAGACAGTTTAACGAGGATATGACTGCCCTTCTCGCCGGCGAGATGGTAGAACTGCCCCGCTACAATTTTATCAGTGGGGAGAGAGAATATAGGGGAGATTTCCTGAAGCTGGGAGCGGAGGATATTCTCGTGATTGAGGGAATCCACTGCCTGAACGACAGGCTGTCCTATTCCCTTCCGAAGGAGAAGAAATTCCGGATCTATATCAGCGCCCTGACTCAGCTCAATATCGACGAGCACAACAGGATTCCCACCACAGACGGAAGACTTCTGCGCCGCATGATCCGGGATGCCAGAACCAGGGGAGCATCCGCCCAGGAAACCATACGCATGTGGGATTCAGTAAGGCGCGGGGAGGAGAAAAACATTTTCCCCTTCCAGGAGAGCGCAGATGTGATGTTTAACTCTGCCCTGCTCTATGAGCTGGCCGTCCTTAAGCAGTACGCAGAGCCTCTTCTGTTTGGAATCCCGTCTGACTCGCCGGAGTATGCAGAAGCCAAGCGGCTCCTCAAGTTCCTGGACTATTTTCTGGGAGTGGGCAGCGAGCTGATACCGCACAATTCCATGATCCGGGAGTTTATCGGCGGAAGCTGCTTTCGGATATAGGGGGCTCTGCCGCCCGGCAGCTGCCAAAAACGCAAGATTCCTCCTTGCGGGAATGGACAAACAGAAAAAAATGTGATAGACTATATAAGTTTTCCGAGTAAGACAAATGGCCGCAGCTGCAGGTGCCGAAAGGCCGCAGGTGAGGAAAGTCCGGGCTTCACAGGGCAGGATGCCAGATAACGTCTGGCGGAGGCGACTCCAGGGACAGTGCAACAGAAATAAACCGCGCGGGGCAGAAGATGCAGCCGCGTAAGGGTGGAAAGGCAGTGTAAGAGACTACCGCCCGGCTGGCAACAGGCGGGGCACATGTAAACCCCATCCGAAGCAAGACCGAACAGAAAGCATAAGGCGGCCCGTCTGCTTTCGGGTAGGTCGCTAGAGTCTGCCGGCGACGGCAGAAGTGGATAGATGGCCATTCAACGACATAACCCGGCTTATCGTTTTGCTCGGAGACAGAAAAGCTGCATGGAGAATTCTGTGCAGCTTTTTGCTTTGGAGAAAATCCGGTTTGCAAAGAGAAGTGAGCCAGGAAAGGCAGAACGCCTGTTTCTTCCGGTGAAAAGAGAAATGAAAACAGCCCTCCGGGCCTGGGAGAGGAGGACTTCCTCTCCGGCCACAGGGGCTGCTTTTTTATTTCTTTTCATATTTTTCTTCACAGTACAGGCAGCGGTAAATCTCCTTTTTCTCGTCAGCCAGGTAGAAGACGTGGGGAAGCTCCTGCTCAATGGAGGTGATGCAGCGCGGATTTCTGCACTGGATCACATTGGTGATCTTCCTTGGCAGGTCCAGGCTTCTCTTTTCCACGATCCGGCTGTCACGGATGATGTTTACGGTAATGTTGTGGTCAATGTAGCCGAGCACGTCCAGATCCACCACATCCAGTCCGCCGTCTATCTTGATAATATCCTTCTTTCCCATCTTGGAGCTTTTGGCATTCTTGATAATGGCAATCTGGCAGTCCAGCTTGTCCAGCCCCAGTTTAAAGTAAATATCCATACTTTTTCCGGCTTCGATATGGTCAAGGACAATGCCCTCGCTCAGTCCGCTGATATTTAACATGGTCTTTCCACCCCCAGTAAAGTCATAATAAGCGCCATTCTCACATAGACGCCGTACTGCACCTGTTTGAAATAAGCAGCCCTCGGATCGTCATCCACCTCCACGGAAATCTCGTTTACTCTCGGAAGCGGATGGAGAACGTACATGTCATCCTTTGCCAGCTTCATCTTCTGTCTGTCCAGAATATAGCAGTCCTTCATGCGGATGTAGTCCTCCTCGTTGAAGAAACGCTCCTTCTGCACGCGGGTCATGTAGAGGATGTCAAGATCCGGCATGGCGTCATCGAGATTTTCCACCTCTTTAAATTCAATTCCCTTCGCCTCCAGCACATCCTCCCTGATGTAGTCGGGAATGCGAAGCTCCGGCGGAGAGATGAGGACAAAGCGGATATCTGAGTACCGCACCAGGGCGTTGATCAGAGAGTGAACTGTGCGGCCGAATTTCAGATCCCCGCACAGCCCTACAGTCAGGTGATCCAGGCGTCCCTTTAAGGAACGGATAGTCAGAAGATCGGTAAGAGTCTGTGTAGGGTGCTGATGTCCCCCGTCTCCTGCGTTGATGACAGGGATGCGGGAGTGAGCGGAAGCTACCATAGGTGCCCCCTCCTTCGGATGGCGCATGGCGCAGATGTCTGCATAGCAGGAGATAACGCGGATTGTATCGGAAACGCTCTCACCCTTCGCCGCAGAGCTGGAGTCGGCGGAGGAGAATCCCAGCACGCTGCCTCCCAGGCGAAGCATGGCGGATTCAAAGCTCAGGCGTGTTCTGGTGCTTGGCTCGTAAAACAGGGTCGCTAATTTTTTGCCGTCACAGACGTGGGCATATTTCTGCGGATTTTTCTCTATATCATTTGCCAGATCGAGAAGCTGGCCGATCTCTTCAACGGAAAAATCCAGAGGATTTAACAAATGTCTCATTTGGCTCTCCTTTGTGTTAACATAGATTTGAACTAATTATAGCGGATTGCAGACACAATTACCAGACCGTGTAAGAAATTTTTAAGAGAATTTAAGAAAAATAAGGTAGGCCTTTGTACGGTTATTGGGTATAATGGAGGAGAAAAGAACAGGCGAGATCTGTCCGGCCGTGATGAAAAATGCCTGGCGGGAGCAGGATAAAGCCGTCAAAGGGGGGACAGGATATGGAAGAAGAGAGAGAGGCAGTCAGGCCTTCAGAGAAGGAAACGAGAAGTCCTGTCATTCAGGTAAGAAGGCTGTATAAGATCTACCGGGTGGGCGAAACGAAGGTCCATGCCCTGAACGGGGTGGATTTTACGATGTACAAGGGAGAGTTCTGTGCCATTGTGGGGCCGTCCGGTTCGGGAAAGTCCACACTTTTAAATATGCTGGCAGGGCTTGAGAAGCCTACAAAGGGCGAGATTGTGATAGCAGGAAAGCATATCGAGAAGATGAAGGAGGATCAGCTGGTAGCCTTCCGGCGGGAGCGGGTGGGCTTCATTTTTCAGTCCTATAACCTTTTAGGCACCATGAACGCCATCGAGAATGTGGCTCTGCCTCTGGCCTTCCGCGGAATCGGAAAAAAGGAGAGGATCCGCAAGGCACAGAAGTATCTGAAGCTGGTGGGGCTGTCACACGTATCCGATCATATGCCGAATCAGATGTCGGGCGGGCAGCAGCAGAGAGTGGGAATTGCCAGGGCTCTGGCGGTAAAGCCGAAGATTATCTTTGCCGATGAGCCCACAGGAAACCTGGATTCCAAAACAACGATGGAAGTTTTAAAGCTGATGCAGAAAATTGTCCGGGAGCAGAACCAGACACTTGTCATGGTTACCCATGACGATCACCTGGCCACCTATGCGGACAGGATTTTTCATATTATTGACGGAAAGATCGTGAAGATAGAAACGATGGATCACAGCTCACAGGAGGCTGTAGGGGAAACCCGGCCGGATGAAGAAAAGACAGGGCCGCCGGATGACGGGGAGGAAAACCTGGAGGCTGGAGAAAAACAGGAGAAGCAGCCGGACAGCACAGGGGAAGAGAAAAAAAACAGGGAGGACAGAACATGAGGATAAAAAAGCTTGGACGGATCCTTGCACTGCTTTTGGCCGTGTGCATGGTGCTTGCGGGACTGCCGGGGCAGGTGTATGCAGGCATGATGGACATGACAAATTTCAACGACGGCCGAATTGAAGTCAGCAAGGTCCCCAGAGGAAAGGCCGGAGATAAGATTACAATCCGCATGAAAATTGTGAATGATCAGGATTACGACATGGAGGATACCACTATCACCCTGGTCGGCGGGCAGCGATATGACGATATTCTGAATAATGTGTTTGAAGAGGAGGAGGATGATACGGAGGAGGACGAAAACACGATCCGCAATTACAACACCCAGTTTCCGTTTGAGGCGGACTCCTCAACCTTTGAGGATAAAAAGGTGGGAACCATCCGT
The DNA here is from genome assembly GCF_003480545.1 of Clostridium sp. AM29-11AC. Classification (NCBI taxonomy): domain Bacteria; kingdom Bacillati; phylum Bacillota; class Clostridia; order Eubacteriales; family Clostridiaceae; genus Clostridium; species Clostridium sp. AM29-11AC. Next base: position 21,681 of record NZ_QUJI01000001.1, read on the forward strand.
AAAAATTCCTCTAAAACAGTGTCTATGACCTTTCAGCTCAGAAGGGATCTTCCGGCAGGCTACTATCAGGCCTTTTTTGATTTGAACAGCAGCCGGGATCACGAAAAAACCGTAGGCGTCAATCTCTGGGTATCGGCTTCTGACGGAACGGAGGAGGAAACGGAGGAGATGGACTATGATATTACCATCGGAGAAAATCAGTCCACACCATTTGGAGCTTACGGCGAGGTGCTGAATTTTGGGGTAAACTTAAGAAACAGCGGACACAGAAAAATGTACGATGTACGCGTTTATATGCAGCTTGACGCGGCGGTGGAGAAATTCCCCTTTGATATCAATGACGGAAATTATGACAGGAAAATGGGAGATCTGGAGGTAAATCAGACGGTGTCCGTACCGTACAGCATGGCTGTCAGAGAGGATGCCAAGTCCGGCTTTTATCCGATTACCTACAAGATTACATACAGGGAGACAGAAGACGGAGACTTTGAGGAGCCGGTGGAGAAGGTATTCTATGTCCGTGTCAAGGGAGAAGATGACGACGATCTGGAGGCCGATGCAGGCGAAAATGAGAGGACGAAGGCCAGGATCATTGTAGACAGCTTTTCTACAGAGCCGGCTGAGGTCTATGCGGGAACCCCGTTTGTGCTGAAAATCAGGATGAAAAATGCGTCGTCCGATGTGCAGGCAAGCAATATCCTTTTTACTTTCAGTTCGGAGGACACAGAAAAAAATCCGGTATTCACCACAGAAAGCGGTTCCTCCTCCCTGGTGGTAAACAGTCTGGCGCCCGGACAGACCGTGGATCTGGAGCTTTTGTTTAATTCCTCTCCGACAGCGGAGCAGAAGTCCTACACCATGACCATCAAGGAAAAGTACGACAGCCCTGAGTTCAAGAATGCAGAGGAATCTGTTTCTATCTCCCTCCCTGTGAAGCAGAAGGCGAGACTCAGCACCAGTACCATCGACGTGATGCCGGAGAGCATCACCGTAGGCTCGGAAACGAATGTCATGTTTGGCATTAACAATACGGGAAAGGTACTTCTCTACAATGTGACAGCTACTTTTGAGGGAGACTCCATCCAGAAAACAGACGCCTATGTAGGAAACATTGAACCGGGAAAGACGGGAAACGTGGATACCATGATCACAGGCGCGTCTCCAACGATGGACGATGGAAAGATAAAGATCATTATCTCCTATGAGGATGAAAACGGAGCGGTGACGGAGGTGGAAAAGGAGATGAGCCTCCTCGTCACGGAGCCGGTGGAGGAGACGGCGGACATGGGCACCATGGACGGAATGGATGAGATGATGATGGAGGAAGAGCCATCTCTCTTTGACAAATTCAAGATTCCGGCTCTTGCAGTCCTTGCACTGGCCGGGGCCGGTACGGGAGCCGGCGTTTACCGCCACAGAAAAAAGAAGAAGGCACTGAAAGAGGAGGAAGAGGATATAGACGATGAGATTTCTTGATCTGCTCATCATGAGCGTCAATAATCTGCGCCGGCGAAAGCTCAGAACCTTTCTGACTGTTCTCGGAGTAGTCATCGGCACTGCCTCCATCGTAGTAATGGTTTCTCTGGGAATCGGACTGAATAATTTCACCATGGAGAATATCCGTTCATCGGGCAGCCTGACAGCCATTGAAATCTATAATTATCAGAACATGAACGGCGAGGATGTGTCAGAGGACAAATTCATGACAGATGAGACCATAAAGAGCTTTGCAGAAATTCCCCATGTGACCTCTGTCTATCCGATGCTTACTATGAGTGTCCTGATGAAGCAGGGGGCCTATGAAGGATATGTGACCATGACAGGAGTTCCTCTGGACTTTATGAAGGATATTCCGCTGGGAAAGGGCAGCCGCCCCTCCCCCAACGCAGAGGGACTTGAGATGGTGGTGGGAAATATGGTGGCTCGAAACTTCAGCAATTCCAAGACAGGGAAGGGGTATTGGGATACGGGGGAAGAGCCGGATGTGGATTTCATGAACCGCCCCATGTTTGTGATTTTTGACATGAACGCCTACTACCAATCCCAGTCCGGCGGGACAGGGGCAGACGGTGAAAATGTACAGCCGCCTAAAAAATATATGCTGAATACCGCCGCTTTGGTGGAGGGAGGACCGGAGGACTACAATGAGTACAGCTACAGCGTATATGTGGATCTGGAAAAGCTGAAGGCTCAGCTAAAGCAGGTATTTAAAAAGGATCCCATACCAGGCCAGCCTACCAACAAAAAGGGAAAGCCATATCCCTACTTTATCTACGAGCAGGCGGTTGTCAATGTAGACGATATGGACAATGTAAAGGAAGTCCAGCAGCAGCTTATCACCATGGGCTATGAGGCCAGCAGCCGTATGGACTGGCTGGAATCCTCACAGAAACAGTCCAGTATGGTTCAGGCTGTCCTGGGCGGAATCGGGGCAGTGTCCCTGTTCGTCGCAGCCATCGGCATCGCCAACACCATGATGATGTCCATCTACGAGAGGACAAAAGAGATCGGCGTGCTGAAGGTACTGGGATGTGCTATGGGAAATATCCGAAGCATGTTTTTAATTGAAGCTGGCTTCATAGGATTCATGGGAGGGGTGATCGGACTGATACTGAGCTACGGCGTGTCGGCCCTTGTCAACCGCTTTCTGGCACCCAGCCTGACGGCGGGCATGAGCAGCCGTCTTTCCATGATTCCGCCCTGGCTTGCTCTGGCGGCTGTGGGCTTTGCTGTTCTGATCGGAATGATAGCCGGATTTTTCCCTGCACAGAGGGCAATGAAACTAAGTCCCCTTGCGGCTATCAGGAATGAGTAGGAGGCTGCTCGGAGAGGGAATCCGCCTGTTCGGGCCATTTCAGGGAGAGAGGAAGCTCAGACTGACAGAAACGCAAAACGAGAATGGAATCGTGGAAGCGGTGTACGACAGGCGGTAAAGGACAGTGCCTCAAAAGATAAGTGCCCCAAAAGATGTACGAAGGAACAATACCGGAAGGCCGGGAATTTTATGACTTTGCAGGAATAAAATTCCCGGCCTATTGACATTTTCAGCAGGAGAGATACAATGAATGTGTTATAATTAGCATTCTAACAGTTGCATTATACAATGATTGCGCTGAACAAAAAAGACTGGGTGTCAGGATGAATAGACAAAAGGGCACCAGCTTTTGGGGAAGGAGGAGAGAAAATGAAGCTGTATCTGGAAATGCTTCTGTACAGGGTTTTTCACGCACAGAGGAAGCGTCTTCGCCCGTTTATGGCACAGATTAAGCTGGCGCCTGGTCAGCCTAAGATTCTCGGCTACCTGGTCAGTCATGAGGGCTGTATGCAGAAGGATTTGGCGGAGTACTGCGATATTGAGCCGGCCACTGTCAGCCGTATCCTCGATACCTTGGAGAAGGGCGGCCTGATCAGAAGAACGGTGGCGGAGAACAACCGGAGAGCGGGAAGCCTTTCCCTGACAGAGACAGGGCTCAGACAGTATAAGCTGTGGGAGACCCGCTGCCAGGAGGTGGAGGAAGAGATGCTGGCCGGCTTTTCTGAGAAGGAGAAGAGGGAGCTGACAGAGTATTTGAAGCGGATTTACAAGAATCTCAGCGGGAAGGATGCCCTTTAAAGGAGGAAGCGGTGAAGGATTTAGAGCGAATTTTCAGATACATGAAGCCATACAGGAAGCAGTTTATTCTGGCTGTGCTGTTTGTGGTGATAGAGGCCAGTTTTGAGCTTACGATCCCCATGCTGATGGCTGACATGATTGACGTGGGGGTGGCAAACCACGATATGGACTACATTGTAGAGCGGGGCATGATTATGATGGGCTGCGCTCTGCTGGCCCTGATTACGGGCCTTATCTATGCCAGATTTTCCGCAAGAGCCGCCAACGGCTTCGGAGCCGCTCTCAGGGAAGCGGAATATATCAAGGTGCAGGAGTATTCCTTCGGCAACCTGGATCACTTCGAAACCTCTTCCCTGATTACGCGTATGACGACAGATGTCACTGTGATGCAGAATGCGGTAAGCGGAGGCCTGAGACCTCTGGTGCGAAGCCCTGTGATGCTGCTCATGGGGCTTGGTATGACCTTTTACCTGAACCGGAAGCTGGTTTTAGTATTTGCTGTCTGCATTCCGATCCTTGCCTTTATCCTCTACTCTATCGTGAGCCATGTGGCCCCCATGTACGGGAGGCTTCAGAGGGCTGTCGACCGGGTGAACGCCATTGTGCAGGAAAACCTGAATGCCATCCGCGTTGTGAAGGCCTTTGTCCGCGGCGAGTACGAGGAGGAAAAATTTGCGCAGGTAAACAGCGATTTAAAGAAAACCAGCCAGAAAACCTTCCACTATGCAGTGCTGAACCTTCCGGCTTTCCAGCTTGTCATGTACGGAGCGGTCGTCATGATCCTCTGGTTTGGAGGGAGGATGGTGCAGATAGGCGGCATGCAGGTGGGAGAGCTGACAGGATTTCTGACCTATGTGCAGCAGATCATCAATTCCCTGATGATGATCTCCAATGTGTTCCTGATGCTCACCCGCTCCCTTGCCAGCGCCAGACGAATCGGCGAGGTCTTTGACGAGCCTCTGGATCTGGTGGACGGGGAGGACACGGTGGAAACGGTGGAGCACGGCTCCATTGACTTTGAGCATGTGTACTTCAAGTACAGGGAGGATGCGAAGGAATATGTGCTTTCCGACATAAACCTTCACATACGGGCCGGAGAAACCGTGGGAATTATCGGAGGAACCGGTTCTGCAAAGAGCACCCTGGTGCAGCTGATCCCCCGGCTCTATGACATTACCTCAGGGCAGCTTCTGATTGACGGGAAGGATGTGAAGCGCTTTTCCCTGAAGCACCTGAGGGACGCTGTGGGCATTGTGCTCCAGAAAAATGTTCTGTTTTCAGGGAGTATCCGGGAAAACCTGCTGTGGGGAAATGAGGGCGCTGATGAGAAGGAGATCGAGTGGGCCTGCCATGCAGCCTGTGTGGATGAGTTCATCGGCCGGTTCCCGGAGGGGTATGATACGGACCTGGGACAGGGCGGCGTCAATGTCTCCGGCGGCCAGAAGCAGAGACTCTGTATCGCCAGGACGCTTTTAAAGCATCCGAAGGTATTGATTTTTGACGACTCCACCAGCGCCGTGGACACGGCCACAGACGCAAAAATACGGGCAGAGCTTGCAAAGCTTTCCGATATGACAAAGATTATCATCGCACAGAGGATCACTTCCGTCATGGATGCGGATCAGATTGTGATTCTGGAGGATGGAAAAATCCACGCAGTGGGAACCCACAGGGAGCTTTTGGAGAAGGATCCGATCTATCAGGAGCTCTACTATTCCCAGCAGAAAGGAGCAGAGAAAGATGGCGAGACAGTTTAACGGCAAGAGACCGAAAAACCTGAAAAAGACCTTTTTAAAGCTCCTGGGCTATATGGGAAATCATAAGTTCCTTCTGCTTCTGGTGGCTGTGCTTGTGTCGATCAGTGCCTCGGCGGGCCTTATTGGAACCTATATGCTTAAGCCGATTGTAAATAATTACATAGTGCCCGGCGACTTAGACGGCCTTGTAAAGGCTGTGATGTTCACGGCGGCAGTGTACCTTTGCGGAGTCCTGGCGGCCTACGGCTATACCCAGACCATGGTGGTGGCGGCCCAGAAGATTATCTTTGAGATCCGCCGGGATCTGTTCGGCCACGTGCAGAAGCTCCCACTGAAATACTTTGACACCAGAACGCACGGGGATATCATGAGCCGTTTTACCAATGATGTGGACACTATCTCAGACGCCCTGAACAACAGCTTTGCCATGATCATCCAGAGCTTTATCCAGATTGTGGGAACTCTGACCCTGATTTTTGTGCTGAACTGGAGGCTGTCCCTGATTGTGTTTGTCTGCTACATTCTGATGTTCTCCTATATCAGATACAGCGGAAAGAAGAGCAAGTATTATTTTAACTTCCAGCAGAAGTATCTGGGAGATTTAAACGGCTTTGTGGAGGAGCGGACAGCAGGGCAGAAGGTGGTGAAGGTGTTCAACCACGAGGAGGCCAGCATCGAGGAGTTCCGAAGAAAAAACAGGAATCTTCAGGAGGCGGCCACGAACGCCCTCACCTATTCCGGAAGCATGGTTCCTGTCATTGTCAGCATTTCCTATGTGAATTTTGCCATTGTAGCCATGGTGGGAGGCTATATGGTCCTGCGGGGCTGGACGGATGTGGGAAGTCTGAGCAGCTACCTGGTCTTTGTGCGCCAGACAGCCATGCCCCTGAACCAGTTTACCCTGCAGTCTAACTTCATGCTGGCCGCCCTGGCAGGAGCGGAGCGGATTTTCGAGGCAATGGACGAGGAGCCGGAAACAGATGAGGGAACCGTAACCCTGGTAAACAGGAAGGATAACCCGGACGGCAGCATGGAGGAGTCAGAAACACGCACAGGACTCTGGGCCTGGAAGGAGAAGACAGAGGATGGAGGGGAGAGGCTTATTCCCCTCCGGGGAGATGTGCGGTTCGACCATGTGGACTTTGGGTATGAGCCGGGGCACCCGATTCTAAAGCAGATAAGCCTTTATGCAAAGCCGGGGCAGAAGATTGCCTTTGTCGGCTCCACAGGAGCCGGAAAGACTACGATCACAAACCTGATCAACCGGTTTTACGACATTGACAGAGGCAGCCTTACCTATGACGGAATCGACGTCAAGAGAATCAAAAAGGATGATCTGCGGCGTTCTCTCGGAATCGTTCTACAGGATACGCATCTGTTTACAGGAACCATTGCCGACAACATCCGGTACGGAAGGCTGGATGCCACTGACGAGGAGGTTGTGGAGGCGGCAAAGCTGGCCAATGCAGACTCCTTCATCAGGAGGCTCCCCAAGGGATATGACACGATGGTTACCGCAGACGGAGGCAATCTGTCTCAGGGGCAGAGGCAGCTCTTGGCCATTGCCAGGGCCGCTGTGGCAGACCCGCCTGTCCTGATTCTCGACGAGGCAACCAGCTCCATCGACACGAGAACTGAGAGCCTGATCGAAAAGGGGATGGATCGGCTGATGGAGGGAAGAACCGTGTTTGTGATTGCCCACAGGCTTTCCACTGTCCGAAATTCTAATGCCATTATGGTGCTGGAACAGGGGCAGATTATCGAGCGGGGAGACCACGAGGATCTGCTTCGCCAGAAGGGAGAGTATTACCAGCTCTATACGGGAATGTTTGAGTTAAGCTGACATTGGGTTAAGCTGACAAAAAGGGGAAAGCCAAAAGGGATTGCCCTGCATACAGGGACAGAGAAATCTCATTATAAAAAGCCATGCTCCGCCAGGGGGAGGAAAAGCACTTGAAAAGCCGCCGGCGCATAAGATAGATTAACGTGACCTAGAGGCGGCTTTTTTTGAAAACTTTTCCAAAACCACTGACAGCAGAAGAAGAGCGGGAATACCTGAAGCGTTGCAGGGAGGGCGATGAGGAAGCAAAAGCCGTTCTGATAGAAAGAAACCTGAGGCTTGTGGCCCACGTAATAAAGAAATACCAGTATACAGACTATGAAACGGAGGATCTTCTCTCAGTTGGAACCATTGGACTTATTAAAGCGGTAAATACCTTTAAGGCAGAAAAAGGCTCCAGGCTTGCAACTTATGCGGCCAAATGTGTCGAAAATGAGATTCTGATGCTGTTCCGTGCGGGGAAAAAGAGGGCCAGGGATGTGTCGCTCTACGATTCCATAGGCGTAGACAAGGACGGAGAAACGGTGAGCCTGATGGATGTGCTGGAGGCAGAGGAGACGCAGGTTCTCGATACCATAATCATGGAGCAGGATGTGAGAGAACTCTATGAGGCTTATGCAAAATGCCTGAAGGACATGGAGAAAAAGGTAGTCTGCATGCGGTACGGGCTCTTTGGCACAAAGGAGCACACGCAGAGGGAGATTGCGGCCGTGCTGGGAATATCGCGATCCTATGTAAGCAGGATAGAAAAAAAGGCGATTGAAAAGCTGAGGGAGGCGTTTTAGGCCTCCCTCAGCTGCGGTAACGGCGGCAGAAGTTAATCATCGTATCTGTCATCATCGTCATCATCGTCATATCTGTCATCGTCGTACCTGTCGTCGTCATCGTCATATCTGTCATCGTCGTACCTGTCGTCATTATCATATCTGTCGTCATCGTACCTATCGTCGTCGTCCCACTCTCCGTCGTGGTTCACCCAGTAGCCGTCCGGCGTATAGGCGTTTGTAAGAAGGGAACCGTCTGAATTCAGGTAGTACCAGTCATCATCAAGATGAATCCAACCTGTTTTCATGTATCCGGCCGCGTCGAAATAATACCACTTCTGGTCGATCAGCTTCCATCCGTCTTTTGCATAGTCGTCATAATCATCGTCGTCATCGTCGTCGTCAATCTCATACCACCATCCGGTGGAATCCTGATGCCATTCATCGGCCTGGGAGAGAACTGGCATGCAGAGACTGATGGTCATGGCAGTGCCAAGAACAAATAAAAGTTTTTTCCTCATAGGCTCCTCCTTTTCATTATTCTGCCAGAAACTTTCTGTACGTTCATTTTACCATAAATTCAGGAAATAAAAAGTAAAATTTAGGTAAAAATGCTGATAAAAACGGGCTTGGCGCCTGGGAGAACGCTGTTGACAATCGTCAGGAAAGGTGGTAAGATAATAAATGGTTAGTAATGACTAACCAATAAAATATGGATATAATGAAGCTAACAGACAATCTGATAAAAAGGAGGGCTTTTCTATGTCGTTAATCGGAAGGGAAATCAGCGAATTCAGAGTGCAGTCCTATGGGGGCGGAGCCTTCAGGGAGGTGACGAAAGCGGATGTGCTGGGAAGGTGGAGCATATTCTTTTTCTACCCGGCAGATTTTACTTTTGTCTGCCCCACAGAGCTGGGGGATCTGGCCGACAAATACGAGGAATTTCAGAAGCTGAACTGCGAAATCTACAGTGTGTCCTGTGACACCCATTATGTTCACAAAGCATGGCATGACGCTTCCCAGACAATCCAGAAGATTCAGTATCCCATGCTGGCAGATCCCACGGGGGCGCTTGCCAGAGCCTTTGATGTGATGATTGAAGAGGAAGGGGTGGCAGAGAGAGGCAGCTTTATTGTAAATCCCGAGGGAAAAATCGTGGCCTATGAGGTTATTGCCGGAAATGTAGGCAGAAATGCAGAGGAACTGCTCAGAAGGCTCCAGGCCTCCCAGTTTGTGTATGAGCATGGCGATGAAGTCTGCCCCGCTAAATGGCAGCCGGGAGAGGAAACCCTCAAGCCAAGCCTTGATCTGGTGGGACTGCTCTAAGGGCAGGCCGCTTTCCTGCCTCTGCCGTGCCATGGAGAGGAGCAGGCGGGCGGAAAAGGCAGGGTCTGTTCAGAGAAAAAACGAGAGATAATGGCAGCTGCAGGACATAAACAGTAAAGAAATCTGTTTAAAAGGAATGAAAAAGGACAGTTGCGGGACACTGATAAGGACGCGGCAGAAGGCTGCGGGAAAGGACGTGAAAGCTATGGATTATTTGGAGATTGAGAAGGTAATCGGCCGGGAAATTATTGATTCCAGAGGAAATCCTACCGTGGAGGCTGAGGTATTTCTGGCAGACGGCACAAGCGCCAGAGGAGCTGCGCCCAGCGGAGCATCGACAGGAGAGTTTGAGGCCCTGGAACTGCGCGACAAGGATAAAAGCCGCTTCGGAGGAAAGGGCGTTTTAAAGGCAGTGGAAAATATTAATACAGAGATCAATGAGATTCTCTGCGGTATGGACGCTTCCGATATTTATGGGATTGACAGGGCCATGATCGAGGCAGACGGCACAAAAGACAAGTCAAGGCTTGGCGCCAATGCCATCCTGGCAGTATCCATCGCCTGCGCAAGAGCGGCGGCTACTTCCCAGGGCATTCCCCTGTACCGCTTTCTCGGAGGCGTAAACGGAAACAGACTTCCGGTTCCGATGATGAATATATTAAATGGAGGAGCCCATGCGGCAAACACAGTGGATGTACAGGAGTTCATGATCATGCCGGCAGGGGCATCCAGCTTCAGAGAGGGACTGCGCTGGTGCACAGAAGTATTTCATGCCCTTCAGGCTCTCTTAAAGGAGAAAGGCCTGGCAACCTCCGTGGGAGATGAGGGCGGCTTCGCTCCGGATCTGGCAAGCGACGAGGAGGCCATCGAGTATATTCTTGAAGCAGTGAGAAGAGCCGGATATGAACCGGGAAGGGATTTTGTGCTGGCCATGGATGCAGCCTCCAGCGAGTGGAAGGGAGAGCGCAAGGGAGAGTATATACTCCCGAAATGCGGCAGAAAGTTCACATCCGCCGAGCTTGTAGATCACTGGAAGAGACTGGCAGAAAAATATCCCATTTACTCCATTGAGGACGGCCTTGACGAGGAGGACTGGGAAGGCTGGCAGATGATGACAGAGGAGCTGGGCGGAAAGATTCAGCTTGTGGGCGATGATCTGTTTGTGACAAATACAGAGCGTCTGAGAAAGGGAATTTCTCTCGGATGCGGAAATTCCATTCTGATTAAGCTGAATCAGATAGGCTCTGTATCAGAGACGCTGGAGGCAATTAAGATGGCCCACAGAGCGGGATATACAGCTATTTCATCACACCGCTCAGGAGAAACAGAGGATACCACAATCGCCGATCTGGCTGTCGCTCTGAACACCTGCCAGATTAAGACGGGAGCACCCAGCAGAAGCGAGCGGGTGGCCAAGTACAACCAGCTTTTAAGAATTGAGGAGGAGCTGGGAGCGGGCGCGTGCTATCCGGGATTTGAAGCATTTCATATCAGAAGATAGCAGCAGAAAAGAGAGGTAAAAGAAGACAGAGGCTCAGCACAGGGCCAGACAGAGAGAAGGACACAGAAACCAGGATACTCCCATGAGAGCAGGCAGACCGCAAAGGAACGCTGAGAAAAGGGCTCTCTGACGGATGAGGCAAAAGCAGCTGGCTGCTGGAACAACACCGGGAGCCAGCTGCTTTTTTCTCACGGACAATTTAAGGAGGATTCGAAGGGCGGAAGGGCACCGCGGGAGATGTTCCTGTACAGGATTGCCCTGTCGATTTTCTCCCTGGCTGTCTGCCTGCTCTTTGCAGGGACAAAATGCGAGATGAACATGCCGGACGAATAAAAACGGAGTGTATTAAACAGGAGGTAAGAAGTATAAGGTCTGACACTGTGTAAATTTGAACAAAATTATTTGTTATTTACATTGTATTACAGCCTGGTAAAAGATATAATAGACGAAGAGGACTGAGGAGGCTGAATCCATGTGGGCTGTCAGCCTGCAAGAAAGCGGCACAGGGGCAGACAAAGGCCCGGCCGAGGTCAAAGCTGTAAGCATAGGAGGAACTTATTATGGCTATTTTAGTTACAGGCGGAGCTGGTTATATTGGAAGTCATACCTGCCTTGAGCTTTTAAAGGCAGGATATGAGGTGGTTGTGGTAGACAATCTCTGTAATTCCAGCGAGGAGGCAGTAAAGCGCGTGGAGAAGATTTCCGGCAAGCCGGTGAAATTTTACCAGGCAGACATTCTGGACAGGGAAGCTCTGGAGAAGATTTTTGAGAGCGAAACGATTGACTCCGTCATCCATTTCGCAGGCCTTAAGGCAGTAGGCGAGTCTGTTGCGAAGCCTTTGGAGTATTACTACAACAATATTACAGGAACCCTGGTTCTCTGTGATGTGATGAGAAAGCATGGAGTGAAAAACATTGTATTCAGCTCTTCGGCGACGGTTTACGGAGATCCGGCGTTTGTACCGATTACAGAGGAATGTCCAAAGGGAACGATTACGAATCCTTACGGACAGACAAAGAGTATGTTAGAGCAGATTCTGACAGACTTCCATGTGGCAGATCCGGAGTGGAATGTAGTTCTGTTGCGCTATTTTAACCCGATTGGAGCCCACGAGAGCGGAATGATCGGTGAGGATCCAAAGGGTATCCCCAATAATCTGGTACCGTACATAGCTCAGGTGGCAGTCGGAAAGTTACCGTGCCTTGGGGTATTTGGAAATGACTATCCGACGCACGACGGAACAGGTGTGCGCGATTACATCCATGTGGTAGATCTGGCGGTGGGCCATGTGAAGGCCTTAAAGAAAATTGAGGAGAAGGCGGGCGTCTGCATCTACAATCTGGGAACCGGTAAGGGCTACAGCGTTCTCGATGTGGTTAAGGCCTATGAAAAGGCCTGCGGCAAGGAAATCAAGTATGAGATCAAGCCCAGAAGACCTGGCGATATCGCAACCTGCTATGCCGATGCGACAAAGGCAAAGGAGGAGCTGGGCTGGGTAGCAGAGCGCGGCATCGAAGAGATGTGTGCTGACTCCTGGAGATGGCAGTCCATGAACCCTGACGGGTACAGAAGCTGATTTCAGAAAGAAATTAATAAGAAAAAAGAAAATACAGGTTTCTGATCTTTTATGAAATGGTAAGAGAAAAGCAAGAAACACCTTTTATCCATCTGGTATAATAAAAACAGGTAGATAAGAGGTGTTTTTTTATATAACAGGAAACTTCGTTCCCTGTGATATAAAAACGCTCCGCGAGGATCGCACTGGGTTGGAAAGGAAAATGTCGCTTTCGCGACCCGCCGCAGGCGGAGAATCCTGCGAAGCAGGATTCTTTTTTACAGGGAAAGTTCTGTCAGACTTTCTCTGAAGCAAAAAGGTCTGGCGGATACGCACTGGGGCAGACGGAATCGGCTGCCTGCATCTGGCTGTTCCGGTGTATCTTGACAGGCAGATACAGTGCCCTATATTTGTCAGACGGCGCGGAAAGATGGATTCCGGTTTCAGGAGAGGAGAGTGGAGAGATGATTCGTTTATTTGAAGAGAGTATGTGCAGCAGAGAAGTCTACTCAGGTTTTCCTTCCGGTGAGTTTTCAGCTGTGCGGGAGGCCCTGGAACAGGAGAAGATCAGATACAGAAAGAAAAAAAGGCCGAAAGGGCGGGAAAGTATTCTCGTAAGGCGCAGGGATGAGGCGCAGGCCAGAAAGCTGGTTCAGCTTCAGATTAACCATCTGTGGCGGGAGAAAATGAGAAAGTGCTGAAAGGAAAAGGGCAGGAGTCTTCAGCCTGAAAAAGCAGATTGCTTCAGGCGCAGGCTCCTGCCCTTTTATTGGTCAGCAGGTATGTTTGTGAGGATGGAAGGAATTCCATTTCAGCAGGTCTTTTAGAAAAAAAGAACATATGTTCTAAAAATGCTTGCCAATATGGAAGAGGCATGGTATAATACAAAAAGAACATATGTTCCTGTTCTGGGCAGCGGGATAAGGGAAGAAGAGCAGTCTGCGTGGAAAAAACAGGAGCGGACGGTTGGAGGTAGATGGAACATGCTCATTCAGGAAAATCTCGATATACAGGAAAAACTTCGGATATTGTCAGATGCTGCCAAGTATGACGTGGCCTGTACATCCAGCGGAGTCAGGCGAGGGGGACAGAAAGGATCGCTGGGAAGCGCCAGCGAGGCGGGAATCTGTCACAGCTTTTCGGCAGACGGAAGGTGTATCTCCCTGCTGAAGATCCTGTTTACAAATCAGTGCATCTATGACTGTAAATATTGTATTAACAGGCGCTCCAATGATACTCTGCGGACAGCCTTTACCCCGGAGGAGGTGTGCAGACTGACCATAGAGTTTTACCGGAGAAATTATATTGAAGGGCTCTTTTTAAGCTCCGGCATTCTGAACTCGCCTGATCACACGATGGAACAGATTCTGAGTGTGCTGAGAAGTCTTCGCCTGGAGCACCATTTTAATGGATACATCCATGTAAAGGCAATCCCCGGGGCCTCGCCGGAGCTGATCGAGGCGGCAGGTTTCTTTGCGGATCGCATGAGTGTGAACCTGGAGCTTCCCACGGCCGAGGGACTCAGAAAGCTGGCGCCGGGAAAGACCAGAGAAAAAATTCTGATTCCCATGAGACAGATCCAGAAGGGGATTGTAAGGCAGCTGGAGCAGGAAGGACTCTTGGAGAAGAAGGGCATTTCCTCCTTTAAGGGTGAAGCGCTGCTTCCGGGATATGACAAGAGAGTGCAGAAGAATACGGATAATCAGGCTTCTGCAGAAAAAAGCAGGCTGCCTCAGGGGCAGAGCACAGTGAGAAAACAGGAAAGGCCCCGCCTCATTCCCGGCCGCTCTGTTTACGGAAATTACGGACTTGGACGGACTTCGCCTGGAAAGAGAAGCTTCGTTCCTGCCGGACAGAGTACGCAGATTATTGTGGGCGCCACACCGGAAAATGATTTTCACATGGTGACGGTGGCAGAGGCTCTGTACCGGAATTTTGGACTGAAGAGAGTGTTTTACTCGGCCTTTGTCCCTGTGAATGACGACAGCGCCCTTCCCTCCCTTCCGGGAGGTCCTCCGCTTCTGAGAGAGCACAGGCTTTATCAGGCGGACTGGCTGATGCGCTACTATGGATTTCAGGCATCAGAGCTGCTCTCCGAGGACAGGCCTAATTTTAATGTCCTCTTAGACCCGAAGTGTGACTGGGCTGTGCGGAATCTGGGCTATTTTCCAGTTGAGATTAACAGGGCTCCCTACGGAGAGCTCCTTCGTGTTCCGGGAATCGGAGTGAAGTCTGCTATGAGGATCGTGGCAGCCAGAAAATCTTCTGTCCTGCGCTTTGAAGATCTGAAAAAGCTGGGAGTGGTCATGAAGAGGGCTGTTTATTTTATCACGTGTTCCGGGCGCATGATGTATCCTGTCAGGATGGATGAGGACTATATTACAGGATGCATGATTGGGGAGGAAAAGCGCAGAACCTGGGAGCTGGAGCACCGGGGAATGTATCGTCAGCTCTCCATGTTTGATGATTTTCACCTGGAAAGGCAGCCTTCTTTGACGCCGCAGGAACAGACGGCTCTGCTCACAGGCGAGATGTAGGCAGAGGAGGCTCAAATTGTGAGGCGCCCCAGGTGAAAAGCAGGATCGAGGAGAGGGATCACACTTAAAATGCAGGAGAAAATCATATGATAGTATTTGTGTGCAGGGATGATTTTTACAGTATTCTGTGCGGAATCTACGATGCGTGGATGAGCCGTGGGGGACATGAAAATGTGAGGCTTGAAACACAGGAGGAGGAGAATGAGGAAACTCTCTGGCTTTTTGCCGAGTACAGGGAGGTGCAGGAGGCATCCTGGAAGGCAGAGAAGGTGGCGGAAGCGGTCAGGAAAAAAATTTCCCACGAGGCTTACACCTGGATTTATCGGGCGGCCATGAGCTGTGAGAGGGGGAAGGCGGATAAAATTTACCGCTTTCTGGTCAAAGGCTTTAAAGTGGGCAGAAGAATTGCCGATATGCTCAGCGACCCGGATGTAGAGTCTGTATTTTCCATGAATCGCCAGGTGGCAAATGAAGCCCACCTTCTGACTGGCTTTCTGCGGTTTTCTCAAATGAGGCAGGATCTCCTTGTCTCGGTCATTGGCCCGAAAAATGACGTGACAGGTATTTTGGCAGATCACTTCTCAGACCGGATGCCGGAGGAGCGGTGGATGATTTACGATGAAAAGAGGAACAAGGCAGCTCTGCACGAGCCAGGCCGGAGCTTTCTGCTGGTGACAGGGATTCCCGGACGCTGGAGGGAACATCTGTCTCTGGAAACGGATGAAGCAGAGTTTGAAAGTCTCTGGAGAGCCTTCCACCAATCGATATCGATCGCCCAGCGGGAAAATTACAAGTGCCAGATAACTCATCTTCCGCTGAGATTCAGGCCTTATATGACCGAGTTCGGGAGAGGGGACAGTGAAAAACTCTCTGCGCCCGGAAAAAGGGCGGAAGGGAAAAAATAGTTCTGTTTTTGGGCTCTGTGTCCGGCAGTCTTCTGTGGGAACAGGAATGCCGGACACAGGGATATAAGCGGCACGGATATGTCTTGCATGTGTGCAGGCCGCAGGATTCTGTTTCTCATTTCTCCTTCATTTCAGATGGTATCTTACGAATTTCTTACACTTCTCTGTACAGGATTGTATTTCAGAATGGTTCATGGTATATTCTGACTGTATTAACACAATTAATACAGTTGATACGAGGCTGTGCAGCTCTATGAAATCATTGGGCTGACCTGGAAAGGAGTGCGAATGATTCTGATTGACTATAAAGATCGCCGTCCTATCTATGAGCAGGTGGTGGAAAAAATGGCAGATCTGATGGTTCGGGGAATTCTTCCCCAGGACAGCCAGCTTCCTTCTGTCAGGAGTCTGGCCATGGAGCTGGCTATAAATCCCAATACCATACAGAGAGCCTACGCTGAGCTGGAACGCCAGGGGTATATTTACTCTGTCAAGGGAAGAGGGAGCTTTGTGGCAGAAAATCACAGGATACTGGAACAGAAGAAGAGGGAGGTATACCAGAAGCTGGAAGCTCTGATACAGGATGCCAGAGCAGCCGGAATTACCATGCTGGAATTCCAGGACAGGGTGATTGAACTCTACGGAACATTGAGCAGGGCGGACAGAGAAGAGGGAGGAGGAAAAGAGTTTGATTGAGGCGGTAAATCTGACGAAACAGTTTGATCAAGTGACAGCAGTCGATCACATAAATGCGCGAATAAAAGAAGGAACGGTGTTCGGACTGATAGGAACGAACGGGGCTGGAAAGAGCACCTTTCTGCGTATGGCAGCAGGGATCCTGAAGCCTGACGGAGGGAGTATTACCCTCGATGACGAAGAGATATTTGAGAATTCGGGAGTGAAAAGCCGTATTTTTTATATCTCTGATGAACCATACTTTTTTGGAAATGCGGCTCCTAAGGATATGATGGAATTTTATGAGACAGTTTACCCGAAATTTGAGAGAAAAAGGTTTTTGGGACTCCTAAAGGACTTCGGGCTGAACGACAGAAGAAAAATTTCCACCTTCTCAAAAGGAATGAAAAAGCAGCTTTCTGTCCTTCTGGGGCTCTGTTCCGGCACAGATTATATTTTTTGTGATGAAACCTTTGACGGACTGGATCCGGTCATGCGCCAGGCGGTCAAGCGTCTTTTTGCAAATGACATGGAAACCAGAAAGCTGACCCCGCTCATTGCATCCCACAGTCTGCGTGAATTGGAGGACATCTGTGACCATGTTGGGCTGCTTCACAGGGGAGGGATACTGCTCTCCAGGGATTTGGATGATATGAAACTGAACATACATAAGATTCAGTGTGTATTTGCCGAAGATGTGGAACCGGAAGAAATCCATGGTCTGGAGCTTATCCGGACAGAAAAGAGGGGGAGACTTCTGACACTGACTGTGCGGGGAAAACGGGAGGATGCCGAGGCAGTCATGGAGATGTACCATCCGATCTTTTTCGAGATGCTTCCTCTTTCTCTGGAAGAAATATTTATCAGTGAAACGGAGGTGGCTGGCTATGACATCAAAAAACTTGTTTTTTAAACTTCTCAGGGAGCGGGCAAAGCAGAGCCTCTGGCTGATAGCACTTTCCATTCTGACTGCCTTTTTTGCCTTTCCCGTGGCTTCGGCAGTCCTGACAGGCTATACTCTCGACGCAGACAGAATCTCCTCCATGGCAGAGATGTCGGAGGGACTGCTGACGGTTGAGGCAAGCAGAAAAATGGCCCAGGCCGAGGCGGCAGAAATTTTTTACCATCAGATCGATCCGGCAGGGCCGCTCCTGATTCTGCTTCTGACAGCAGGAGCGGTGATCTGCGGACTGGCAGGATTTTCTTATCTGTTTTCGAGAAAAAAGACAGATTTCTACCACAGTATTCCGGTAAGAAGGGAGATGATCTTCACTGTTTCCTACGTGTCAGGAATCCTGTACGCGGCAGTTCCCTATCTGGCAGGACTGCTGACAGCGGCAGTTCTCGTGCAGGTGAAGATTATGCCCTATACCCTTGACTGGGGGAGGATCCTGGCAAGCTTTGGACAGGGGATGGCATTTTATATCCTCTCATACAGTACAGCTGTGGCAGCAGCGATGCTGACCGGCCACCTGGCAGTATCCGTTTTGGGAACACTTGTGTTTTTCTTTTGGGGACCTGCCATACTCCTGCTGATTCGGGCGTACTGCGGTTATTATTTCCAATCCTTCTACTATCTGGAAGGGGTGATGGAGAAGATTGCGCCGGAGTTTGCCTCTCCGCTTCTTTTCCAGATTGCATCCTCGGGGGAACGAATCGGCATCCGGGCAGCTGCAGCCCTGGCATCCGGGCTGGTGATTGGAGGAGTCAGTCTGTTTCTCTACAAAAAACGTCCGTCTGAGACGGCTGGACGGGCGATGGTCTTTAAGGCCAGCCGGCCGGTTATAAAGATGGCGCTGATGCTCTCTTCAGCTCTCGGTGCCAGCCTGTTTTTCTGCGAGGTGGGAGGCGCAAAGGCATGGGGGATCTTCGGTCTTATCTGCGGAATCATTATATCAGACTGTGTCATTGAGGTGATCTACCACTTTGATTTTCGCAGGGCGCTGGCCGGAAAACGGTCAGCGGCAGCCGGAGCTGTGCTCTCTGTCTTTGTATTCTGTCTGTTCCGGTTTGATCTGGCCGGATTCGACACCTACCTTCCAGACGCGTCAGAGATAGAATCTGTGGGATTTGAATGCCACAATCTTTACAGCGGGCTCCGAAAGGACAGGGCAACTGTGACCATTACAGAACGCAGGAACGGAGAAATTTCTACCTACAGCAGCTACCCGGAAGAGAGGGAGGTTCTGGCGCAGATGACCATCTCCGATCCGGAAACTGTAAAAGCGATCCTCGGGATTGCACAAGGGGGAATCTCTGAAATAAAGAACAGCAAAAAGCCGGTCCAAACTCCCGAACTGACTGTTAACGGTGCAGAAGGTGAGCCGGAGCGGGTGATGGGAAGAGTGGTTATTCAGTACCACTTAAAAAATGGGAGAACAGCGACCAGAAATTATTACATGGATTTGTCCAAGGTTTGGGAGGAGGCAGAACTCATCTATGCAAGCCGTGATTTTAAAGAGGAGAGTTATCCTGTCATGCAGCTGAAGGCAGATGAGATAGCAGGAGCAAATTTTGAGGTATTTGGGATTTACAGCCATGTTGAGGCCGAAAGAGAGAAGATTGCAGAACTGCTGACTGTATATCAGGAAGAGTTTTACGGTCTGACGCTGGATGAACAGACAGAGGAAGTGCCTCTTGGTTTTATCCAGTTCAAGACCTTAGAGATGCAGGAAATAATTGATGAAATCCGGGAGAAGAATGGAGATTATACCTGGTTTAACGATTTTGCCTACTATCCTGTTTATCCTGAGTTTGAAAAAACCGTGGCTGTCTTAAGGGAAGCCGGGGTGGAGATGGCAGATCGTCTGACACCGGATCGGGTTGAGCGGATTGTGGTCAGAGACAGAGAGTACACGGATGAGCAGTACAGTGAGAACGCAGGAGCAGTGACTTATGTAGAGGAAGGTATGTCACTGCACAGGACAGGAGAAGAAACTTATCTTGAGATCACATCCAAGGAACGGATGGGAGAGATCCTGAAAGCTTCCGGGAGCTACGGAAACTCAGATTTGTGGGAGAGTGATACAAGGTTTGGAATCGAGATTTATCTGGCGCCGGAAAACCAGGAAAACAGCCACTTTTTCCGGGAAGGGACGGAGGTACTGTACTTTGATTTCGTAAAAGGAAAGATTCCCCAGTTTGTGGCACAAATATTTGAACAGCAGAAAGAGAATCCGTCAGAGATTGACTTTCCGTCTTTTACAGGATAGAATAAACTTGAATAGAAATTGCCTGTAAAGGAGGACTTAAAATGGCATTTTTTGACGAACTTGGAAAGGCTCTCAGCGGAAAGGGCAAGGAAGCGGCCACGAAAGTCAGAGATTTGACAGAGATTCTTCAGCTGAAGAATAAGCTGTCAAGCGAAAAAGAAAAGGTGAATAAGGCATATATAAATCTTGGAATGGCTTACTATGACAGACATGAGGCTTCTGCTGAAGAAGAGTATGCCCAGGATTTTGAGACGATCCGATCCGGCCTTCTCAGGATTTCCGAACTGGAGGATGAGATTTCATCCCTGGAGGGGACAAGAATCTGTGCAGAGTGCGGGGCGAAAGTGGAAAAAGGAGCAGCCTTCTGCAGCCGATGCGGAGCCCAGATGCCTCTTAAGCAGGCAGAGCCGGAAACGAAAGAAAGCATGGACGAGGACAGCTCCTGTCAGGAAGAGGAAAAAGAGTGCGGCTGTTCACAGGAGACAGTGGAAGACAGGCCGTAAAAAGAGCTGGAGCAGGAAAGGAATCCTGCCTGCCGCTTTCCGCTGGCCAACCCGCTCGTTATCTCCGGCTTGCAAAGTTAGCAAAAAACGGTTATTATGATACAGAACAGTATATAATTACCGGAGAGGAGAGAACAAAATGGGAGAGTGCTGCAAAGGAGAGGAGAGACATAAACACAGAAATCTGACGGAGCAGAAGGATCTGATGACGCGTTTAAACAGAATCGAGGGACAGGTCCGCGGCATTAAGGCAATGGTGGAGGACGAGCGCTACTGTGTGGATATTCTGACACAGGTCTCCGCTGTCCAGGCAGCTCTGAATGGATTCAGCAGAGTGCTCTTATCAAATCATATCAAAACGTGTGTAGTGGATGAGATCGAAGCGGGAAACGCAGAGGAAACGGTGGAGGAACTTTGCAGGACGATCCAGAAGCTCATGAAGTAGCAAAAGGTCTGAGGGCGGGCCTGAATAGATAAAAACAGTTCGAGAATAGAAACAGAAGCGGACATCAGCAGAATGTGTTAAGTTCTGAGATGTCCGCTTTTGCGATCGGATTCTGACGGGTTTATCGTTCTGGCTGCAGACATTCCGGGCTTTTTTCGCTTGTGCAGGTTCTGACTGTGTCTGCATGCTGATGAGACAGCTCGGCAGCCGGAAAATTCAATCCCCTGTTTGCCGGGAAGCAGCAGAGAGGGAAGGAAGGTTATTCTTCACTGTCCTTTTCTGCCTTATTATCCCCATTTGTCTGTGGGTGCGGCCTGTATTTATTGTCTTGGTAGGGTTCATAATCGCTATTACACAGAACATCGAAAAAGCAATACTGAAAAAGCCGGAAACCCTTGATTCTAAAGGATTTCCGGCTTATTTTCTCTTAAGCTCCCGGCCGGACTCGAACCGGCGACCCACGCATTACGAATGCGTTGCTCTACCAACTGAGCCACGGAAGCAACTGCAATATTTTATATACTAAAATATCAATGACCTGTCCGGGAATCGAACCCGGGTTTACGCCGTGAGAGGGCGTCGTCTTGACCGCTTGACCAACAGGCCGGAATCGAGGCGACGTGATTCGAACACGCGACCTCTGCGTCCCGAACGCAGCGCTCTACCAAACTGAGCCACGCCTCGATACGTTTTGTATTATAATCGCTCTGGGTGAAATTGTCAACCATATTTTGAAAATAATTTTTTCTATTTTTAAATCAATTAATATAATTCTGCCGAAACCCCTGATACAGCCGGGAGTTTTCCTGGGATAACTGCATCAAAATAAAATATTGACAGAATAGTTTTTGAATATTAAACAGTTTATCGGGGAAGGGAAGATTTGCTGCGGAAGCAGAAGTCAGAGCCTGCGCAGTGTATAAATTATATATAGATTTAAAGACAAAAAATGAGGACTGAAAAGGGAGAGCTGAAACAGGGGAAGTATTACAAAAGAGTCAGCGGCGAAGAAAGGTCAGAAGTTCAGACAAAAAAAGGCTTCTGCATATTGCAGAAGCCAGTGACCTGTCCGGGAATCGAACCCGGGTTTACGCCGTGAGAGGGCGTCGTCTTGACCGCTTGACCAACAGGCCGGAATCGAGGCGACGTGATTCGAACACGCGACCTCTGCGTCCCGAACGCAGCGCTCTACCAAACTGAGCCACGCCTCGACAGTAATTTATCAGCTGGCGTTTGCCAGCGACGCTAGTTATATTAGCACAGGTAAAATAAAAAAGCAAGTACAAATTTCAAAAAAATAAAAAAAATAGAAAAAAATGGGAAAAAACCTCGAAATCAGTGACACTCTCCGGCCTGCAGCATAAATAAGAGTAGTGAGAAAAAAGGCGGTGGATCATGGCGACAATCAGTCTGTGTATGATTGTAAAAAACGAGGAGGAAGTTCTGGGGAGATGTCTTGACAGCGCGGTGAGCTTTGCCGATGAGATCATTATTGTCGATACAGGCTCCACAGATAGGACAAAAGAGATTGCGTCGGAGTATACAGACCAGGTGTATGATTTTAAGTGGACAGATGATTTTTCCGCAGCGCGCAATGAGTCATTTGCCCATGCCACCATGGATTACTGTATGTGGCTGGACGCAGATGATATAGTGACAGAAGAGCAGCAGGAAAAACTCCTAAAGCTGAAAGATACCATTTCATCTGATACGGCTGTTGTGATGATGAAATACGTAATGGGGTTTGGCTCTGACGGCAGGCCCACATTTTCCTATTACAGGGAACGTCTCTTGAAAAATGGCTGCGGTTTTCGCTGGCAGGGCAGGGTTCACGAGGCCATAGCACCTGCAGGAAAAGTGGTTTACTCAGAGATAGAGATTGAGCACAGGGAAAAAAGGACAGGAGAGGGCCATTCCCGCAGAAACCTGGATATTTACAGAAAAATGAAGGCAGAGCAGGCTCCGTTTACGCCGAGAGACCTGTTCTATTACGGCCGAGAGCTCTACTATTTTGCGGCACAGGATCCTCAGTGCCTGCAGGAGGCCAGGGCAGTCCTTTCTTCTTTTTTAGACAGGACAGACGGATGGGTGGAAAATAAGATTGAAGCCTGCCGTTTTCTTTCTCTGTGCTGGCGGCTGGAGGGAAACGAGGAGGAGGCGCTGAAAGCGTTGCTTTTCTCGTTTTTCTACGATCGTCCAAGGGCTGAAATCTGCTGTGATGTTGGTGACTGGTTTTTCAGAAGAGAAGAGTACAGGACAGCCGCTTTCTGGTACAGTGCAGCCCTGAATACAGAAAAGGATGAAAAGAGCGGCGGGTTTGTGAGCGGGGAGTGCTATGATTATATACCGGCCCTGCAGCTGACGGTATGTTTTTACCGGCTTGGAGAGACAGACAAGGCAGAGGCATGCAACGAGCTGGCCGGACGGGTGAAGCCTGATTCAAAGGCCTACCTTTATAACTGCAGATTTTTCAGGGAAGAGAGGGATAAAGCGCAGAAACAGCCAAAGGCGGATAAGAATAAGGAAGAGCATGAAAAATAGAGAGTTGAGAAAGTACTGGTAAAAAAATATTGCAAACATACGTTCGATTATGTTATAATATTCTTGAAAAAAAAGAGAATTTATGCCATAATGGGACTATTGTCCAGAAACTGCGGTTCTCTGCCCGGAGCGCTTCGTGCCGGCTAAATCTGGAGCGGGGGAAAAGACAGCCGGGAGAAAGAGACGGCTGCATCAGAGAGAGACGGCTGCGTCAGAGAGAAATAGCCGCGTCAGAGAGAAATAGCCGCGGCAGAGAGAAATGGCCGCGGCAGAGGCCGGTAGCCGGATATCCGGGCAGCAGAGGATGCCAGAGAGCACCAGAGAACGCGGACAGATGGAAAGCAGAGGAGAAATGCACTGGCATCAGCACGATTGAAAAGATGAGATAGAGAACAAACAGAAAAATAGAAGATTAAACAGAAGAACAGATAAAAGATCAGATAAAAGATTAGATACATAGATATGGAGGGACATCATGGGCAAAGCACAGTATGACGCAGACAGCATTACCGTACTGGAAGGGCTGGAGGCGGTTCGCAAGCGCCCCGGCATGTATATTGGAGGAGTGGGAACCAAGGGGCTGAACCACCTGATATATGAGATTGTCGATAATTCGGTGGACGAGCATCTGGCAGGCGAGTGTACATCGATCTGGGTGACGCTGGAGGCAGATGGCTCCTGCACCGTGCGGGACAATGGGCGAGGTATCCCGGTGGAGATGCACAAGAAGGGAGTCTCTGCGGAGCGAGTGGTTCTTTCCACCCTCCATGCAGGCGGAAAATTCGACAACAGCGCCTATAAGACAAGCGGAGGCCTGCACGGTGTCGGCTCCTCCGTTGTCAATGCCCTCTCGGAACACTTAGATATCAAGGTTTATAAAAACGGGCAGATTCACCACGATGCATATGAGAGGGGAATCCCTGTGGTGGAGCTGGTGGATGGACTCCTTCCGGTGATTGGAAAGACAAAAGAGACAGGTACCTGCATTAATTTCCTGCCGGATGACACGATTTTTGAGAAGACAAAGTTTAAGGCTGAGTGGCTGAAAAGCCGTCTCCACGAGACAGCGTACCTGAATCCGGCCCTTACGATATATTATGAAAACAGGAGGGCAGGGGAGGAGGAGAAAATCGTCTACTCTGAGCCAGACGGAATTATCGCCTATGTAAAGGAGATCAATGCCGGAAAAACGCCGGTTCATGAGCCCATCTATTTTAAGGGGTCCATGGAGGGCATAGAGGTGGAGGCTGCCATTCAGTTTGTGGATACCTTTGAGGAGAATATTCTCGGCTTCTGCAATAATATTTTCACGCAGGAGGGCGGAACCCATCTGGCTGGCTTTAAGACAAAGTTTACGATGCTGATTAACAGCTATGCCAGAGAGCTGGGGATTTTAAAGGAAAAGGATTCCAATTTTACAGGCGCCGATACTCGAAACGGCATGACGGCTGTGATTGCCATCAAGCATCCGGATCCGATCTTTGAGGGACAGACGAAGACAAAGCTGGCCAGCGCAGACGCCACCAAAGCTGTATTCACACTGGCAGGAGAGGAGCTTCAGCGCTTCTTCGACCGAAATCTGGAAACCCTGAAGGCCGTGATCGGCTGCGCGGAGAAATCTGCCAAAATCAGAAAGGCGGAAGAGAAGGCAAAGACGAACATGCTGACGAAATCCCGCTTCTCCTTTGACAGCAACGGAAAACTGGCCAACTGTGAGAGCCGGGATGCAGAAAAATGTGAGATCTTTATTGTAGAGGGAGATTCCGCCGGAGGTTCTGCAAAGATGGGCAGAAACCGCCAGTATCAGGCGATCCTTCCGATCCGCGGAAAAATTCTGAATGTGGAAAAGGCGTCCATGGACAAGGTTCTGGCCAATGCAGAGATTAAGACGATGATCAATGCGTTCGGATGCGGATTTTCTGAGGGCTATGGAAATGATTTCGATATTTCAAAGCTGAGATATAACAAGATTATTCTCATGACAGATGCGGATGTGGACGGAAGCCATATTGATACGCTGCTTCTGACCTTTCTGTACCGCTTTATGCCGGATCTTATCACAGAGGGTCATGTGTACATTGCCATGCCCCCTCTGTTCAAGGTGATCCCAAAGAAGGGGGAGGAGCAGTATCTCTATGATGAAAAGGCTCTGGAAAAATATAAAAAGACCCATGCAGGAGGCTTCACCCTCCAGCGCTATAAAGGTCTGGGAGAGATGGATGCAGAACAGCTCTGGGAGACGACGCTGAACCCGGAAAACCGAGTCCTGAAGCAGGTGGAGATCGAGGACGCCAGGATGGCCTCGGAGATTACGGAGATGCTGATGGGAAGCGATGTGCCGCCAAGGCGCCAGTTTATCTATGATCATGCAGAGGAAGCAGAGATAGACGCCTGACGGCTGCGCCCTGACGCAGGGCAGGCGGCGGTTACCCCCTGTCCTTTCACGGCTGAGGGCAGTCATGGGGAAAACCCGTCACGGTACGCAGATTACCGGATATAACCAGGCGCCGCCTGCAGAAAAACAGGCGCAGCAGGAAAGAAACAGGCACAGCAGGCAGGAGAGAGAAAAATGGCTGAAAAAATCATAAAGACCGAATATTCGGAGGAAATGCAGAAAAGCTACATGAACTATTCCATGAGCGTTATCACGGCCAGGGCAATTCCAGATGCCAGGGACGGACTCAAACCAGTTCAGAGACGTGTGTTGTATGATATGAGCGAGCTTCATCTGGGACACGACAAGCCTCATCGAAAGTCGGCGCGTATCGTCGGCGATACGATGGGTAAGTATCATCCCCACGGTGACAGTTCCATCTATGAAACGTTGGTTGTCATGTCACAGGTGTTTAAAAAGGGAATGCCGTTAGTAAACGGCCATGGAAACTTCGGCTCCATCGAGGGAGACGGGGCGGCTGCCATGAGGTACACGGAGGCCCGCCTTGAAAAATTTGCAGAGGAAGTCTATTTAAAGGATCTGGATAAGACGGTAAATTTCGTTCCAAATTACGATGAGACAGAGAAGGAGCCGGAGGTGCTGCCGGTGCGCGTCCCGAATCTTCTGATAAACGGGGCAGAGGGAATTGCCGTCGGCATGAGCACCAGCATCCCGCCCCACAATCTCGGCGAGGTGGTGGACACGGTTCAGGCCTTTATTGACAATCCGGAACTGAGGACGGAGGAACTTCTCGGCCATCTTCACGGGCCGGATTTTCCCACAGGAGGGATCATTGCAAACAAAAAGGATCTGGCCTCGATCTACGAAACCGGTTCCGGAAAAATCAAGCTCCGGGCTAAAATGGAAGTGGAGCTGGGAAAGAGGAAGGCAGATAAGGACAAGCTGGTGATCACGGAGATCCCATATACGATGATCGGCGCGGGGATCAATAAGTGTCTGATGGATATAGCAGAGCTTGTGGAGTCAAAGAAGCTGACAGATGTGGTCGATATCTCCAATCAGTCGAACAAAGAGGGAATCCGCATTGTGCTGGAGCTTCGCAAGGATGCGGATGTGGAAAAGATTCGAAACATCCTCTATAAAAAGACAAAGCTTGAGGATACCTATGGAGTAAACATGCTGGCCATCGTAAAGGGCAGGCCGGAAACCCTGAATCTGAGAGGAATCCTTAAAAACTATCTGGACTTCCAGTATGAGAACAACACGCGGAAGTATCGCGTTCTGCTGGAGAAGGAGCTGGAGAAGAAGGAGATCCAGGAGGGACTGATCAGGGCCTGCGATGTGATTGACCTGATTATTGCAGTGCTGAGGGGCTCCAGGAATCTGAAGGATGCCAAGGCCTGCCTGATAAACGGAGATACCTCGGCGATCCGGTTTAAGACACCGGAGCTGGAGAAGGATGCGGGAAAGCTTCGCTTTACGGAGAAGCAGGCCTCCGCAATTCTGGAAATGCGTCTTTACAAGCTCATTGGCCTTGAAATCCTGGCTCTTGAAAAAGAACACAGAGAGACGCTCAGAAAAATCAAGGAGTACGAGAAGATTCTGTCTGACAAGGGGACCATGGACCAGGTGATCAAGGAGGATCTGGCCGCCATTAAGAGGGAATTTGCCTATCCAAGGCGCACGCTCATCGAGGACGGCAAGGAAGCCGTATATGACGAGAGCACTGTGGAAGTCAGAGAAGTGGTCTTTGTCATGGATCGTTTTGGCTACAGCCGTATTGTAGACCGTTCCACCTATGACAGAAACAGAGAAACCATAGAGAATGAAAATACTCATGTCATCTGCTGCTTAAATACGGATCGAATCTGTCTGTTTACAGATGCAGGTGTGCTTCATCAGGTGAAGGTGACAGATATTCCTCTCGGAAAGCTCAGGGATAAGGGTACACCGATTGACAATCTGTGTAAATTTGACGGCACAAAGGAACAGACGGTGTTTGTCACCAACGCATCATCCCTGCAGGGAAAGCTCTTCCTCTTTGCCACAAGAGATGCGATGTTAAAGCGTGTTCCGGGAGAGGAATTTGAGACAAACAACCGGATGGTTGCTGCCACAAAGCTCCAGGAGGGAGACAGCCTGGTAAGCGTCCAGCCGGCAGATGAGGCTTCCGAGGTGGTTCTGCAGACGGACAATGGCGTATTCCTGCGCTTTGCCATGGATGAAATCTCAGTTCAGAAGAAAAATGCCAGAGGCGTGCGCGGAATCAAGCTGGGCCGCGGCGAGGCTCTGGAGCAGGTTTATCTTCTGGGAGCGAATACAGAAAGTGTCATTACCTATAAAGAAAAGCAGGTGCATCTGAACCGTCTGAAGCAGGGACGCAGGGATGGAAAGGGAAACAAGGTCCGTCTCTAAAAGAAGAGCAGAAAATGCGAAGATATTTGACTTTCTTCTGTATACATGTTACATTAAAAAATATATAACTGCGAAAAATGATAGAAAAACGCAGATGATTTTGTCCGATCAGGGAAAGAAGTGCCGCAGGAGCACGCTCGGTTCAGAAAACAGATAGAATTTATACGGTCAGAGAACCGGCAGCATTACAACTGCCATATACAGACAAGTGATTCAGACAGGAGCAGAGAATGGAAAAACAGAATGCCGGAAACATTATTTTAACAGAAAAAGACAGAGATGGCCTGGTAAAGCTGGGGCATGCGCTTTTTGCATGCCCGGAGCTGGGATTTAAGGAAGTGAAATCAAATCAGATTCTCACTTCTTTTTTGAGTGAAAATGGGATTTCGTATGAGAGCGGGCTCAGCGTCACCGGCATCAGAGCTGCGGTCGGGACAGGCAGAAAGTATCACATTGCCCTGGCGGCGGATATGGATGCTCTGTCTGTTCAGGGGAAGGAAGGATCCTTTGCCTTTCACTCCTGCGGACACAGCATTCAGACAGCGGTTATGGCTTATGTGATGAAGCTTTTAAAGGACAGAGGGATTGTGGAGGCCTCCGGGGGCAGGGTCAGCTTTATTGCCACTCCGGCAGAGGAATTTATCGACTTTGAGAGCCGGGAACGTTTGAAAAAAGAAGGAAAAATCCGCTATCTTTCCGGTAAGCAGAACATGATTGCTGAGGGCGTGTTTGACGATGTGGACTGCGTCATTTCCATGCATATTAACGGGGACAGCGGCGATAATCTGTTTGATATTGACTCCACGCTGGCCGGTTTTACAGTGAAAAAGGCGATATTTCACGGCAAGAACGCCCATTCCGGAGCGGCACCTCATCTGGGAAGGAATGCCCTGCACGGGGCCAGCCTGGCCATGGATGCGATCGCCTATATGAAGGATCAGTTCCCGGCAGAGGCAGGGATCCAGATCCATCCGGTTATTACAGCCTGCGGCGGAAGCGTGAACACCATCCCTGAGGAGGTGGTGATGGAAAGCTATATCAGGGCCAATACCCTGG
Source organism: Clostridium sp. AM29-11AC (assembly GCF_003480545.1). Taxonomy (NCBI): domain Bacteria; kingdom Bacillati; phylum Bacillota; class Clostridia; order Eubacteriales; family Clostridiaceae; genus Clostridium; species Clostridium sp. AM29-11AC. The sequence continues at coordinate 50,722 of NZ_QUJI01000001.1, forward strand.
AGGCTCTCCTGGAGGCCAATAAAAAATTCGATGACTGTGTCATCCACTGTGCCCAGGCCCTCGGGCTTACGGCTGAGGTGGAAGACAGAACCGGCTATATGCCGTTTTCGCAGTCCCCCTGGCTGACAGAGGTGATTCACCGCCAGATGCTTTCCCTATGCCGGGAGGATCAGATTGTAAAGCATGTGATTTCCGGGGCATCCGGCGATATTGGAGATCTGGGCTATCTGATACCCTCTGTCCAGTTTGGATTTTCAGGCATGAAGGGCCGGATCCACAGCTCCGAGTTTGAGATAGTCAATGAGGAGAACGCCTATTTCAACACGGCGAGAGTGGTGGCAGGAGCTGTTGAGGAGATCCTCACAACCCCGCAGCTGCAAATCAAAAATACAGATTACGCGGAGAAAAAACAGTTTTACCTGAACCGGTGGCTTCACGATACGCCCGGGGCAGATGAAGCATAAGAGCATTTTAAGCAGCAAGGCAGATAGTTGGAAAAAAAACTGTAACATGCATGCAGAGAGCTGTCAGACTACAGTTTTTGAATATATCATATTTTGATTATTTATATTTCAGGAGGAATGAAGATGGAAGAGAACAGAGTACCAACCCCCCATATCGGAGCACAGGCAGGAGAGATCGCAGAGACCATTCTGCTTCCGGGTGATCCGCTCCGAGCAAAGTATATTGCAGAAAATTTTCTCACGGATGTAAAACAGTTCAATGGGGTCAGAAATATGTTTGGATACACCGGTTTTTATAAGGGAAAACGTGTTTCCGTAATGGGAACAGGCATGGGCTGCCCGTCTATAGGGATTTATTCCTATGAGCTGATCCACTTCTACGGATGCAAAAACCTGATTCGCGTCGGAACAGCAGGCGCTCTTCAGGAGAATGTGAAAATCCGAGACATCGTAATCGGAATGGGAGCCTGCACGACATCCAACTATGTAAAGCAGTTCCGCCTTCCGGGTGACTATTCCTGTATATGCAGCTTTGAACTTCTGGAAAAGGCCGTAAAAGCTGCAAGGGAAAAGGGATTAAAAGTACACGTGGGAAATATTTTAAGCTCCGACATGTTCTACAACCCTGATCTTCCGCAGACGGGAATGAGCTGGGCTCAGATGGGAGTGCTGGCCGTTGAGATGGAGGCTGCGGCTCTCTACAGCAATGCGGCAGCGGCAGGCGTGAATGCCATCTGCATTCTGACTGTTTCCGACTCTGCAGTGACCGGTGAGGCTACGACAGCTGAGGAGCGACAGACCAGCTTCACCAATATGATGGAGGTTGCTCTGGAGCTGGCATAGGGTTTAGCAGGATAAAGGGAGGAATCATGGCAGAGGAAATTTTACGGGTGGAGAACCTGACAAAAATTTACCCGGGCGGTGTTCTGGCAAATTACAACATTAATTTCAGTGTAAATAAAGGGGAGATTCATGCCCTGGTCGGAGAAAACGGCGCTGGAAAATCCACGCTCATGAAGATGCTGTTCGGAATTGAGGAGATTACCAGCGGGAAGGTTTTCCTGCACGGCAAAGAGGTCCATTTCCATTCCAGCAAGGAAGCAATCGAGAATGGGATCGGCATGGTGCATCAGCACATGATGCTCGTGCCATCCCTGACAGTGGCTGAGAATCTGGTTCTTGGAATTGAGAAGAAAAAAGGCCTGTTTGTGGATCAGAAAAAAGCTATTGAGGAGACGGAGGCAATCTCTCAGAAATATAATCTCCATGTGGATGCCACAAAGAGAGTACGGGATATTTCCATTGGAATGAAGCAGAAGCTGGAAATTTTAAAAACCATGTACCGGGGTGCGAAGATTATTATTCTGGACGAGCCGACAGCCGTTCTGGCTCCCCAGGAGACGGAGGAGCTGTTTGAACAGCTTCTGAATCTGAAAAAAGAAGGATATACGATCATATTCATCTCTCACAAGCTGAATGAGGTGAAATATCTCTGCGACAGGCTGACTGTCCTGAAAGACGGCCGTTCCATCGGTACCTACCAGCTGGCTGATATCACACTGGAAGAGATCTCCAGGCTGATGGTGGGAAGAGATGTCAGAATCGAGTATGAAAAAACGCCTCAGGAGTTCGGGGAGAAGATTCTCATCGTGAAGAATCTGAGCTATACCGACAAATTCGGCACAAAGAAGCTGGACAATCTCAGCTTTTCCCTGAAGGCCGGGGAGGTTTTGGGAATCGCCGGCATCGAGGGAAACGGACAGAAAGAGGCGATGGAAATCCTCACCGGAAATATGGAGGCAGAGAGCGGCTCTATCACTTACAGAGGGCAGGAGCTTACGAAACTGTCGATTGCTGACAGCCGGAAACTGGGAATTGCCCATGTACCGGAGGACAGAAACTTAAATGGCTGTGCGCCGGAGATGAGCGTGCGCGACAACCTGATTGCCACCAGCTTAAAGAAGCTGTCCGGCAAGGGCGGTCTTTTAAAGCCAAAGGCCATTGAGGACTACTGTCAGAGCTGTGTGCGGGACTTTAACATCAAGACCATGAACCTGGATATCAGCATTAAGAGCCTTTCCGGAGGAAATGTTCAGAAGGCCATTGTAGCCAGAGAATTTACTGCCGGGGCAGATGTGATTGTTTTGAACCAGCCTACCAGAGGCGTGGACGTGGGGGCTATGGAGTTTATCCATAAAAAGATTCTGGAAATGCGGGATGAAAAGAAATCTCTGATTCTCGTGAGTGCAGATTTGACGGAGCTGCGCGCTCTGAGCGACCGCATCATTGTATTCCACCAGGGAAAGGTGGCAGGCGTGATTCACGATGTCCCGGGTACCACAGAGGAGGAACTGGGACTTTACATGCTGGGCTTAAAGGAAGACTCTGCGGAAAAATTACAGGAGGCGTAAGAGATGAACAAAAAGAAAAAGTTTGACTGGTACGGCGTCATCCGGGTGCTCACCTCTATCCTGATTGCCCTGGTTATTGCGGCGCTCATCATATTTGCAGTGGCCGACGATCCGCTGACCGCTCTGAATAAGTTCCTGCTGGGACCGTTTTCCACGAAGAGAAATTTCTTTAATGCAGTGGAGACCATGATTCCCCTCGTATTCTGCGGTCTTGCCATCAATGTCATGCACAAAAGCGGTCTGTTTTCCATGGCAGCTGACAGCTCCTTCTATTTTTCAGGAGTTGTGGCGGCTATGCTGGCAATCGCCTGTCCGATGCCGGCCGGAGTACATCAGCTAGTCATTCTGACTGCAGCGACTCTGGTGGGAGGCGTTATTGGAATTATTCCGGTTATTATTAAGAAAAAGACAGGCGCCAACGAGCTTGTTATTTCTCTTATGATGAACTACATTTTCTTTAATTTTGGATACTGGCTGATCCGTGCCTTCTTCCTGGATGAGACAAACGGTTCCTTTTCTGTCAGCTTCCAGAAAACGGCAACCCTCGGAAAGCTGATTAAGGGAACCAGCACCCACTACGGCATCTTTATTATGATTGCTGTGGTTGTATTGATGTGGCTGCTCATGGACAAGTCCAAATTCGGAAGAGAGCTTCAGATCACAGGCTCCAATGCGAGCTTTGCCAGATATTCGGGACTGAAAATCGGCGGAATCATTCTCGGCTCCCAGCTTATCGGCGGAATGCTGGCCGGACTTGGAGGCGGAGTTCAGATGATTGGAATGTACACGCACTTTCAGTGGATTACAGCTCAGACTTATGTATGGGATGGAATCCTGATCAACCTGCTTGCAGGAACCAGGCCTCTTATGATTCCGGTGTCTGCCTTCTTTATTTCCTATATCCGAAGCGGCGCTCTTGTTATGTCAAGAGGCGGTGATGTGGACTCTGAGATTGTGTCGATCATTCAGGGAATTATCATCATGCTGATTGCATCCGAGCGGTTCATGTACCGGATGAAGAAGCGCAAGGAAGAGAGAGAGGCACTGCAGAACCAGGCGGTTGACACAGAGGCCGCAGGGGCAAACTAAGGAGGAGAAGACATGGAATTTTTGGCGAATCTTGATTTCTGGTTTACGGTTCTTCGCTGTACGACTCCGGTTCTGCTGGCTACCATGGCTGCGCTGATCGCCAGCCGCTCCGGCCTGTTAAACCTGGGACTGGAGGGAACCATGACCATTTCCGCGCTCTGCGGCGTGCTGGGAAGCGGATTTACGGGTAGCCTGTTTGTGGGAGCTGTGGCCGGCCTTGCGTCAGGAACTCTGTACACAATGCTGCTGGCCTACTTTATCCAGCATCTGAAGGCAAATCAGGTTATCACGGGTGTAGCCCTCAACCTGGCAGCTACCGGCGGTTCTGTCTTCTGTCTTTACTCTCTGACAGGAGATAAAAATGCCAGCAATTCTCTGCCCTCAGCAGCGTTTCCGGCAGTGGATATTCCTGTGCTTAAGGACATTCCGGGGCTGGGACAGATCTTGTCAGGACATAACTGTCTGACCTATCTGGCATTTATTATCGCTGTCATCATGTTTATCATGTTAAAGAGGACAGCCTTCGGAATCCGGATCCGGGCTGTAGGCGAGTCAGCCGAGGCTGCCCGCTCAGTTGGAATTAACGTGGAGCGTGTGCGCTATCAGGCTATGTTTATCAGCGGAATCCTGGCATCCCTGGGAGGAATGTACCTTTCCATGGGCTATGTCAACCGCTTTACGGCAAATATGGTGGCAGGACGAGGCTACGTGGCTCTGGCCACAAACGCTATGGCAGCGGGAAATGCCCTGATGGGGATGGTCAGTTCGATCCTTTACGGGTTCGGAAGCGGCATTTCGATCTATCTGCAGAACAACAATGTGGATCCATATCTGATTACCATCATCCCATATGCATCCATCATCATTTTCTATGTAGCCTTCAGCTTCTACTACAAGGTGAAGAAGAAGGCGGACAGCTCTCTGTAGCAGTCCGGACTGTTTCCCGGGGCTCTGCCTTTGGCAGGCGTGTCCCAGGGAGGACAGCATGAGCGGATCAGAAACCTGCCGGGTGCAGGGATTATGATAGAAGAACAACCAGCTAACCAAAAAGGAGGAAATTATGAAAAAGTTACTGAAAAAAGCAGCAGCAGTTACTCTGACAGCGGCCATGGCAGCTTCCCTGACCGCATGCGGAGGCGGCAGTGATGCAGACAGCAGCTCCAAGGCTGCAGAGGGACAGGACGGAGAGAAGATTAAGCTGACGCTCTGCATCGGCAGAAAGACGGACCTCTCCTTCCAGCAGTCTGCCTATGAGGGTTCTGTGAGAGTCCAGGAGGAGTTAGGCGACAAGTACGAGGTCAATGTAGTGGAGATGGGAGATGACACTACAAAGTGGCAGGCAGCTTTCTATGATGCCGCTGACTCAGGAGCAGACATCATCGTGGGAACAGGCTTCCAGAATAAGGAGAACTTTGAGACCATCCCGTTAGAGTATCCGGACACAAAATTTATCCTGTTTGATCAGGATCTGGACTTTTCAAGCGGAGAGCTGACAAACACACTGGGCGTCCTCTTTGACTCCAACCAGTCCGGTTTCCTGGCAGGGGCTGTGGCAGCCTACTATACAAGCAGTGAGAATGCAGCCAACACAGACAAAACCATTGGCTTTGTAGGCGGCGTTGAGAGCACCACAGTCAGCAACTTCCTGGTAGGCTACGCAGAGGGTGCCAAGTATGTAGATCCAGACATCAATATTCTGACTGCCTATGTAGGTGACTACATGGATACAGCAAAGGCAAAGGATCTGGCAAATGCACAGATTTCCGAGGGCGCAGACATTATTTTCCAGGTAGCAGGCGGTGCAGGAAACGGTGTCATCGAGGCTGCTGCCGAGAAGGACGGCGTAATGGCAATCGGTGTGGACAGCGACCAGTACAAGGCTCTCGAGGGAAGCAACCTTCAGTCTGCAGTTATCACTTCCAGCCTGAAGAGACTGGACAATGCTCTCTTCAATATCTGCAAGGCATATGCAGAGGATCCGTCCAGCGTTCCGTTTGGCGAGAATGTGACATACGGACTGGCTGAGGACGCAGTGGGCATCGTATTCAATGATAATCTGACAAACAGCATTGGACAGGAGAACGTGGACAATGTGCAGGAGATCCTTGGAAAGATTCAGTCCGGCGAGATCGAGGTAACAGAGGCAGCAGGGCTTTCCGCAGAGGAAATCGACGCTATTGTGCACTAATGATTCAAAACGAAACTGCTTAGACAGCAAAAGTTTGAGAGAATTCAGGACAGCCAGCAGGCCGGGAGGTCTGCTGGCTGTTTTCTGTCAGATACAGAACCCTCTGTCAGAGAATTTTTGATAAAGGTTCAGACACTGTTCTTGACACTGAAAAGACAGACCGTTAGAATATTTTATATCATTTTGACACAGTAAATTTCCAGACTGCCTGAATGGAGACTTCTGGAAGGCAATAAAGAGAAAAGGAGAGGAACTATGATTCGACTGGAACCAAAGGACAAAAAAGCGCTTCTGAGGACTGCACTGGGAATGGAGGAGGCAGATCTGGCGATCTGCAACTGCCGCCTTGTCAATGTGTTCACAGGGGAGATTTATCCGGCAGTTGTCTATGTAAAGGATGGATTTATCGCCCATGTGGAGGATGAGGAGCTTTCAGGACCTTACAAGGCTGCCTCTGTGTATGACGGGCAGGGGCGTTATCTGATTCCGGGACTGATCGACTCCCACATGCATATTGAGAGTTCCATGATGACGCCCCGCAACTTTGCCAAGGCGGTGATCCCCCACGGAACCACGACGATTATTCACGATCCCCATGAGATAGCTAATGTCTATGGAAGGGAGGGCGTTGTCTATATGCACGATGCGGGAAGTGATCTTCCCATGCGTCAGCTTGTGGATATCCCAAGCTGTGTGCCGGCAGTGCCGGGCTGTGAGAATGCCGGGGCTGAATTTTTTGCAGAGGATATCGACGCTCTGGCCGGTCTCGAGAGAGCGGTGGGACTGGCAGAGGTCATGGACTTTTACGGAGTGATGTACGGGGACGACCGGATGATGGATATTATTGAGGCCGCTGAGAAAAACGGACTGTATCTGCAGGGACATGCCCCGTCTGTGACAGGAAGACAGCTCTCCGCTTATCTGATCGGAGGACCGTGGACCTGCCATGAAACTACAACCGGGCCGGAGGCCAGAAAGAAGCTCAGAAACGGCATGTATGTGGATGCCAGGGAAAGCTCCATCACGAGAAATGTGGAGGCTATCTGGGACGGAATCAAGGATCAGCGGTTTTTTGACACACTGACCCTCTGCAGCGATGACAGAGAGAGTGATGATCTCCTCCACGTAGGCCATATGAACGCAGTGGTCAGAAAAGCCATCAGCTGCGGCATGGATCCGGTTCTGGCGATCAAGAGTGCAACCATCAATACGGCCCGGGAAACAGGAATCCGCCATCTGGGCGCCGTAGCCCCCGGCTTTACGGCCGATATGGTGCTTCTCGACGATCTGGAGGGTATGTGGGCCAAGGCCGTATTCTTCGGAGGAAAGCTGGTGGCAGAGGACGGCAGACTGATCGCGCCTGTTGAGGAGAAGAGCTTTGAGATAGAAAAGCAGAATTTCATGAAGGCAGGGGAAGTGGATCTTGACGATTTCTGCCTGAAATGTCCCTGTGAAAACGGAAAAATTCTTGTGAGCGTTATGGAATATGCAGGAAAGACTCTGAGCATTACCAGATGTGTACAGGAGGAGCATGAGGTAAAGGACGGAATGGTAGTCCTGGGAGAAAATGAAGCCTTTGTGGCCGTTATTAACAGGCACGGAAAGGGAACCAGGGCAGTGGGCGTTGTGCGCAATTTCGGACTTCGCGAGGGAGCGGTGGCATCCACGGTTTCCCACGACTCCCACAACCTGACTATTGTTTACTTCAGGCCTGAGGATGCCCTGGCGTCTGCCAGAGAGCTGATCGCATGCGGCGGCGGAATGACGGCTGTGAAGGACGGAAAGGTCCTTCATACACTGAGGCTGGAGGTGGCAGGACTTATGACCAGGCTGGAAGCTCAGGAGCTTTCCAGGGAGGCAGCTGCCATGAAGGAAGTGGAGAGGAGCCTGGGGCTTACGGATATGGAAAATCCTCTGCTTCGGATTGTCACTCTGGCTCTTCCTGTAATTCCGGATGTAAAAATGTCCGATCTGGGTCTTGTGTCTGTGGCTGAGCAGAAGCTGATTCCTATTTTCCCAGAATGCGGAACAGAAAAATAGAAGCAAATGTCCGCACCACAAAGACAAATGTATTTTACGAACGGATAAAACTTGATTTTTCATAAGATCTGTTGTAGGATATGGAAGTACGAATTTTGAACGGACTTTGTTCCGGGAGTGAGGAGAAAACGGTTATGGAAATGAAAAAGAAATTGAGAGTAGGCGTTCTGGGTGCAACGGGAATGGTTGGACAGAGATTTATTTCCCTGCTGGCAGAGCATCCCTGGTATGAGGTGGTGACGGTGGCTGCAAGCCCCAGATCGGCAGGAAAGACATATGAGGAAGCCGTAGGCGACCGCTGGAAAATGCAGACTCCCATGCCGGAGAATGTAAAAAAACTGGTGGTGATGAATGTCAATGAGGTGGAGAAGGTTGCAGCCGGCGTGGATTTTGTGTTCAGCGCTGTGGACATGACAAAGGAGGAGATCCGCGCCATTGAGGAAGCCTATGCAAAGACAGAGACTCCTGTCGTTTCCAACAACAGTGCTCACCGCTGGACGCCGGACGTGCCTATGGTGATCCCGGAGGTAAACCCGGAGCATTTTCAGGTGATCGAATTCCAGAAAAAGCGCCTCGGAACAAAGAGAGGGTTTATCGCAGTAAAGCCGAACTGTTCCATCCAGAGCTATGCTCCGGTTCTGGCTGCATGGAGAGAGTTTGAACCATACGAGGTGGTGGCCACCACGTATCAGGCTATCTCAGGCGCCGGAAAGACCTTTAAGGACTGGCCGGAGATGGTGGAGAACATTATTCCCTACATTGGAGGCGAGGAGGAAAAGAGCGAGCAGGAGCCTCTGCGCATTCTGGGCGAGCTGAAAGACGGAGTGATTGTAAAGGCCAGCGAGCCGGTGATCACCTGCCAGTGCATCCGTGTTCCGGTACTCGACGGACATACGGCGGCCGTATTCGTAAAATTCAGGAAGAAACCTACGAAGGAGCAGCTGATTGAGAAGCTGAGAGCCTTCAGCGGGCTTCCCCAGGAGCTTGAGCTTCCCAGCGCTCCGAAGCAGTTCATCCAGTATCTGGAGGAGGATAACCGCCCTCAGGTGAAGCTGGATGTGGATTTTGAGAGGGGAATGGGAGTCTCCATCGGGCGCCTGAGAGAGGATACGGTGTACGACTGTAAATTTGTGGGCCTCTCACACAATACGCTGCGCGGCGCTGCCGGCGGAGCAGTACTCTGTGCAGAGCTGCTGACTGCCCAGGGTTACATTCAGGCAAAATAAAGTTGAGCTGGCAGTGACAGTTCAGTCTGCTGCCGTGAGACAGGGGACTGGACTGCTGCAGTCAATAGGAACCACAGGTTCAGGAGGAGGTATTATGCCATATATCAAAGAATCCTTCAGCTCTATGCCGGACGGAAAAACCGTGTATCGCTACACGCTGAAAAACAGGAACGGGGTGACAGCCGGGTTCCTCGATCTGGGGGCAATCTGGCACTCTATGCTGGTTCCGGACAGGGATGGGAATTTTGCCGACGTCGTGCTGGGGTATGACTCAGTGGACTGTTATCTGAAGAGCGAGGCCCATCTCGGCGAAATCGTGGGAAGAAATGCAAACAGGATAGGGGGAGGCCAGTTTGAGCTGAATGGGCAGACCTACGAGCTGACGGTCAATAACGGGCCCAACAATCTCCACAGCGGCAATGATTATTACAGGAACCGAATCTGGGATGCCAGAGTGACCGAGGACGGGGAGGACATCTCCATCTGCTTTACGCTGAACAGCCCGGACGGAGATCAGGGCTTTCCGGGAAATTTCCGGGTTTCCGTTACATATATCCTGACAGGAAATGACGAGCTCCATATCCGCTACTGCGGAGTTTCCGATGCTGATACGATCATGAATATGACGAACCATGCTTACTTCAATCTGGCAGGCCACAATACGGGGGAGGCCATGGGACAGAAGGTCCGTATCTTTGCGGACAGCTTCACTCCCGCCGACCAGGTATCCATTCCGTTCGGAACCATTCTTCCGGTAAAGGGAACGCCTATGGATTTTACAGAGATGAAAGCCATCGGGCGGGATATTGAGAATGATTATGAGCAGCTCGTTTTTGGAAGCGGCTTTGACCACAACTGGGTGATCAGGAGAGAGGCAGAGGGACTTTCCCTGGCTGCGAAGGCCTGGGATGAGGCCAGCGGCCGGGCCATGGAAACCTGGACGGATCTGCCGGGAGTCCAGTTCTACACGGCAAACTATCTGGATTCCAGCCTTCCGGGGAAGGAGGGGGCTGTGTACGGCAGACGGCATGGCTACTGCTTTGAAACTCAGTACTACCCGGATGCGATTCACAAACCTCAGTTCCCGTCGCCGGTTATCAGAGCGGGCCAGGAGAAACGGACAGAGACGATCTATAAGTTTTATGTGAAATAGGGAAGGCAGCTGCGTCCGGTCTGCCTCAGAAAAGAAGAGGTCCGGAATGCTGCGGCAGGAGACAGGCAGGGAGAGCCCAAGGCGGGAGGCGTGTTGGGATTCCCTGCCTGTTTGAACGAAAAATAAGGTCCGCGCCGTTAAGGAATGAACAGAACGAAATGCAGGGCGGGAAGAGAAAGGAAGACGGAAATGGCGAAGGCTTTATACATAGCAGAAAAACCGAGCGTTGCCCAGGAATTTGCCAATGCCCTGAAAATTTCCGGGCGGAGATCAGACGGATATATCGAATCGGAAACGGCAGTTGTGACCTGGTGTGTCGGCCACCTGGTGACCATGAGCTACCCGGAGGAGTACGACATAAAATACAAGAGGTGGAGCCTTGAAACTCTGCCGTTTCTGCCGGCAGAGTTTAAGTACCAGGTCATCGACGGGGTAAAGAAGCAGTTTCAGACTGTCAGTACCCTGTTAAACCGGAGCGACATCGACACGATCTATGTCTGCACCGACTCCGGGCGGGAGGGAGAGTATATTTACCGCCTGGTGGCTCAGATGGCGGGCGTCCACGGCAAGAAGGAAAAACGTGTCTGGATTGATTCACAGACAGAGGAGGAGATCCTGAGAGGAATCCGAGAGGCCAAAGAATTGAAGGAATACGATAATCTGGCGGCTTCTGCCTACCTCAGGGCCAAGGAAGATTACCTGATGGGAATTAATTTTTCCAGAGCCCTGACGCTGAAATACGGGCCATCTATCTCCAGCTTCCTGCGAAGCAAGTGGACCGTTGTCTCTGTGGGCCGGGTGATGACCTGTGTGCTGGGTATGGTCGTCCGAAGGGAGAGAGAGATTCGAAATTTCGTAAAAACTCCCTTTTACCGCGTGATAGGAACCTTCACCCGGGAGTCCATGAAGCTCAGCGCGGAGTGGCGGGCTGTCCAGGGCTCCAGGTATTTTCAGTCACCGTTTCTCTACAGGGAAAACGGTTTTAAGGAGAGGGAGAAGGCAGAGGAGCTGATTGCCTGGCTGTCTGCAGAGGGGCCTGTGACGGGAACGGTTTTCTCCGTGGAAAAGAAGAAGGAGACTAAGAATCCTCCCCTTCTCTATAACCTGGCGGAGCTGCAGAACGACTGCTCAAAAATGTTCAAGATAAGCCCTGACCAGACACTGAAAATTGTGCAGGAGCTGTATGAGAGGAAGCTGGTGACGTATCCGAGAACAGACGCCAGAGTCCTCTCCACAGCAGTGGCGAAGGAGATCGGGAAGAATCTTTCCGGGCTGAAGGGATTTTCGCCCTGTGCCTCCTTTGCGGCTGAGGTGCTCCAGGGGACGGCCTGGAAGACCATCGCAAAGACCAGGTATGTCAATGACAAACAGATTACAGATCACTACGCGATTATCCCCACTGGACAGACAGGGGCGGTGAGAAATCTGCCGTCTCTGAACGCGAAGGTCTATGAGCTGATTGTGAGGAGATTTCTGAGCATCTTTTATCCGCCTGCCGTGTACCGGAAGTACAGCCTGGAGATTGCCGCGAAAACGGAGCATTTTTTTGCAAACTTCAAGATCCTGAAGGAACCTGGGTATCTGAAGGTGGCGGACGTTTCCGGCATCAGAAAAAAGGATGAGAATGCAGAGGGCACAAAAGATACGGCCGGTGCAGCAGGAGAAAGCAGCGGGGAGCAGTCAGCAGGCGACAGCCGTCAGGAGGAGACGGTGATCGGAGATGAGGCCTTTGCAGCTATGCTGGAAAAGCTGAAAAAGGGCATGACTCTGGACCTTTCCGGGCTGGCCATAAAGGAGGGGGAAACCTCGCCGCCCAAGAGGTATACTTCCGGTTCCATGATTCTGGCCATGGAGAATGCAGGCCAGCTTATAGAGGACGAGGAGCTGAGGGCGCAGATCAAGGGAAGCGGAATCGGAACCAGCGCCACCAGGGCGGAGATCCTGAAAAAGCTCATGAGCATCAGCTATCTGTCTCTGAATCCGAAAACACAGGTGATCACGCCTACCCTCCTTGGAGAGCTGATCTATGAGGTGGTCAATGCTTCCATCCGCCAGCTTCTGAACCCGGAGCTGACAGCCAGCTGGGAGAAGGGGCTGACCTATGTTGCGGAGGGAAGCATCACAGAAAAGGAGTACATGGAAAAGCTGGAGCGCTTTGTGGCCGGCCGCACCTATGGGGCAGTCCACACGGCCAACCAGGCAGGCTTAAGGCGCCAGTTCGAGCTGGCGGCAGCAAGCTACAAAGGTGCTGAAAAGCTCCCTGGAAAGGGAGCCGCCAGTGCGGAGAAAGCCGGAAAAAATGTGAAAAATAGCAGAAAAAAGAGTGCAAAGACAGGAGGAACCATCAATGAAAAAAACTGAGATGACAATACAGAACCTTTACGATCTGACCCATACAATGGCAGCCCGGTACCTTTCAGGTTTTACATATCCCTGGGAGGCTCTGGCAGGGCTGGAAGAATTCTTAAAAGAACTTGGGAACACGCTTCCGGAGGAGGAGTTCGAGAAGAGGGGAGAGAATATCTGGATTCATAAAGAGGCCAAGGTTGCCCCTACCGCCTTTTTAAATGGCCCTCTGATCGTATGCAGGGGAGCTGAGATCCGCCACTGCGCCTTTGTGCGGGGAAGCGCTCTGGTGGGAGAGGGAGCTGTGGTGGGAAATTCCACAGAGTTAAAAAATGTCATCCTCTTTGACAAGGTGCAGGTTCCCCACTACAACTATGTGGGAGACTCCATCCTGGGCTACAAATCCCACATGGGCGCCGGTTCCATTACCTCCAATGTGAAATCCGATAAGCTTCTGGTGAAAATCCATGCTGAGGACGGAGAGATTGAGACGGGAAGAAAAAAAGTCGGAGCCATGTTAGGCGATCAGGTAGAGGTGGGCTGCGGCTCTGTGTTAAATCCCGGCACGGTAATCGGCAGAGAGTCCAATATTTACCCGCTCTCCAGCGTGCGCGGCTGCGTAAATGCCAGATCCATCTACAAGAGACAGGGAGAAGTGGCAGAAAAGAGGGAGCAGTAAGCAAAGAGACAAAAAGCAAAGCAGGCAGAAAGTAAAGCAGACAGAAACCAGAAAGAACGGCAGAGGTGCGTTCCCCTGCCGTTCTTTCTGGTTTCTGTCTGTTTTGCTGTTTCTCTATTTTGTTCCGAAAATTCGGTCGCCTGCATCTCCCAGTCCCGGACAGATGTAGGCATTTTCATTCAGGCAGCGATCCACATGGCCCACATAGATCTGAACATCAGGATGGGCTTCGTGCAGGCGCTTTAAGCCCTCAGGGGCGGCGATAATGGCCATAAATTTAATGCTCTTTCCGCCGTGCTGCTTGATAAAATCCACAGCCTCCACCGCAGAGCCTCCCGTGGCCAGCATCGGATCGGTAACCACGATGATTCTCTGGTCAATGGGGTCTGGAAGCTTACAGTAGTACTCGTGAGGCTCGTGGGTAACCTCATCGCGGTAAAGGCCGATGTGTCCCACCTTGGCGGAGGGAACGAGGGCCAGAATGCCGTTTACCATTCCAAGGCCGGCCCTAAGAATGGGGACAATGGCCAGCTTCTTGCCGGCCAGCATGGGAGTCATGCATTTCTCAATCGGTGTCTCCACCTCCACATCCTCGAGAGGCAGATCCCGGAGAGCCTCGTAGCCCATGAGCATGGCAATCTCCTCAATGAGAGAGCGGAACTCGTTCGTTCCTGTGTCTTTGTTTCTTAATATGGAAATCTTGTGCTGGATCAGAGGGTGATCAAAAATTGTAACATTTTCCATGGATGATATCTCCTTTTTATAATATTCGCTTATAATGCATGGCCGGAAGGATTTTCTGAGCTGCCCTCCTATTTGTTGTCCGGGCTGTATTTAATCAAGGCATAACTGCCCAGCTCCTGGCTGACAGGTACGGCCACAAAGATAACGCCCTGGCGCTCGAAGCTCCAGTATTCAGGATATGCATCGCTGTCTGAAAAATCCGCAGATGAGAGCTTTTTATAATAGTAGTCGGTATCTCTTCCCTCTCCGTTTATGTAGGCCCTGACGGCGGCCTCATCCCCCTGAGGCGCCTCGGCAAAGCTGTATTCCCCGGAGGCCAGATAGCCTGCGATGGTATAGGCGTCCGCATAGTCGGACAGCTGCAGGCTGGAACCGTTTTCCAGATCCACAGTATTGGTATAGAAGATCCGCTCCGTGCCCTCTGAGGATTTAAGAGTTCCCTTGTAGGACACCACAAGGCGCTTTAAGTTAGAAGATTCCACGGTAGCCTTTACATCCAGGGTGCTGCCTTCCTTTGGAAGGCCCTTGGCCTTTGCCACAGCAATGGCGTTTGTGCGGAGCATTTCGTTAATTTTCTTTTCCAGTTCGCTGTCAGACAGATTCGAGAGGGCGGGATACTGGATAGACACGCCTCCCTCCGAATAGGTTTCCATGGAAGTGGTGACAGAATATTTGCTTCCGGAAGATTCAGACTCCTTTGTGTCCTTGTCGGTGGTCAGATCAAGGGTGCCTCCCTCTGTTGGTGTATCAGTTTCATTTTCCTGAATTTCTGCCGCTTCCGTGGTGTGCAGGCTGGAGAGATCAATAGTCTCCTTTTTTCTGCAGCCGGTGACTGCAACAGCGAGCAGAAGGGCTGCAAGGAAAAGATGTTTTCTTCGCATAGTGGTTCCTCCTTTTTGGCGGCGGAAAGCTGCCTGTTTCGCATTTCTGCAAGGTTCTTTTTGGCGGTCATTACAGCATATCCTTTGGATATGCATCTCTCCGAGGGATGCGCACTCGCCGCAGCGGTGTTTTGGATCCCTTTGGTCGCCGGCGGCTCGGCGCAGGTATAATGACCTCTCTGCGGTCATTATACAATATTTTGTCATGAAATGTCAGATATTTTCTATTAATAATTCTTAACTTTTTATAAGCAAGGCTTCTAAAAACACTTCAGATTTTATAACTGGCAATAAAAAGTGGGATGGTATATAATAAGGACAGAAACTTTAGAAATTACCGCAAAGGGAGGATGAAAAGGTGAACAAGATCTCACTTTCTGAAGAACTCAAAAATAATGCTTATCCAGGACGGGGAATCGTGATTGGAAGAAGCGCTGACGGCACAAAGGCAGTGGCCGCCTATTTTATTATGGGAAGAAGTGAAAACAGCAGAAACCGCGTGTTCGTGGAGGACGGGGAGGGAATCCGCACCCAGGCATTCGATCCGTCCAAGCTGACGGATCCGAGCCTGATCATTTATGCTCCCGTGCGTGTGCTGGGCAACAAGACCATTGTCACAAACGGGGATCAGACAGACACCATCTATGAGGGAATGGATCGCCAGCTCACCTTTGAGCAGTCCTTAAGGAGCCGGGAGTTTGAGCCGGATGGGCCGAATTATACTCCCCGCATATCTGGAATCATGCACATTGAGAACGGACACTACAATTTTGCCATGTCTATTTTAAAGAGTGACAATGGATGTCCGGACTCCTGCCTGCGGTATACCTTTGCCTATGAGAATCCTCTTCCGGGAGAGGGAAGGTTTATCCACACCTACATGCACGACGGAAATCCGCTCCCGAGCTTTGAGGGAGAGCCAAAGCCTGTGGAGATCCCGGATGATATGGACGCCTTTGCCGATATGCTCTGGGAGAGCTTAAATGAGGACAACAAGGTATCCCTGTTTGTCCGCTACATCGACATTGCCACAGGCGAGAAGAGAAGCAGAATTATCAATAAGAACGGAAATGCAAACGAATAGAGAAAAGAGGCGGACAATATGAACGAATTAGAGTTAAAGTATGGCTGCAATCCGAACCAGAAGCCATCCAGAATCTTTATGGAGAACGGCGGAGAGCTTCCTATCAGAGTGCTCAGCGGCAGACCGGGCTATATCAATTTCCTGGATGCTTTCAACGGCTGGCAGCTGGTCAGAGAGTTAAAGAAGGCTACAGGGCTTCCGGCAGCCACATCCTTCAAGCATGTATCCCCAGCAGGAGCTGCAGTGGGCCTTCCCATGGATGAGACTCTGAGAAAGATTTACTGGGTGGACGATATGGGAGAGCTTTCCCCTCTTGCCTGCGCTTATGCAAGAGCCAGAGGAGCTGACCGTATGTCCTCCTTCGGCGACTTTATCTCCCTGTCAGATGTCTGCGATGGGGACACGGCAAGACTGATTAAGCGCGAGGTATCTGACGGCGTCATCGCTCCTGGCTACACGGAGGAGGCGCTTGCGATCTTAAAGTCCAAGAAAAACGGAAATTATAATGTAATCGAGATCGATCCGGAATATGAGCCGGAGCAGATTGAGAGAAAGCAGGTGTTCGGCATCACCTTTGAGCAGGGCAGAAATGAGCTGGACATCAATAAAGAGATGTTCTCAAACATTGTGACAGAGAACAAGGACCTTCCCGACAGTGCCAGAATCGATATGATGGTGGCAATGATCACCCTGAAATACACCCAGTCCAATTCTGTCTGCTATGTGAAGGACGGACAGGCTATCGGAATCGGGGCAGGGCAGCAGTCCAGGGTACACTGTACCCGTCTGGCAGGCCAGAAGGCAGACAACTGGTTCCTCCGTCAGGCTCCCCAGATTCTGAACCTCTCATTTGTAGATGGAATCAAGAGGGCCGACAGGGACAATGCCATTGATGTCTATATCGGAGAGGAATATATGGATGTGCTGGCTGATGGGGCATGGCAGAAGATCTTTAAGGAAAAGCCTCCGGTATTCACCAGAGAGGAGAAGCGTGCATGGCTTGACAAAATGCAGGGCGTGACCCTGGGCTCCGATGCCTTCTTCCCCTTCGGCGACAATATTGAGAGAGCTTACAAGAGCGGCGTAAAGTACATTGCCCAGCCGGGCGGCTCTGTGCGGGATGACAATGTGATTGATACCTGCAATAAGTACGGCATGGTGATGGCCTTTACAGGCATCCGTCTGTTCCACCATTAGGGAGGAAAAATCTAAATTCTGTTCTATATCAGAACGGCGCAGCCCGGAAGGAATGGCTATTTGCTTCCGGGCTGCTTTCTGTCTGATGGAGTAGAGAAGAAGAGCATAAAAATATACAAATTAATGCAAAAATTAAAAAAACGGTTGCAATGAATTACATTTTTTGCTAAAATAATGATGTCTACGAGCGGGCCGGCTTGTCGGAATGGCAGACGAGGAGGACTCAAAATCCTTTGGTGGCGACACCGTGTGGGTTCAAGTCCCACAGCCGGCACTCCTTGGCAGGGGCAGGAGCGTTTGTCTTCTTTTTGAGAAGGCAGGCGCTCTTTCTATTTTCACCTGTCTGCGTTCCCCTTTTTAACCTATGCGCCCATCTGTTTTTCTTTTTATACGGTACTGCCGTTTGATTTGACAGAGTGTACGTCTTATATCCCAGAAAATCCAATGCTTTATAATATTTGTTTAAGGAATGTACTGCAGAATTTAGCATGTGGAATGTTTTCCCTCCTCTGTGCTCATGCTAAAGAGTATCAGATAAAAAAGGAGACATAGGCCATGAAAAACAGAATTCGGGAAAGAGGTGCAGCCCATATTTGTCAAACTGAAAAAGGTTCCCTTGAAAAAGAGGGCTTCTTATTGTATGATAAGAAAAGATTTTTATGGGCTGCAGGGCTTTTCAGAGCGGAAAGCGGTAGATTTGCAAAAAAAGGCAGAAAAAGGAGGAGGCATATGACCTGTCAGGAGGCAGAGCGTCTGGTGACGCCGTATATCAGGGACGAACTGTCCGGCGATGAGCTGGAGGCGTTTTTAAACCACATTGATGAATGCCCCAACTGCCGGGAGGAGCTGGAAATATACTTTATGGTAGATGTGGGCCTTAAGCAGCTTGACAATGGCTCGGGAACCTACGATATTGCGGGAGATCTGGAACGGAAAATAGAGGATTCCTATATGAAGGTCAGTCATATGTGGATGTTCCGCGTTTTCAGGTATGCGGTCAATACGCTGAGTGTCATGGCCATGGCGGTAATGGTGCTTCTGCAGTTTCGGATCTGGTTCTTTTAATCAGGGACAGAAAGGCTTAAATTCAATCAGGGAGAGAAAAGCATGGAAAAAGTAGTTTTGATAGATGGACACAGCATTTTGAACAGGGCCTTTTACGGTGTGCCGGAGCTGACAAATTCCAGAGGGCTTCATACGAATGCGGTGTACGGTTTCCTGAACATTATGTTCCGGGTGATCGAGGATGAGAAGGCTGACTGCCTGGCAGTGGCCTTTGATTTGAAGGAGCCGACCTTCCGCCACAAGATGTATGAGGCTTATAAGGGGACGAGAAAGCCTATGCCGGAGGAGCTGAGAGAGCAGGTTCCCGTGATCAAGGAGGTGCTCTCGGCCATGGGAATCCCGATCCTTTCTGTGCCGGGCTATGAGGCAGATGATGTGCTGGGAACCATCGCGGGAAGGTGTGCGGCAGAGGGAGCCGAGGTTTCCATCGTCTCAGGAGATCGGGATCTGCTTCAGCTGGCGGACGAGCATGTGAAAATCAGGATGCCGAGAACGAACAGAGGCGGTACGGAGATTAAGGATTTTTATCCGGCAGATGTGAAGGAACAGTATCAGGTGACTCCGAAGGAGTTTATTGATGTGAAGGCACTGATGGGAGATGCGTCCGACAACATCCCGGGAGTCCCCTCCATCGGCGAGAAGACAGCCACAGCCCTTATCACCACATACGGCAGTATTGAGAATGCCTATGCCCACCTGGATGAAATTAAGCCGCCGAGAGCCCAGAAGGCTCTCAGGGAGCACTATGACATGGCGCAGATGAGCAAAGAGCTGGCTACCATCTGCACAGACTGTCCTGTGGAGTTTTCCATGGAAGAGGCGAAAATCGGGGAGCTGTACACGCCCCAGGCCTATGAGCTGATGAGCCAGCTGGAATTCAAATCCCTGCTGCTCCGGTTCGACGCAAACGCCAGAACGGAAAATCAGGTGGAAAAACAGTTTCGGGCTGTGACCGGCCGCGAGGCCGCGGAGGCTGTTTTTGCAAAGGCCAGAAAGGCAAAGGACGCAGGCGCGCAGCTGATTGTGGAAGGGCAGAGCGTGCAGGCGCTGGGACTGGCATTTGGGGAGACAGACATTTACTGCCTCGAGACAGGCGGGGATGTGACGGGAGAGTATCTGGCCGGACAGCTGAATGAACTGATTGCCTCGGGAGTCAGAATGAGCTTCCTGGATCTGAAGAGCCAGCTTGGCTTTCTCCCTGCAGCGCAGACAGAGTGTGACAGACCTGACGGGAAGAGTCCGGAAGGGGAAGAGGGAGAAGGCTGCGGCCAGCTCCTGTTTGACACAGGGGTGGCCGGCTACCTGATCAACCCTCTGAAGGATACCTACGATTATGACGATCTGGCCAGAGATTTTCTGGAGCTGACCGTTCCGTCCCGGGCGGACCTGATGGGAAAGAAGAGCTTTGCACAGGCTCTTTTAGAAAGACCTGAGAAAGAGGGGGACGGTGAAACAACTGCTGAGGCTGAGAAAAAAGGTCTTCGGACAGCCGGGTTTGCAGACTTTGAACAGACGGAGGGGGCAACTCCCTTTGACGAGACAGAGAGCAGCACAGGAGATGAGGAATCCGGACAGATGAGCCTGTTTTCCTTTATGGATTCGTCAGAGGAATCCTTAAAGGAAGGAAAGGAGCAGGAAAAGACAGAGCCCGTCAGAGAGGAACAAACAGCGGAGAAGGTTTCCATCCGGACCGCGTTAAACCCGGCGGAGCAGTGCATCTGCCATATGGCCTATACCGCCTGGAAATCCAGGGAGAGGCTGACGAAAAAGCTGGAAGAGCTGGATATGAAGGAGCTCTTCTATACCATTGAGATGCCGCTGATTTTCAGCCTGTTTCACATGGAGCAGGCGGGAATCTGTGTGAAGCGGGAGGAGCTTCACGACTACGGGGAGAAGCTGAGAGTCCAGATTGAGAGGCTGGAACAGGAGATTTACGGGGAAACAGGGGAGCACTTTAACATTAACTCTCCGAAACAGCTGGGAGAAATTTTGTTCGGCAAGATGGAGCTGCCCTACGGGAAAAAGACAAAGACCGGCTATTCCACAGCCGCCGACGTGCTGGAAAAGCTGGCACCGGAGTATCCTGTGGTGCAGAAAATCCTGGACTACCGCCAGCTGACCAAGCTCAAATCCACCTACGCGGACGGACTGGCCGGCTATATCAGGGAGGACGGGCGGATTCACGGAACCTTCAACCAGACGATCACTGCCACCGGGCGGTTAAGCAGCACAGAGCCGAATCTCCAGAATATTCCGGTGCGGATGGAGCTTGGAAGAGAGATCCGCCGCGTCTTTGTGCCGGAGGAGGGAAGCGTGTTTGTGGACGCCGACTATTCCCAGATTGAGCTGCGGGTGCTTGCCCACATGTCAGGGGATGAGAGGCTGATTGAGGCATACAGGAAGGCTGAGGATATCCATGCCATTACGGCTTCAGAGGTATTCCATGTGCCCCTTGAGGAGGTGACGCCTCTCCAGAGAAGAAACGCCAAGGCCGTCAACTTCGGGATTGTCTACGGAATCAGCGCCTTTGGGCTCAGCGAGGATCTGAGCATTACGAGAAAGGAAGCGCTTCAATATATTAACCGGTATTTTGAAACCTATCCGGATGTGAAGAAATTCCTGGACCGCCTGGTGGAGGAGGGAAAGGAGAAGGGTTATGTGACGACCATGTTCAAACGCAGGCGTCCGGTTCCCGAGCTTTCCTCCAAAAACTTTATGCAGCGCTCCTTCGGCGAGCGGGTGGCCATGAACTCCCCCATTCAGGGAACGGCTGCCGATATTATCAAGATAGCCATGAACCGGGTAGATAAAAGACTCAGGAGAGAGGGCCTGAAATCGAAAATTGTGCTTCAGGTTCACGACGAGCTTCTGATCGAGGCAAAAAAGGAGGAGCTTAAAAGGGTGCAGACGATTCTTTCCGAGGAGATGAAGCATGCGGCGGATCTGAGAGTAGCCCTGGAAATTGATATGAAAACGGGAAATTCCTGGTTTGAGACGAAATAAAGAACGATCAAAATAAATAAAGATCAAAATAAAGAACGATAATAAAGCGTCTGCCTCCGCCTGCGGGAGGCGGCAGACGGGAAGAGGAAGAGATGAAGGTAATAGGGATTACAGGCGGAGTCGGTTCGGGAAAAAGTGAGGTTCTGGGAATCCTAAAGAGGGATTTCGGGGCAGAGCTTCTGATTGCGGATGAGATCGCCCATCAGGTGATGGAGCCGGGAATGCCGGCCTACCGCCGGATTTTGGAGGCCCTTGGAACGGATTTCCTTTCAGAGGATGGAAGCATTGACAGAAAGGCTCTGGCAAAGCGGCTGTTTGGCGACGGGGAGGCCCTTGGAACGGTAAATTCCATTGTGCATCCTACGGTCTGGCAGGCGATCGAGGAGGGCATCCGGTGCTCCCGAAAGGAGCTGGTGATTGTGGAGGCGGCTCTGTTTGACGAGGAGCACAACGGACTGTTTGACCAGGTGTGGTATATCTTTACCTCAGAGGAAAACCGTATCAGCCGCCTGATGAAGAGCCGCGGATACAGCAGAGAAAAATGTCTGGACATTATGAGGAGCCAGAAGTCGGAGTCCGAGTTTCGGGCCATGGCGGACCGGGTGATTGACAACAACAAGACCGTAGCCGACGTGAAAAGACAGATAGAAACCATATTGAAAGAGGAAGCAGAAGCATGAGAATGGTGAGTATAGCCAGCGGGAGCAGCGGCAACTGTATTTACATAGGGAGCGACCACACGCACCTGTTGGTCGATGCGGGGATCAGCAACAGGAGGATTGAACAGGGGTTAAATGAGATTGGTATAAAGGGGAGCGAGCTTGACGGAGTCCTGATCACCCATGAGCACTCAGACCACGTAAAAGGACTTGGCGTCCTGGCAAGAAAATACGGAGTTCCCGTCTACAGCACCAGGGAAACCCTGGAGGAGATAAAGGGGATGAAAAGCCTGGGCGATTACCCGGAAGAGCTCCTTCGTCCGGTTGTCCACGATGTGGATTTTCGTATCGGGGATCTGGACATCAAGCCTTTTAAGATCAGCCACGATGCGGCCAATCCGGTGGCCTACCGGGTTCAGGAGGGAAGAAAGTCTGTGGCGGTTGCCACAGACATGGGCAATTACTCCCAGTATACTATTGACCATCTGCAGGGACTGGATGCGATCCTTCTGGAGTCCAACCACGACATAAAAATGCTGGAGGCGGGCCCCTATCCCTATTATCTGAAAAAAAGAATTCTGGGAGACTATGGCCATCTGTCCAACGACAATGCAGGGAGGCTTTTAAGCTGTATCCTTCACGACAATTTAAAGCATATTTTTCTCGGCCATCTGAGCAAGGAAAATAATTATGAGGAGCTGGCCTACGAAACCGTGAAGCTGGAGATCACGGAGAGCGATACGCCCTACCATTCCAGCGACTTTCCGATCACAGTGGCAAGGCGCGATGCAGTGTCAGAGATCGTCACGGTTTAGCCGAAAGATTAGCAGGACAAAAGCCCTCCCGTTTTAAAATCGAGGCGGGGGAAGCGGTCCGGAGCATGTGCTGTGTACCGGAAGGCTTAAAGCAAGGGCTGTAAAGAATCAGAGAAAAAAAAGGA
Organism: Clostridium sp. AM29-11AC; assembly: GCF_003480545.1. NCBI lineage: Bacteria > Bacillati > Bacillota > Clostridia > Eubacteriales > Clostridiaceae > Clostridium > Clostridium sp. AM29-11AC. The sequence goes on from NZ_QUJI01000001.1 coordinate 73,891, forward strand.
GAACCAACATGAGCAGAATTATTATCAGCGTAGTAGGAAAAAATGATGTGGGTATGGCAGCAAATATCTGTACCTACCTGGCAGAGAGCAACATCAATATTCTCGATATTACCCAGACTATCGTCAAGGAAATCTTCGACATGATGATGATTGTGGACATTGCCAAGTCCCCCAAGTCCTTTGACGAAATTGCAAGAGAGATGGATGAGCTGGGCCAGAGAATCGGAGCCTCCATCCGCTGTCAGAGAGAAGAGATCTTCACCAGCATGCATCGAATTTAGGGAGGCGACAGAAAACTATGAGAAATACAATGATGATTAACATGCTGGAGGTCAATGAAACCAACAACATGATTGACCATGAAAAGCTGGATGTCCGCACGATCACCATGGGAATCAGCCTTCTGGACTGCTGCGGAAGCACAGTGGATGAGATTAATGAAAAAATCTACAGAAAGATTACTTCCTATGCGAAGGATCTTGTCTCCACAGGAGATGCGATTGGAAGAGAATTTGGCGTTCCCATTGTCAACAAGCGAATCTCAGTGACTCCGATTTCTCTGGTGGGGGCAGGTGCCTGCAGGACCACAGAGGACTTTGTGAGTATTGCAAAGACTCTGGACCGGGCTGCAAGAGAGGTGGGCGTCAACTTTATCGGCGGCTACTCTGCCCTGGTATCCAAGGGCATGACACCGGCGGAGGAGCTTCTGATCCGCTCGATTCCCCAGGCCCTTGCGGCTACGGAGCGTGTATGCAGCTCAGTGAATGTAGGTTCCACGAAATGCGGTCTGAATATGGATGCAGTCCGCCTGATGGGCGAGGTGGTACTGGAAACGGCAAAGGCTACGGCAGACAGGGACTCCTTAGGCTGTGCAAAGCTGGTGGTATTCTGCAATGCGCCGGATGACAATCCGTTTATGGCGGGAGCCTTCCACGGAGTCACAGAGGCAGATGCTGTCATCAACGTGGGAGTCAGCGGCCCGGGCGTTGTCAAGACTGCCCTTGAGAAGGTGAGAGGGGAGAATTTTGAGGTTCTGTGTGAGACCATCAAAAAGACAGCCTTTAAGATTACCCGGGTCGGCCAGCTGGTGGCCCAGGAGGCGGCAAAGCGCCTTGGGGTGCCGTTCGGCATCATTGATCTGTCCCTGGCTCCGACACCGGCCGTAGGCGACAGTGTGGCTGAGATCCTTGAGGAGATCGGCTTAGAGCGGGTAGGAGCTCCGGGAACGACAGCGGCTCTGGCCATGTTAAATGATCAGGTGAAGAAGGGCGGAATTATGGCCTCCTCCTACGTAGGCGGCTTAAGCGGAGCCTTCATTCCGGTCAGCGAGGATCAGGGAATGATCGATGCAGTTACCTTAGGGGCTCTGACGATTGAGAAGCTGGAGGCGATGACCTGCGTCTGCTCCGTGGGCCTAGACATGATTGCAGTTCCTGGGGATACCTCCGCGGCTACCATTGCAGGAGTCATTGCAGATGAGGCGGCTATCGGTATGATTAATCAGAAGACCACAGCCGTCCGACTTATTCCTGTAATCGGGAAAGGCGTGGGGGATACGGTAGAATTCGGAGGCCTGTTAGGCTATGCGCCGGTTATGCCTGTCAACCGTTTTAAGTGTGATGACTTTGTAAAAAGGACGGGAAGAATTCCTGCCCCTGTTCACAGCTTTAAAAACTAAGAGGGAGAAAAGGGCAGCTTTTGCAGGCGGGAAAAGAAAGCAGGGCTTCTGCAGTCTGTGCCGCCTGCCTGCAGAGAAACGGAGACAAAGATGGAAAATGAAAACAAGCTGGACGAGGCTCTTTTGTTTTTCCTCAATGAAAGTCTGGAACGGATTATACTCAGCAATCCCAGGACGAAGGACGGGTTTTTAAAGCTCGTTCTCCGTCCTCTGCTTTTGCAGGGAGAGCTGAAGTTCCAGGCAGAGGAATTTACCGAAAAGCAGGCCTTTCATAAGAATATGGGCGCAGAAGAGGCGGCCGGATATGTAAAAGAGCAGCTCCTGACCCTCTACAGAAACGGGGAGATCCAGTCAAAGCTAGGCAGCGGGACCGTGCTGGTGAGCAAAAAGGGGACAGTGACTGTAAAGATAAAGAAAAACGGAAAGGAGAGGGCAGCAGGCCAGAAGAAAGCGGCGAGAATCTGCGCAGACGGACTGAGCCAGGAGGACATCAGCCGCCTGTCCCTCCACAACCGGAAAAAGAACTATGTGCTCCCGGAGGGAACACCGGTTCCCTTCCTCGTGGATCTGGGAGTGATGACAAAGGAGGGAGCGGTGGTAAAAGCCAGATACGATAAATTCCGCCAGATCAACCGATTCCTGGAATTTGTGGAGGATATTCTGCCGGGGCTTGATCCCTCCAGAGAAACGAGAATCATTGATTTTGGCTGCGGAAAATCTTATCTCACCTTTGCCATGTACTATTATCTGAAGGAGATAAAGGGGTATCCGGTGCGCATTGTGGGCCTGGATTTGAAGAAGGATGTAATTGCCCTCTGCAGCCGCCTGGCGCAGAAATTCGGATTTGAGAATCTCACCTTCGAGCACGGCAATATTGCAGATTATGAGGGAACCGACCAGGTGGACATGGTTGTGACCCTCCACGCCTGCGATACGGCCACGGACTACGCCCTGGCTAAGGCTGTCCGCTGGGGGGCCAGAGTCATTCTCTCTGTACCCTGCTGCCAGCATGAGCTGAATAAGCAGGTGAAAAATGATTTTCTGGCTCCTGTGCTTCAGTATGGACTTCTGAAGGAGAGAATGTCGGCCCTCCTCACAGACGGAATTCGTGCGGGACTTTTAGAGGAGGCCGGATACCGGACGCAGATTTTAGAGTTTATCGATATGGAACACACGCCGAAGAATATTATGATCCGGGCAGTGCGCCAGGGAAAAAAGAAAAAACAGAAGGGACTTGAGGAACTGATTCAGGGGCTCCACGCAGAGCCGACGCTGCAGCGGCTTCTGAGAGAGGACGGGGCCATATAGACCGCTTTTCAAGGCAGCAGCAAAATCAGCAGGTATGAGGCTGCCCTGAGCGCTGGACAGCCAGAAAAAGGTCAGGCGCTGTATTCTCTCAGCTGATTACTGCCACAGGCTGGGTATACTCATTCTGAAAGACCGCTGTTTTGCCGCCTGCACGGCCCCATGCGGCCTTTTCAAGGCGCACGGACTGATAGAGATGAGAGGACTGGATCTCAAGAGCCAGCATGGATGCGGCTCTGGGGTCCAGTTTTTTTTCTGCACCGGCCAGCTTGGTGATCACGGGGATGGCGGAATTTGCCTTGATTTTTTTCAGGACAGGGGCCGCGCTTTTTCTGAAGCCCAGGATTCTGGCGTAGGGGGCGTAGCCTGCGGCCTTTAAGTCCTCTGCGGCATCTGCCCGCACACCCAGGACAAGGTGGAGAAGGGCCCGGCTGATGCCGGTATAGGTAAACTGACGGCTTTTCAGCTCCTTAATTCTCTCGTCAAAAGAAGCGGGAGAGGGGGACAGCTTTCGGATTCTGGATGCCAGCTCCGGCTTCAGCTCTGCATACTGCTCCGGCTGTTTTTCTGTCAGAAGGCGGTAATTTAATAGAGAGGAAAAGTCATTCAGAAAGACCGGCACATCTTTTTTGATGGATTCCATGGTGCAGGGGGGAACCAGGCTGGCAAGGTGCGGGGCCGGGACCTGTTCTTCCAGGGCGCTTCGCACGGCCAGAGCGGAGCCCAGTGTTCCCGAGATGGAGCTGTCGTGATAGCCGCTTCCTTCTCTCCTGATGGTAAGGCAGGACAGGGGACTGTTCTGCCGCAGTACAGCCTGGCAGTACTCAATTCCCAGGATGTTGTTGGGAGTGGACAGGAGGTCGCTGCCGGGAAGGAAGGAGGAGAGAGCCGCGGCTCTGGCCTCCGGGTAGGTTTTTCCCTGACGGAGGGCATTGCCAAGGGCCTCCTTGAAACCTTCAGGTTCCTGTGCCAGAAGTCTGGCTGTCTGAAAAAGCGGGCCGATTTCACCGCACTCACTTCCGAAGCAGATGGAATCTACGGCGCCCAGAGCGGTGAAAAGGGCAATCCCATAGGAGGCAAATTCCCTCGCTGACGCGGTGGAAAAGGTGACAGGCATCTCCGCAACCACATCGGCGCCGCACAGAAGAGCAGCTCTGGTTCGGCTGTATTTGTCAAAAATGGCAGGTGCCCCTCTCTGGACAAAGCTGCCGCTCATGAGCACTATGAGGAAATCTGCGCCGGCCACCTCTCTTGCGCGCCTGATATGGAAAAGGTGGCCGTTGTGAAAGGGATTGTATTCTGTGATAAGTCCTGTTACATGCATGATGAATTCTGCCTTTCTGTGAAACTTGGCTGCCGCCGTCCAAGCCGATTCGATGAAAAAGCACTGACTTCTGTACCACGGGCTGCGGCAGGCCGGAGGGACAGAATCTGTTTAAAAGGAAAGCCGGGCTCTGAATTTCGCCGAAGGATATGGTACATTATATATAGGAAAGGGCGGTTCGTAAAGAGTTAAAAAAGAGACAAACCTGTTAAAAAAATAATTAATGAAAAATCGACATTTATCTCTTGTATACAATAAACACATGTTATATAATGTAAAACAGAAAATACATTTATCTTTATGAAAGGGGTTTAATAACCATGGCATTTATTGATTTAATGAAAGCAAAGGCAAAACAGGATAAACAGACGATTGTTTTACCTGAGAGCAAAGATAAAAGAACTCTGATTGCCGCTGCAAAGGTGCTTGAGGAGGGTACTGCAGACCTCATCATGGTTGGTAAGGAAGAGAAGATCATGGACGGTGCCGGATGGCTGGAAGTTGATTTAACCGGATTAAAGGTAGTTGATCCTGATACAGATCCAAAGTTTGACCACTATGCAGAGACTCTTTTTGAGCTGAGAAAGCACAAAGGAATGACAAAAGAGAAGGCTGAGGAGATCTTAAGAACAGACTACATCACATACGGTGTTATGATGGTTAAGGAAAAGGATGCAGACGGTCTGGTTGCAGGTGCATGCCATGCGACAGCAGACACCTTAAGACCTGCCCTTCAGATCTTAAAGACAGCTCCTGGCACAGAGCTTGTATCCGGCTTCTTTATCATGGATGTTCCGAACTGCGAGTATGGAGCAAACGGAACCTTCTTATTTGCTGACTGCGGACTGAATCAGGATCCGAACTCTGAGGAGCTGGCAGCCATCGCTGACTCCAGTGCAAAGAGCTTCCGCGCTCTGGTTGGCGAGAAGCCGGTTATTGCCATGCTGTCCCACTCCACAAAGGGAAGCGCAAAGCATGCCCTCGTTGACAAGGTAGTGAAGGCAGTTGAGATCGCTCATGAGAAGTACCCGCAGCTTGATCTGGATGGAGAGCTTCAGTTAGATGCAGCTCTGGTACCGGAGGTTGCAAAATCCAAGGCAAAGGGAAGCACCGTTGCAGGCCATGCAAATGTTCTTATTTTCCCGAATCTGGACTGTGGAAACATCGGCTACAAGCTGGTTCAGAGACTTGCCAAGGCAGAGGCTTACGGCCCGATGCTTCAGGGTATCTCAAGACCGGTTAACGACTTATCCCGCGGCTGCTCTGCAGAGGATATCGTCGGCGTAGTAGCTCTTACTGCTGTACAGGCTCAGATGTCATAATCCTGCAGGCGGGTTCTATCAGAAAATCGGAAATCAAAAGTTGCACATGTAATAGTTTCATATAACTTATAGAGGACAGCCCCGAATCCGTCTGTGCCTGAAAGGAGAACAGGCGTACGGCCGGATGCCGGGGCGTCCTGATGGGAAAGGGATTATAAACGATGAATATTTTAGTTATCAACTGCGGAAGCTCTTCCTTAAAGTATCAGTTAATCAATGCAGCCACAGAGGATGTCCTTGCAAAGGGACTCTGTGAGAGAATCGGAATCGACGGAATCCTCACATATCAGCCTGCTGACGGTGAGAAGGAAAAGACGGAGAAGGCTATGCCGACCCACACAGAGGCAATCAAATATGTGATCGAGGCTCTGACAAACGAGAAGACAGGAGTGATCAAGAGCCTGGATGAAGTTGGAGCTGTCGGACACCGCATCGTACACGGCGGCGAAAAATTCACAACCTCTACACTTCTGACAGAAGAAACTATCAAGGGCATTGAGGAGTGCAGCGATCTGGCACCTCTTCATAACCCTGCAAACCTCATCGGCATCCGCGCATGCCAGGAGCTTATGCCGAATGTGCCGATGGTAGGTGTATTCGATACAGCCTTCCACCAGACCATGCCAAAGACAGCTTACCTGTACGGCCTTCCATACGAGTACTATGAGAAGTATAAGGTAAGAAGATACGGCTTCCATGGAACAAGCCACAGCTTCGTATCCAAGAGAACCGCTGAGCTGATCGGAAAGCCATACAATGACTGCAAGATTATCGTATGCCATTTAGGAAACGGCGCAAGTCTCTCTGCTGTAAAGAACGGCGAATCCGTTGACACCAGCATGGGACTTACTCCTCTCGAGGGACTTGTAATGGGTACACGTTCCGGAGACATTGACCCGGCTATCATCGAGTTCGTGGCCAAGAAAGAGAACAAGACCATCGACGAGATGATGACAATCCTCAACAAGAAGTCTGGACTTCTCGGAATTTCCTGCTTATCCAGCGACGGACGCGACCTTGAGCAGGCAGCTGAGAAAGGCGACGACAAGGCTCAGGCAGCGCTCGACATCTTCGCTTACCGCGTAATCAAGTACATCGGCGCTTATGCGGCAGCTATGAACGGCGTGGACGCTATCGCTTTCACAGCAGGTATCGGCGAGAACGACGCAAACTGCAGAAAGAATGTCTGCAAGAACCTGTCCTACCTGGGCGTAACCATTGACGAGGAGCTCAATAACTGCAGAGGCGTTGAGAGAGAAATCTCCACACCGGATTCCAAGGTGAGAGTATTTGTGGTTCCGACAAACGAGGAGCTGGCTATCGCCAGAGAGACAATGGCTCTCGTAAAATAAACCTGCGCAGACGGAGCGGAACATAGAGAAATTGCACAGCATGAGCAGACTTCACTGGTTGCTCATGCTGTGCTGCGTACAGAAAAGTCTGTTGGATGAAGCAGTAAGCCGGGAGACAGGTGTAAAAATCTGACAGGGAGGGAGTTTTCTGCTCTGCTCAAAATCTGTTTTCTCCTGGGGTTTGTGGATAAAAAATGGAATAATATACAAAATAACCATTGACAAAAAACAGACGTCTATGTATAATAGCATAGTGCGTATTAGGAGATTAATATGCTGATTAATTTATCTGAACTTTTTACCTGCGAAGGCAAGAAAAAGGTTTATAACGCTGAGATAGGACTGACGGAGATCAGTATGGGCAGAGAGACATACAGAATTGTGTCTAAAAGTCCATTTGATCTGATTATTACAAACACAGGGGCCAGAAAATATTTTCTGGAAGGCAGTACAGAAGTGACAGTAGAGATTCCCTGTTCCAGATGTCTTGAACCGGTGGCCTATGTCTGTGAGCTCACGCTTGACAGGGAACTGGAGACGGATAAACCGGAGGCCGGGCAGGCAGAAGATTTGGATGAACAACCTTATTTAAACGGTTATAATCTGGATGTAGACCAGTTAGTTCTCAGCGAGATCCTGATTGGTTTGCCTATGAAAGTCCTTTGCAGAGAAGATTGTAAGGGGATTTGCAATAGATGTGGAACGAATCTCAACTATGGGACTTGTACCTGCGACAGAACGTCGCTCGATCCACGGATGGCAGTTATCCAGGATATCTACAAACAATTTAAGGAGGTGTAAACCATGTCTATCTGTCCAAAGAATAAATCTTCCAAAGCAAGAAGAGACAGCCGCAGAGCTAACTGGAAGATGAGTGCTCCAAACTTAGTAAAGTGCAGCAAGTGCGGCGCTTTAATGATGCCTCACAGAGTTTGCAAGGCTTGCGGTTCTTACAACAAGAAAGAGATCATCAAGGTTGAGGACTAATTGAGAATGTGTTAAAGTCAAGGGGTTTCGCTTGTGAGTGCCCCTTGATTTTTTATTTAACAGGGAACGAAGTTCCCTGTTAAATAAAAACGCTCCGCGGGAACGCACTGCGGCGGAAAGGAAAAATGCCGCTTTCGCGACCCGCCGCAGGCGGAGAATCCTGCAAAGCAGGATTCTTTCTTGTTTTCGGGGACAGCAGAGCAGGAGAGAAAATATCTGCCGCAGGCCCAATCAGCCAGCTTTTGTAAGAATATAAAGGGTTTATAAAATTTTATCTTTTAATTTTCCGATAAGAATGATAGAATACGATCGATAGAAGTCGTATTCTATCTTTTTTTGCGCAGGAAGCGAAGGGACAGACGGGCGTCTCCTTTCGCAGCCAATACTGAAAAGAAAGGAGAAGTCGTATGAAAACAGAGGTAAAACTTACTGCACTCAGCAAGACATCGGGATGAGCGGCAAAGATAGGTCCTGAGACCCTTGCCCAGGTTCTGGGCAAGCTGCCGAAATTTCATGATGATAACCTGCTGGTTGGAATTGAGACATCCGATGATGCGGCTATTTATAAGATAACTGATGAAATTGCAATGATACAGACTGTGGACTTTTTCACTCCTATTGTGGACGATCCCTACATGTTCGGTCAGATCGCAGCGGCAAATTCCCTGAGCGATGTATGGGCCATGGGAGGTGAGCCTGCTGTAGCGCTGAATATTGTGGGCTTTCCAAACTGTCTGGACCCGGCAATCCTGGGAGAGATCCTTGCCGGAGGTGCGGACAAGGTGAAGGAAGCGGGGGCTGTTCTGGTGGGAGGCCATTCTGTACAGGATGATGAACCTAAATATGGCCTGTGTGTGTCCGGCTTTGTGCATCCGGAAAAAATTTTCAAGAACTACGGATGCAGGCCGGGAGACGTACTGGTGCTGACAAAGCAGATCGGAAGCGGCATTATCAACACGGCGATCAAGGCAGATATTGCTTCCGCTTCCGCTGTCAGAGAGGCGCAGACGGTTATGGCTTCACTGAATAAGAAGGCCAAACGGGCTGCAGAGGGCTGCCGAATCTCTGCATGTACGGATATTACGGGATTTGGCCTTCTGGGACACTGCGCAGAGATGGCCTCTGCCAGTGAGGTGACCTTCGAGCTGAAAGTCCGGGACATCGCCTACTTTGAAGATGCCATTGACTATGCTAAGATGGGGCTGGTTCCTGCCGGGACGTACAAAAACAGGGGATACTCTGGGCAGAAGGTGGATGCTGGCTCCGTGGAGGAGTACTATCTGGACTTGCTGTACGATCCTCAGACGTCAGGAGGTCTTCTGTTCAGCGTGGCTAGAGAAGATCTGGGAACGCTCCTTCAGAATCTGGAAAAAGCAGGAATGGACACAGCAGTTTCTGTAATAGGGACAGTTGAACCAAAGAGCGATAAACTGATCCGGTTGTCTTTATAGTATCGTGGAGAAAAGCGCAGTGAACCAGCCGTGGGACAGATGCAAAACAGCGAAGCAATAAAAGATGCTTCGTGCGGCTTGGCATCAGGAAACGGCGGCTGGAAAGCTGCAGAAGTCCGTATTGTTATGGGATGGCTGGCAGGGGAGAAAGCGAAAGGATACATACGGATGAATTTAAAACAGTTGGAAGCATTTGTAGAGGTTGCGCAGTCCGGCAGTTTTTCAAAGGCTGCCAGGCGCCTGTACCTTACTCAGCCCACCGTCAGCGCCCATGTCCTGTCACTGGAAAAGGAGCTGGATGTTAGGCTGTTTGTGAGAAATACAAAGGAAGTGGGACTGACAGAAGAGGGGCAGAGATTATTTTTTCATGCAAAGCAGATGGTTGATCTGGAGAAGAAAATAGAGGAGGAGTTTGGTCAGTGGAGAGGAGAGGAAAAGCAGTGTGTTGCCATCGCTGCTTCTACGGTTCCGGCTCAGTACCTTCTGCCGCCTCTTTTAGCCAGATTTAACATGAAATACCCTGGAGAGCAGCTGAAGATTACGGAGATGGACAGCAGCCAGGTGGTAGAGCAGATTGCGGAGCGCAGGGCGGATATAGGCTTTACGGGAACTGTGCTGGAAAAGAAGCACTGCAAGTATCTTCCTTTTTACAGGGACGAGATGGTGATTATCACGCCCAATACAGAAAAATACAGGAGTATAAAAAACACTTCAAAGGATATCTCCTGGATCAGGAAGGAACATATGATTCTGAGAGAGGAGGGCTCCGGCACCAGAAAGGAGGCGGAAAAACAGTTCCGTTCTCTGGGAATTATGCCGGAGGAACTGAATGTTGTAGCCAGCATAGGAAACCAGGAGACAATTAAAAAATCAGTCATTCAGGGACTGGGAATTTCCGTGATTTCAAGCCTGGCCGTGAGAGAGGAGACGGAAAGCGGAAAAATTTTAGCCTTCCCCATCCCCAGCGAGAGGGCCGGGCGGGACATTAATGTGGTCTATAACAGGAATTGTCAGCTCTCCCGCTCTGCAAAGAGGTTTTTAAAGACTGTGAAAGAGGTATACAGAGTAAAAGGGGAAAAATAGGAGATACCTGAGATAACAAAAGATAAGCAAAGATAAAGTTTGTTATAATATAACAGGAAAATCAGAGTTATAAATCTGAAAAGACAGCAGAGACTCTGCAGAGGGAGAACGTGTTTTCCCGGGCTGCAGAGCCTCTGCTTTTTTGCGGAAAATAGCCCGTAAAAGTTCTGCAGTCCTTCTATGAAAATCAGATATTCTGATTTATAGAAAAAGTTTATAAAGAACATTTTTTATAGAAGTTATGAATTTGCTTTTGGACGGAATCCGAAATATAGTTATATAGTGATGCGGAAGAAAACAGTGCATCTGTACATATAAGAAAGCGAGAATAAAACACGATGCAGCAGACAGGAATAAAGAAAGCAGAGAAACCGTGACAGACAGAACGAAAAGGCAGCAGGACTCATCCTGCAAATGGCATGAAAATTAGAGGTTTAAATGCAATGAACAGAAAAAAGATATGGATTTTTGCTGTCTGCATAGGGGCGGCTCTGATTATAGGGCGGCTGTCAGGAGGGGCAGAGCTGATTCAGAGCCAGAAGGCGGCAGCGATTCTTGAAAAAGCGGTGGAAGAGAACCTGCTTCTGGCGTCAGGGCTCTATCTTCTGTTCACAGTTTTCGGCAGTCTGTTTCTGGCTCTGCCGGGAGTTACCTTTGCGGTTCTGGCAGGTTTTCTGTTCGGTCCGGTTCTGGGAACTGCCCTCTGTGTAACAGCCGCCACGGCAGGCGCCTGCGCTGCCTTTCTGGCGGGACGTTTTTTCCTGAGGGACAGTATCCGGCCTCTGGCTGTGAAGAACAGGTATCTGAAAAAGTGGCTGTTTGACGAAAATGGACGAAATCAGATGTTTGTCCTGATGATCACGCGGCTGATCCCGGTTTTTCCATACAATCTTCAGAATTTTGCCTATGGAGTCACAGACATGGGCTTTGTGCCCTATACGGTCGGTTCCTTTCTGTTCATGCTTCCCGGAACGGCAATGTACACAGTGGGAGCAGCCGGACTGGCAAATGGAAAAAACAGGGCGCTCTGCCTGGGGATAGCGGCCGGACTGGCGGCTTTCGCAGCTGCGGCAGGCTTTTATCTGAAAAAACGATATGTGGACGGAGAAAATCGGGAAGAGACAGCAGGATAGGACAGGAGATACGGCCCATGAAGCAGCAGGAAACAATAGGCGCAGACGCCTGCATCCACTGCCATCTGTGCAGGGACAGGTGCGAATTTTTGAGAAAATACAACATAGATATCGGAGATACAGAGAGGCTGAGAGAGCTTGCCTACAGCTGCTTTCTGTGTGGAAAATGCTCGGAGATCTGTCCCCTGGGAATTGACGGGAGAAAGATTGTCCTGGATATGCGCAGAGAGCGGGTAGAACAGCAGGGGGGAAAGCTGAGGGAGAAGGGTACCGGGCTTCTGCTGTTTGAAAAAAAGAGGTATCTCTTTAAGAATTACAGGAATCAGACGGAGGGAAGCGTACTGTTTCCCGGATGCAATTTCCCGTCCTTCTATCCACAGACTACGAAATATCTCGCAGGACTTCTCAGAAGGGAGGCCGGAATGGGAACGGTATTTGACTGCTGCGGAAAGCCTCTGGCGGAGCTGGGGCTTGTGGCAGAGGAGGAACGGATTCTGCGGGAACTGGATACCAGGTTCAGGGACAGCAAGATTCAGGAAATCGTCACGCTCTGTCCCAACTGCTTCCACTTTTTAAAGGGCCGTCTCCATGTGAAGGTGACAGGGATCTATGAAAAGCTGAGAGAGCTGGGGCTCGGGCGGCAGATAGAGGAAGAGCTTTCTGTCTTTCTGCCGTGCCCGGACAGAGCTGACAGGGAGCTTCTGAGACAGATTTCCCATTTCCTGGACAAGCCTCCGGCCTCCTGCGGGCAGGGGCAGTGCTGCGGCCTGGGAGGCGGCGCATCCGGCCGAGAAAGGGAACTTTCAGACAGGATGGCAGGGAAACTGGGAGAGGGGAAACACCTGGCTGTCTACTGTGCCTCCTGCGCGGGAAGCCTGATCAGAAAGGGATACGGGGACACAGAACATATCCTGGTAAAAATACTCGGAACCGGAGAGAGGGCAGATACCGCCCATTCTCTGGCAAACAGGATGAAATTTAAGTACTGGAAAGAGGACGTGTGATGAAAAAGAGACGCAACTGGATAAAACGAATTTTGCTGCTGGCCGTAATTGCGGCCATAATTGGAGCCTGGGCTCTGATCCCTTCTGTGAAGCAGGGGGTGAATGAGGTGCTCTTTATGTTTGCCAGCGGGGATTTTACAGCAGTCAGGGAGTTTGTTGCATCCTACGGGGGATATGCGGCGCTTATATCCTTTCTGCTGATGGTTTTTCAGTCTGTGGCAGCGCCTCTTCCGGCCTTTCTGCTGACCTTTGCAAATGCCAGTCTCTTCGGATGGTGGCGGGGAGCTATTCTCTCCTGGACGAGTGCCATGGCGGGAGCGGCCGTCTGCTTTGTCATTTCCAGGGTACTTGGCAGAGACGCGGCTGAAAGGCTGACAAGCCGGACAGGCCTCAGGCAGATTGACACTTTTTTTGAGAAATATGGAAAAAATACCGTTCTCATCTGCCGCCTGCTGCCTTTTATGTCCTTTGACATTGTGAGCTATGCAGCGGGGCTTACCTCCATGTCTTTCGGAGCGTTTTTTATTGCCACCGGAATCGGGCAGCTTCCGGCGACTCTTGTCTATTCCTATGTAGGGGGAATGCTGACCGGAGGGGCAAAGCTGTTTGTCACAGGGCTGTTCATTCTGTTTGCCCTGTCAGCTCTGATTGTGCTGGCCCGCAATATCTATACGGACAGGCAGAAAAGGGAACAGGCATGAGACAGGCAATTATTATTTTCACGAGAATCCCAGTGCGGGGGAAGACGAAGACCCGGATGATGCCTCATCTGACACCGGAACAGTGTGCCATGCTCCACTCCTGCTTTCTCAGAGATATTGTCAGGGTGTGCGAGTCTGGAAATGCGGAAATCTTTGTGAGCTATGCGCCGGAGGATGGGGAGGCCCTGAGGCTTCAGAAACTGATGGGTAAGAAGAAGGAGTATCTTGCACAGCGCGGAAAAACCCTAGGGGAGAGGATGCTTCACGCCTTTGAGGATGTGTTTGAGAGAGGAGTACAGGCGGCTGTACTGATTGGCACAGATGTGCCGGAGATCGGGGAGAGATGTATAAGAAAGGCATTCTGGACTCTTCAGGAAAAGGATCTTGTATTCGGCAGGACGGCCGACGGGGGATATTATCTGGTGGGGATGAAAAAACCTCACAGGGAGGCGTTTGGGCTTGGAGAGTACGGCCACGGCAGGGTACTTGAGGAAACACTGAGAGAGATAAGGAGAGCAGGGCTGAGCACAGGGTTCACGGAAACGCTGCACGACATGGATACTCCTGATGATTTGCGGGGCTTCAGGGAGAGAATGCGCAGAGAGGAAAGGCTGAAAAAAAGTGTGACAGGGCGTTATCTTGCAAAGATCAGCAAAATTTCTGTTATCGTTCCTGTCTACAATGAGAGAAAGACCATAGAAAGCCTGCAGAAGGAGCTGTGGCCGTATAGGAACAGCTGTGAAATCCTTTTTGTAGACGGTGGGAGCACAGACGGTACTGCAGAGATGATCTGGCCGGAATTTACTGTGCTTTGCTCCAAAAAAGGGCGGGCCGCCCAGATGAATGAGGGGGCGAAAAAGAGCAGCGGAGATATTTTGTTTTTCCTTCACTGCGACAGCGAGCTTCCTGAAAAGCCGTTGGAGGAGATACGGCGGGTAATGAGGGATTACCGGGCAGGATGCTTCGGCATTGCCTTTCATTCCAGGAATTTTTTCATGTTTACCTGCCGCGTGATCTCCAATCACCGGGTAAAGGACAGAAAGGTGATGTTCGGGGATCAGGGAATATTTGTAGACAGAGATCTGTTTTTTGAGGTGGGAATGTTCCCGGAGATCCCGATTATGGAAGACTATCAGTTTTCTCTGACCTTAAAGGAAAAGGGAGTCCGCCTGGGGATGGCAGGAAAACGAATTTACACCTCTGACAGAAGATTTCCCAAGGGAACGATTCCGAAACTGCGCGTGATGTGGAGCATGAACCGTCTGCGAAAAATGTACCGGGAGCAGGTGCCCATAGAGGAAATAGCCAGGCTGTACCGGGATGTGAGGTAAGAAAAAAACGGGGGCAGCAGAAAAAAACAACCAAAGACAGCAGAAAAAAACAACCAAAGACAGCAGAAAAAAACAACCAAAGACAGCAGAGAAAAACAACCAAAGACAGCAGAAGAACAGCGAAAAAACAGCAAGAGAACAGCAGGAAAACAGCAGAAGAATCAGATGATGAAGAGATTAGAAGAAACGACAGTGGAAGAGACGAAAGAAGAACAGGAAAAAGAAAAGAAACCAAAGGAAACTGGGGCAGAGGAACAGTACAGGCCGCCTTGCGGGGAACCTCTGTGGCCTTTGCAGGAGGCACTGGCTCCTCAGCTGTCTGCCTATGTAAAGAGGGCGAACTATCGGAACGCTCTGGGACTTCCTGGGGAGGTGACGGAGCGGTACAGGCCTTTAGCTCAGGGAGAGTACAATAAAAACTATTGGTTTATCCATCCGGTTACGGGAAAACGTCTGGTATTCCGCATTAACTTTGGAAGTCAGATGCATCTGGAGCGCCAGATAGAATATGAGGCCCATGCTCTTGAGCTTTTAAGCTCCTCGGGGCGTACGCCAAAGCCTCTCTATGCAGACGCAAGCCGGAGTGTTCTCCCAAACGGAGTGATGGTGATGGAATATCTTCCGGGCAAAGCGCTGGATTACAGAAGACATCTGCTGCAGGCAGCTGAATGCCTGGCAGATGTTCACAGCACAGCCATCCCGGCTGACCATGGGCTGATTGCGCCGAAACAGCCTCTCAGGGCCATTCTTGACGAATGTGAGGAGATGGCCCGGATTTTCATGGAATCTTCGCTGGCCCCGGAGGATAAAAAGAAGAAGATAAGAAGGCTTCTGGATTTGGGATGGAAGAGCGCTGACGCTTTGGGAGAACCGCCTGTCCGGTGCTGTATTAACACAGAGCTGAATTCGACAAACTTCCTTGTGGGGGAAGATGGAGAAGAGACGTATCTGATTGACTGGGAAAAGCCTCTGTACGGCGATCCGGCCCAGGATCTGGGACATTTTCTGGCGCCTACCACCACCTTCTGGAAGACGGATGTGATCCTGGACAGCCGGGAGATGGAAGACTTTGTATCCGGGTATATCCGCCGGGTAAACGGGCGGTTCGACACAGAGGGAATCCGGGAGAGGACGAGGGTGTACATTCCGGTGACCTGTCTTCGCGGCATTTCCTGGTGCGCAATGGCCTGGGTACAGTACAGACAGCCGGGAAAGGCCATTGTAAATGAAACTACGGCAAAAAAACTGGAGGCGTATCTGGACGATGGCTTTCTGGAACAGATTGAGCGTCTGGTACAGGCAGCGAGGTAAGGACATGGAAAAGAATACAACAAAACAGAGAGACAGAATCCGCTTTATGCGGGCGGCCGTGTTTGTGATGGCTGCGTCAGTGATTACGGCAGTTACAGCGATTTTGCCGATGGTGGCATCTGTGGGAAAGCTGATCTATGCCAATAATGTTGCGGTGGTTTTAGTGAGTATGGGGCTTGGGCCGGTGGGAGGTGCATGCTACGCAGCGGCAGCCAGCGCTGTGCTCAACAACATCGGTATGGGAAGCGGCGTGATTCCCTATGTACTTTTATTTCAGATGGCGGAAGCGGCGGCAGTGGGCATCCTATGGCACGGAAAAAGATTCCACATTGTCCGGTACCTGCTGACCGTTCTGGGAGGGACTTTTCTGCTTAAGCCCCTTTCCTTTCTGCTCTATTACGAGTTTAACAGGCAGTTTCTGGGAGGACTCAGCCTCGGCGAATATATGGCGGGAAGCTATGAGAATTATCTGAGGACAGGATGGACAGACACCCTTCTTTTGTACGCGACGGGAATTTTAACGGGATACCTGTTAAAATTGCTCATAGATTACTTAATTGAAAAAAAGAACACAAGGAAAGAGGAAAGGAGCTAGGAAACGATGAGAAAGTGGAGAGTATTGATGGCAGCAGCAGCTTCGGCACTTGTGACGGCAGCATGCTCTGCTCCGGCGCCGGATTCCCAGACACAGGCGCAGGAGACGAAAGAGGCCCAGGAGGAGACACAGAGGGCCTTGGGAGAAGAAGAGGCCCAGGCAGAGACAGGAACGGTTACAGCTGAGGAGCTGGCAGATACGGAGGCTCAGATTATTGACATCCGTTCAGAGGAACAGTATATCGGCTGGACGACAGAAGAAGGGCCCGGAGGACATATCAAGGGTGCTGTGGACTTCCCTGAATCATGGCTTTCCATTGATCTGAAGAAGGATTCCGCTATAGGGACAACTATGGACAGGGAGCTGGAGCGCCGCGGACTGGATCCGGCAAAAGAGACGGTTCTGTACAGCAATTCTGCTGTATCTGAGGAGACTGTCCAAAAGTACAGGGAAATCGGTTTTGAGAATCTGTCTGTCCTGGAGGGCGGATATGAGGCTTATGTGGAGGCCGGAGGCGAAACAGAGAGCCTGGAGCATTATGAGATGTACGTACATCCCCAGTGGGTGCAGGATCTGGCAGACGGAAAAACGCCGGAAACCTTTGACGGAGGAGACTTCCAGATTGTAGAGGTATCGCTGGCCAGTGAGGAGGGAGAGTATGACAAGGGCCATATCCCGGGAGCAATTAACGTGAATGCAGATGAGATCAATCATATTCCCGGCCCGAGAGCTCTTGCCGATTATGAGGTAATTCCCATGGAGGAGCAGCTCAAGTTCTGGAACCGCCCCTCTGACGAGGATCTTCAGAACATCCTCGAGGGACTGGGAATCACAAAAGATACCACAGTCGTGCTCTACGGAACAACGGCAGCGACGACAGCTGCTGCAAGAGCCGGATTGCTTATGAAATACGCAGGAGTGGAGGATGTGCGCCTGTTAAATGGAGGAAAGACGCTCTGGGCCCTGGAAGGCCGGGCTTGGGATACTGAGGCACATCAGCCGGAACAGGCAGATTTCGGCACAGAGGTTCCGGCTAACCCTGATATCATCTTCGATTATGAGGAGGAGCTTCAGGCAGTGAATGATGAAAATTCAGTTATCGCTTCTATCAGAAGCTGGGAGGAATATCTGGGAAATATAAGCGGCTACACCTATATCGGAGAGGCAGGCGACATTGCAGGCTCCAGATTTGGCTATGCCGGTTCTGATCCGTACAGCATGGAAGACTTCCGCAATGTGGACAATACGATGTTTAATTACGAGATGATGGAAGACAGATGGGAGCGCTGGGGAATTACGCCGGATAAGACGGTGGTATTCCACTGCGGAACAGGCTGGCGTGCAAGTGAGACGTATTTTTATGCCTGCGCAATGGGCTGGGAGGATATCCATATGTATGATGGAGGCTGGTACGAGTGGCATAAAAGACCTGGAAGCCCTGTAAAGGAGAAGGGCCTTCCGGAGGATGCGCCGGAGCAGGAGCCTCAGGAGTTCTTTATTGCGGAGTAAAAGAAATACCTATTGAAACGGTCTATAGCTATATCAGATATTTCAATAGGGACGGGCTTGAAGGTGAAACGGATAGCCCGTATAATCAATGAGGATAAAATTCAGGAGGAACTGTATCATGAGAAAGAAATTAACAGCAGTTTTATTCGCGTCTGCAGCGGCAGCAATGCTGGCCACAGGCTGCGGCTCTAAGGATGCCCAGAGTACGCAGGCAGCCTCCGCGGCGGAAACAGCGGCCCAGACAGAGGCTTCCCAGGCACCGGAGAGCGAAGCACAGTCAGAGGCGGCAGGAGAGGAAAAGACAGCAGAGGGCAGCGAATACCAGTTTGTCGCTCCGGCTGATGCAGTGGAGGCTGCAAAGACGGGAGAAACCCATGTTCTTGATGTCAGGGAATGGGGAAATTATGTGGAAGGCAGAGTGGCAGGCTCCGAATGGTGCCCGATTTTCCCGCTTGAGGATGAATCCCTTGCTGAGAATATGACAGCCTATGCCAAGGAGAATCTGTCTGACGGAAAAGAGATTTATATTATCTGCAACAGCGGACAGAGGGGCGCTCAGAAAGCCACAGGAGTTCTGGAGGATGCAGGAATTGACGCTTCTCTGATCTATACGGTAGAGGGAGGTGCTAAGGCTCTGGCTAAGGAGAAGGACGCGCTTACCACAAACCGCACAGAGGAAAGCATCGACTGGCAGTATGTGACAGGAAAGGAAGCAGTGGAGGCTGTGGGAAATTCTGATATTCAGATTCTCGACGTCCGCGATGATGATACCTATGCAAAAGGACATCTGGAGGGCTCCCTTCAGGTTGGATTAAAGGAGATCGAGGATTCCAAGGCTCAGACAGAGATGTATGAGCTGGCAGTAAATGAGATGAACAAGGAAAAACCAGTTTATCTGCTCTGCTACAGCGGAAATAACTGCGCCAAGACAGCTGTCTCTGTCATGAAGGATGCAGGTTTTGACACAAATAATCTGTTTATTATCGAAAATGGCGCGAAGGATGCCGATGTACAGGCAGCCTTTGTGACAGAATAAGATGAGACAGCGGAAATGAAAAAAACAACGGAAATGAAAAAGACTGCTGCAGGATGGATTCTGACTGCCGCCCTGGGACTTCTGGCGCTTACGGGCTGTTCAGGGACAGGAAAAACAGAGCCTGCAAAAAGCGGTGAAGCAGGCGCAGAGGCAGCAGTAAAAGCGCCGGGGGAAGAGAGCCTTCCGGCTCCTGAGGACATGAGCTTTGAAGAAATGAAGGAGGCTGCCAGAGGTACAACCGTCACCTTTTATGGATGGGGCGGAGATGAAAAACTCAACGACTGGCTGGACCATTCCTTTGCCCCTGTGATGAAGGAGAAATACGACATCACCATGGAGCGTGTCCCCATGGACATTGATCAGGTGCTGAGCCAGCTTGCCGGAGAAATCCAGGCAGGCGGGGAAAACGGAAGCATTGACATGATCTGGATTAACGGAGAAAACTTCCAGTCAGCAAGGGAAAACAATCTGCTGTACGGCCCCTTTGCGGACAGACTGCCTAATTTCTGCGAATATGTGGACGAAACATCCGAGGATGTGACCCTTGATTTTGCTTACCCTGTGGAAGGATATGAAGCCCCCTACGGGAAAGCGCAGATGGTGCTGATTGCCGACACGGCGGTAACCCCTGATTTGCCGGGGAATGCCAAGGAGTTTAAAGAATTTGTCCAGAAATATCCCGGCATGGTGACGTATCCGGCCCTTCCCGACTTTACGGGCAGCGTGTTCGTCAGAAACATCATCTATGAAATCTGCGGCTATGAACCTTTTCTAACCATGGAGGCAGATAAGGAAACGGTGCGGGAGGCTGTCAGGCCGGCGATGGAATATTTGAGGGAGCTGAATCCCTGGCTGTGGAATCAGGGTCAGACCTTCCCCGACTCCTCTACCACCCTCGACAACATGTTTGCCGATGGGGAGGTTGTCCTGAGCATGACCTATGACGCCTACAGCACAGCGCTGAAAATTGAGGACGGCACCTACACAGAGACGACAAAGAGCTTTCTGTTTGACGGGGGAACCATCGGAAACACAAACTTTATGGCCATTGCCGCCAATTCCGGCAATAAGGCCGGGGCCATGGTCGCCATTAACGAGATGCTTTCTCCTGAAATACAGGCGGATCGCTATGAAACGCTGAGGGTGATTCCGGTTCTGGATTACGAAAAGCTGTCAGAGGAGCAGAGGGCTGCCTTTGACGGGGCAGAGCTGGGAGAGGGGATCATTCCCCAGGATGAGCTCTTGTCAAGGCGGCTTCCGGAAATGCCGGCGCAGCTGGTTCCCATTATTGAGGAAATCTGGATGGAGGAAGTAGTAGGAAAGTAATGAAAAACAAGCTGGCACCATATTTATTGCTGGCTCCGCAGATCCTGCTTGCCATACTGTTTGTGGCAGGCCTGATAGCTGGAATCACCCAGAGTTTTGGGGTGATTCCAGCTTTTGGGTTGACGGAGCCGACACTTCGGTATTACCGGGAGATCTTTCTGAGGCCGGATCTGATGGAGTCTGTCCTCTTCAGCCTGAAAACTGCCGGGCTTTCTGCGCTTCTTGCAACTGCAGGAGGCGTGTTTTTCTGCGGGCTCTGCGTGATGGGAGGGAAAACCAGAGGATTTTCCATGAGGGTGATAGAGCTTCCCATCATTGTCCCCCATGCAGTGACGGCGCTGTTTCTCATAAGCCTTCTGTCGAAAAACGGCATTGCGGCCCGCATCTTATACAGTTTCGGGTGGATAGAAAACCAGCAGCAGTTTCCCGCCCTGATCTATGACCAGAACGGAGCAGGCATTATTCTGGGATATCTGTGGAAGGAGCTCCCGTTTATGATCTATTTTGTTATCTCACTGATGGCAAATATCAACAGGAGTCTTGGAGAGGCTGCCGTCAACCTGGGAGCGGCGCCCTGGACTGCCTTTTTCAAAATTACCCTTCCGCTGTGCAGGAATACGATCCTGAGCGGATTTCTGATTATCTTTGTGTTCGCTCTGGGAGCCTATGAGCTGCCTATGCTGCTTGGAGCCACAAAGCCCAGGGCTCTGCCTGTACTGGCCTATCAGCAGTATCTTCACCCGGATCTGAGAAACCGCCCCTATGCCATGGCGCTGAACGGGATTATTATCGTTATCTCACTGTTGAGCGCAGCTCTGTATTATGCACTGATGAACGGGCAGATGCGAAGGCTGAAGCTCTCGGGGGAAAAGAGAAGGACTTCAGGCGGGAGAGGCCGTTCAGGCAAAAAGGGAGAGGGGGGAGGAGCAGATGGATAAAGCCCAGATAAATAAAATGCAGATGGATAAAACACAGATGAAAAAGAGGCCGGGAATTGTCACGAACAGCCTGACTGCAGTTCTAATGGCAGTGATACTGATTCCGGCTCTGACGCTTCCTGTCTGGATTTTTGCAGAGCGGTGGGCCTGGCCTGACCTGGCTCCTCAGGTATTTTCTCTTCGGTCTGTGAGGGAGGTCTTTGGACGCGGAGGAGAGCTGGGGCGTCTCATGCTCTCCAGTGTCCTCCTGTCGGCATCAGTGGCCTTTCTGTCAGCTGTCATAGGGACTATGACGGCCAGAGCCCTTGTGTTTTACAGCTTTCGCGGCAAGGCTCTGGTGAGCTTTCTGACAGTTCTGCCGTTTATGGTACCGTCTACGGTGTTCGCCATGGGTGTTCAGCTCCTGTTCATCCGAATGGGACTGAACAATACTGCTGCAGGGGTGGCCATCTCCCATCTGATCTGTTCCCTGCCCTATGCAGTGCGTCTGATTGCAGAGGGGACAAAGGCCGCAGGGCGTTCCCTGGAAGAGCAGGCGCGGACTCTCGGGGCATCGCCCTGGCAGGCATTCCGGCGGATCTCTCTGCCGGTTATGGCCCCGGTGATCCTGTCTGCAGCCGGCATGGCTTACATTGTTTCCTTCAGCCAGTATTTTCTCACACTGCTGATTGGAGGCGGTCAGGTCAGGACTTTTTCAGTTGTCATGGTCCCCTATCTGCAGAGCGGGGAGCGGAATATGGCCGCCATCTACAGCGCGCTGTTTCTGGCAGTGACGCTTCTCGTGTTCGGGCTGTTTGAGCGGATTGCCAGACGGATGTCAGGAGACATGGAGGGAGGTTTTTATGAATAGAGAAGACAGCGGGCTGTCGGTGGAACAGCTCAGGGTCAGCCTTCAGGGAGAGGAAATTCTCCGCGGACTCAGCCTGAGGGCGGAGAGGGGCGCCTTTGTTTCTCTGCTGGGCGAGTCCGGCTGCGGGAAAAGTACGCTTTTAAAGAGCATCGCCGGTCTTATCGAGGTTGAGTCAGGGGAAATACGGCTGGACGGAAGATCCCTTCTCACTGTCTCCCCTGAAAAGCGGGGAACAGTAATTGTATTTCAGGATTTAAGACTGTTTCCACACATGACGGTGGAGAAAAACATCGCCTTTCCCATGGAGCTTCGCGGCCTTTCGAGAGAACAGCGGAAGAAGGAGACTGAGAGGCTGTTAGATGAGGTGCAGCTTACCGGGTATGGGAGGAGAAAGATCAGGGAACTTTCCGGCGGGCAGATGCAGCGGGTAGCTCTGGCGCGGGCGCTGGCAGCGGAGCCGTCCATTCTTCTTCTGGACGAACCCTTTTCCGGTCTGGACGAGAGGCTGAGAGCCGAGATGGGAAGCCTGGTCAGAAGGATCCACCGGGAAAGGAAAATTACGACCATCCTCGTTACCCATGACAGCAGGGAGGCTCTCCAGATGTCAGACAGAATCGTGCTGATGAAAGAAGGGAGTGTCCTTCAGTGTGGTACCCCTGAAGAGCTTTTCTGGCGCCCGGCGTCCCGGGAAGCGGCAGAATACTTCGGACGGGCAAATTATCTGAGGGGAACTGCGCAGGGAGGAATCTTTGACTGCGGCTTTTTAAAGGCCCCTTTGTCTGCTTCCGGCAGGGAAGGGGAGTGCGAGGCAATGGTCCGGCCCTTCTCAATTAAGCTGACAGGGCAGGGGGATTTCCTTATTCGCGAGATTATTTTTATGGGAGAGACGGCGGAAATTCTCCTTGACACGCCTCAGGGGGAGATCCGCAGTCAGATGATGAGCCGGGAGTTTGAGCGGCTCGGTTTAAAAAAAGGAAGCAGGGCAGGGATAGAAATTGAAGAAGCGTATTGTATTTGACTGTGACTGTACCATGGGAGTTGAAGGATGTGATGTGGACGACGGCCTGGCTCTTCTCTATCTGCTGGGATGTCCGGAGGCAGAGCTGCTTGGAATTACAGCTTCCTACGGAAACAGCAGGATGGATGTGGTATGGGACACAATAGGAACCGTGGTGAGAGAGACTGGTCTGACCGGAATTCCGGTCAGGAGGGGGGCAGAGACAGCCGGCTGCAGCGGCAGTGAGGCTGCCGATTTCCTGGCCGAGACGGTGAACCGCTATCCGGGGGAGGTATCAGTTCTTGCAACCGGCTCCCTTACAAATTTGATGGGAGCGTGGAAGCGGGATCCCGGATTTTTTGAAAAGGCGGGAGAGATTGTGCTGATGGGAGGGATCACAGAGCCTCTTCTGTTTGAGAAAAAGAAAATGGATGAGCTGAACTTTTCCTGCGACCCCCAGGCTGCCTTTCTCGTTCTGACGGAAGGGAAGCGGGTGTCTGTCATAACCGGAAATAACTGTCTGAAGGTGTTGTTTACAAAAGAGGATTACCGGGACAATCTGTTTCTGGAGACAGAGGGCGCGGCAGAATACATCAGAAAAAAGACGGATTACTGGTTTCAGTATAATGAGGAAGACTACGGGATACAGGGATTTTACAACTGGGACGTGACGGCGGCTGTCTACCTGATGCGCCCGGAACTGTTTGAGGACAGCCGGGAAACATTCTGCCTTTCAGCCGGGGATTTGAAAACCGGATATTTAAGAAGGGAAGGAATGGAAACAGAAGAAAACACCGGGGACTGCAAAAGCAGGGCAGAGGAAGATAAAAGGGAGAGAAAAAAGAAGTGCCTGTTAAATCTTCCGGCTATCCGGGAGGAGAGGGCCTTTAAGAATGAGATATACAGAGCCTGGAAGCAGGTGAGAATGCCGGCGGGGAATGCCGGGCACACGGAATAGCCGGAACCGGCCATTCCGTGTGCTGCAGAGAAAGATTGATTTTCTCCGTCTTTGTCTCTGTTTTATGTCCGCGGCACTCCGCTGTTTTTGCCGGACCGTTATCAGATAGTAATGAGATTGTACTCTCTTGTACCGATTCCGAGCTTTTCGGCATGCTCTAATGCCACCATCCAGTTGGTTTCAGGGTGCACGTCTGTAAAGTGATCGTGGTGGCAGTGTTCCCTCTCGCTCAGCACGCTTCCCGCCATAACCGGCTGCCTGTTGACTGCATCTGCACAGGCCATATCCAGGGCAACCGGATCGAAGGATGCGAACATGCCCACATTCGGCACGATGGGCACGTCATTTTCTGCGTGGCAGTCGCAGTATGGAGATACGTCCACTACAAGGCTGACGTGGAAGTGGGGGCGTCCCTTGAGCACGGCCAGCGTGTACTCGGCGATTTTTTTGTTCAGAATATCATTGGACTCATCACAGTGGTTTGCTACTGCGTCTACCGGACAGACGCCGATGCAGCGGCCGCAGCCAACGCACTTGCTCTCGTCGATGAAAGCCTTCTTTTCCGGGAAGGAGATGGCGCCGTGGGCGCAGTCCCTCTCGCAGGCATGGCAGCCAATACACTGATCCTGAAGGATGAAGGGACTTGTGGCGTTGTGCATCTCCATTTTTCCGGCCCGGGAGCCGCAGCCCATTCCGATATTTTTGAGAGCTCCTCCGAACCCTGTTGACTCATGGCCTTTAAAATGGTTCAGAGAGATGAAGATATCGGCATCCATAATGGCGCGGCCGATCTTGGCTTCTTTTACATACTCCCCGTCAACTGGAACGAGAACGTCATCAGTTCCCTTGAGTCCGTCTGCGATCAGGACGTGGCAGCCGGTGGCAAATGGATTGTAGCCGTTCATATAGGCGGAATCCAGATGATCCAGCGCATTCTTGCGGCCGCCCACATAGAGGGTATTGCAGTCTGTCAGGAAGGGCTTTCCGCCATTTTTCTTAATCAGATCGACGAGAACTCTGGAATAGTTCGGGCGAAGATAGGCCAGATTTCCGGGCTCACCGAAATGGATTTTAATGGCAGCGTACTTGTTGCTGAAATCGATCTGATCCAGCATGCCGGCCTTTTTTACAAGGCGCTCCAGCTTCTGGAGCAGGTTTTCGTGGAATGTGGTTCTGAATGTGGTAAAATAGACATTTGACGGTGTCATGGGTTCCTCCTTATCTGGTCTGCCGTGTCTGTATGGACAGAGGCAGGAAATTTGCCGCCAGCGGCTCGGCGCAGGTATAATAACCGCTCTGCGGCTATTATACCATCTCGACTAGCGTCTCGATGGAGCTGCTCGTCAAATGCATGCTCATGCAAGCATGGCATGCGCCTTCCTCGCCATTATACCATAAATTAAAACTCCGGGACAGACGGAAGGGGAAATTATTTGCGGTTTTCGGACAGGGATGATATAATTTCCTGAAAAATGGAACACAGGGAGGCGAGCGGGATGGTGAAAACAGTTGGAATTGTCAGCCTGTCCAGCGGAATGCTCGGGGAGGCTTTTGTCAGACATGAGCTGAGGCTTGGAATCAGGCGGCTGGAACAATACGGGCTGGAAGTCCGGTTTATGGAACATGCAAAAAAAGGAATTGATTATATCAGGGAACATCCGGAAAAGCGGGCCGAGGATCTGCTTGCGGCGTTTCGCGATCCGGCGATCGATATGATTCTGTGCGCCATAGGGGGCGATGACACCTACAGGCTCCTCCCTTATCTGTTTGAGCATGATGAGCTGAAGAGGGCAGTCGGGGATAAGATCTTTCTCGGTTTTTCAGATTCCACTATGAATCACTTTATGCTGAACAAAGTGGGGCTTAAAACCTTTTACGGCCAGTCTTTTCTCACGGATGTCTGTGAGCTGGAGCCCGAGATGCTCCCCTATACCAGACAGTACTTTGAAGAGCTGATTGAAACGGGGCAAATCAAGGAGATCAGGCCCAGCAGGGTGTGGTATGAGAGCAGAACAGATTTTGGGGAGGAACAGACAGGAGTCCGATTAAAACAGCATCCCGACAGAGGATTTGAGCTGCTGCAGGGAAACGCTGTTTTTTCAGGAAAAATTCTCGGCGGATGTCTCGATACCATATTTGACATGTTCGACGGGGGGAGGTATGCAGATTCGCCAAAGCTCTGCACACGGTACGGTCTGTTTCCGGCAGCCAGTGAGTGGAAGGGAAAAATTCTGTTTCTGGAGACAAGCGAGGAAAAGATGGCGCCGGAGAAGTATCAGAGAGCAGTTACTGCATTAAAGGATACCGGAGTGTTCGGGGCAGTGAGCGGAGTGATAGTCGGAAAACCCATGGACGAGACATATTATGAAGCGTATAAGCGGATTCTGGTTGAATGTATAGACAATCCGCTTCTTCCGGTGGTGTACAATGTCAATGCAGGCCACGCCCTTCCCCGCTGCATCATCCCCTTTGGAGTGGATGCGGTCGTGGATGCAGGAAGTCAGAAAATTACTTTTGGGAAGGGCGGCTCTGAGGGAAACTGAAAAATTCAGATTACAGGTGATATTCCCTGGGATTCTGAATGCACATCTCTTTGGCAGCCATGCTGTCTTCAAATACGGCTTCGCCGTTCAGACGAATCCAGGCGTAAGAGGGGCTGGAAACGGAAACTTCAATATTTGGATTGGCCTGCATATCCTTGTAGACGTCTTTGGTGCTGTTCGTACAGAACCAGAGCTTTCCGTCCAGCTCTCCTAAAAACATAAAGGGGCGGCATTTGGCCTTTCCGTCACGGCCGACGGTGGCAAGATACTGTACGGGATTTTCCTGCAGAAATGTTACAACTTCATTCATAATGAATACCTCCTGTGGTTCGTGTTTTTGAGATTGCAATTTTCAACCTGCATGATTATAATAAATTCGTAAGTCTCTTTCATAAAGTAAGCACTTTTTTGTGCTGTAGTTACCAGAAAGAAACTATTGAAGGGAAGTGGTAACATGCAGGCAGCAAAGGAGCTGCCGGACTGTCCGGTAGAAACGACGCTCATGTTAATCGGAGATAAATGGAAGGTTCTCATTCTGCGGGATTTAATGCCCGGAACAAAGCGGTTCGGAGAATTGAAAAGATCCATTGGCAGCGTATCCCAGAAAGTTCTGACTGCACAGCTGAGGGATATGGAGGAAAAAGGCCTGGTGAGCCGCCGCGTCTATGCAGAAGTTCCGCCGCGGGTGGAGTACAGCCTGACTGAGCTGGGCCGCAGCCTGAAACCGATTCTGGATGCCATGTGGATATGGGGAGAAGGATATCAGGCGAAAAGCAAAGGTTCAGAGGCACAGTAAGGCGCAGTAAGAGCTGTTTCAGCTTCCGTTTCGCCTGTCTCTTTTGCAGGCAGAAATCCGGGGAAATGCTGGGCTGTCTATTGACATTCCCGAAAGGGTCAGATAAGATCAGATAGGCAGAATCTGCTGTCCGGCTGTGATAATGAAAGAAAACGGGAGAGCAGATCAGAAAAACGCTGACAGACAAAAGAGATCTGCTGATGACAGAAATCAGGAGGAGGAGAAATGGAAAACGAAGCATTTTTAAAAGAACTTCTGGATGCCGTGACTGTTTCTGGCGCCATCAGTCTGGGTAGCCAGGCGGTAAAGAGGGAGATGGAGGGCTGTGCAGACGAGGTGATCACAGACATTCTCGATGACACGATCGCAGTGCTCAACCGGCAGGCCGAGAAAAAAATTCTCGTGACAGCCCATCTGGATGAGATTGGCCTTGTAATCACGACAGCGGATGAGAATGGGTACTTATATGCGATTGACAGGGGAGGAGTGATTCCACAGACTTATCCGGGACACAGAGTCCAGATTCACACAGAGAAAGGCATTGTGAAAGGCGTTGTAAACGGAGCAAGGGAGCTGTGCAGAAAGGAAAAGCTGGAGGTGACAGATCTGGCCATCGACATAGGAGCCAGTTCTAAAAAAGAGGCTCTGGAGCTTGTAAGGCCCGGCGATACCGTTACCTTTGACGCTGGCTTTGAAAAGCTCTCTGGGGGCAGATTTGCAGGCCGTGCGCTGGATGACCGCCTGGGCGTATTCATCATCATGGAAGCCTTCAAGCGGGCTAAGGCAGCAGGTGCTAAAAACGGGCTCTACTGCGCTGCCACAGCGGGAGAGGAGACGACGAAAAACGGCGCCTACTTTACTGCGGGAAGGGTGAAGCCGGATCTGGCCATTGTGGTGGATGTTACCTACTGTACGGATTATCCCTTTGGATATACAGAAAAGGATGCCGGAGCGGTAAGGCTCGGCGCAGGTCCGGTGCTGTGCCACAGCCCGATCGTTCCGGAGTCTCTTAACCGCAGGGCTCAGGAGATAGCAGACAGGAGAGGAATCCCTGTTCAGTACGAGGTAGCCAGCCGTTTAAGCTATACAGACGCCGATAAAATCCACTTTGAAAACGGCGGCACCCCGACACTTCTGGTGTCCATCCCTCTGCGCTACATGCATTCTCCGTCTGAGATTGCAGATGAGAAGGATGTGGAAGGCTGCATCAGCCTGATAGCCGGTCTTCTGGAAGAAATGTAGTGGGGGGAAAAAAAGAGAAGTTTTATTGTTCCAGCGAAGTCACAATAAAACTTCTCTTTTTTTCTGGGGTAAGGAGTAGTGAAGTTACAATAAAATTTCTTTTTTTCTGGGGGGAGGGGGTAGGAGGGCTGTAAAGAGAAAAGATTTCCGCCCAAGAGAGTAGCCCGGCATCTGTCCGCCCTTGTACTCCGTACTCCTCCAAAAGAAAAAGACGGGATATTTTGTGACTTTTCTGGAACAAAATATCCTGTCTTTTTCTTAAACCCTTATTCTTTGACAGCTCCGCCCATAACGCCTGCTACGAACTGTTTCTGGAATACCATGAAGATAATCAGGATCGGCAGGGTAGCGATGGCAGTTGCAAGCAGGATGACTGCGAAATCCTTGTTGGTCGGGTTTCCGTCAAGAACTGCCAGAGCAACCGGGAAGTTGTACATATCTTTTGTCTCGAGTACGATTAAAGGCCACATGAAGTTATTCCACATGCTTGTGAACATATAGATAACCAGGGCGCTTAAAGCCGGCTTCACGTTTGGAAGCACGATCCGGCAGAAGATGCCGAATTCACTGTAGCCGTCGATTCTGGCTGCCTCCACCAGGGCGGTGGGGAAGTTCATCATGTTCTGCCGCATCAGGAAAATACCGAAGGCATTGGCCAGAGCAGGCAGGATAACAGCTACGTAGGTATTTGTCATATTGGTAGCCACAAAGAGCTGGAATAAAGGAACATACATAACCTGAGGCGGGATCATCATGGAAACCATGATAAAACCGAAAATCAGGCCTTTTCCTTTGAAATCAAACTTGGCAAGCACATAGCCGGCAGCAGAGTAGAGCATGAGAGCCAGCACAGTGAACACGATTGAGATAAACAGCGTGTTAAATGCAACTCTGAAAATATCCATCTTCTCAATCAGAACAGAGAAGTTCTCTGCCAGCATGGAGCCCGGCAGCAGTCTCGGCGGTGCAGCCAGAATGTCCTGATTTGTATTCGTTCCGCTGACAAACATGAAGTAGAACGGAAACAGGGAAAGGAAGGCTGCCAATATTAAAAACAGATATATTCCTATCTTTTTAATCATGTCAATCCTCCTTATTCATTCTGAACTGGATCCATGACAGAAGTCCGATAATAATTACCATGACATATCCGAGAGCGGATGCGAAACCGAACTTTAAGAATGTAAAGCCGTTGTCGTAGAGATATTCGCCCAAGGTAATGGTGGCGTAGTTTGGACCTCCCTGAGTCAGGATGTACGGCTCATCGAAGAGCTGCAGCGTACCGATAGTGGAAGTAATGGTGGTAAACAGGATAATCGGCTTAATGGCAGGGATGGTAATGTAGCGAAGCTGCTGCCAGAAGTTGGCACCATCCAGAGAGGCAGATTCATACATCTCAGTAGGAATCGCCTGAATTCCTGCCAGGAGGATAATCATGTTGTAGCCAACCCATCTCCAGGTGATGGAGATAATGATGGAAGCCCTTGCAGGCCAGGCGGAATAGATCCACTGAACCTTCTCTCCGCCGAAGAGCTCGATCACATAGTTAATCAGACCGTGATCTGTATTAAAAAGCACTTTAAATACAAGGGCATAAGCCACCAGAGACGTAATTGTCGGAAGGAAGGTGGCCATCCGGAAAAATCCTCTTCCCCGGATGAACTTCTGCTCGATGAGAACAGCGAGCAGAAGTGCAAGACTTATCATGACCGGAACCTGAATAATCAGGTAGAAAAAGGTATTGAACAGAGCCTTGTAAAAGACCGGATCATTAAAAAGTTCAATATAGTTTCCAAGACCGATAAACGTATATGTACCGCCCGAAAATTCCATAAAACTCAGGTAGAAAGAGTAGATAATCGGGTAAATCATGAAAAGTCCGAAAATTATAATGGTGGGCAAAAGCATCCCGTAAGGGAAAAGCTTGGTTTTTTTGCGTGTTTTCATTTCAGCCTCCCATCTTGCTACTTAGAGGTCAAAGCTTATTTCCCAAATTTGGAAACCAGATCCTTCTGCAGTTCATCAAGTGCCTGTGCCGGATCCTCTCCCTCAAGATAAACCTTGGCGCATGCAGAACCGCCTGCCTGAAGAGCCTCATTATAGTTCTCGGTATAGTTTACAGTCGGAACAGTCTTTCCTAATTCGATGAAGGTCTCATAAATCTTCTGGCCGCCGAAGAACTCATCCGGCTCGCTGAAGGTCGGATCCTCGTATACAGGGATGTAGGATGGGAATAAACCGTAGTTAACGAATCCGTCAACCTGAAGCTGTGTGTCTGTCAGAGCGAACTGAACGAACTCCTTGGCAACATCTACGTTCGGTGATGCAGCAGGAATTACAATATCAGAACCGCCGTTTGTGGAACCAGCCGGCTCTTTGCCCGGGAATGCAGGAAGGTCGATAACGCCCCACTTGCCGGACTGATCCGGTCCCTTGTCCTTGATGGTTCCGATCATCCATACAGCCTCTGGAATTGTAGCAACGCTTTCATTTACAACAACGCCCTCGTACTCAGACCAGTCTGTGTAGTTTAAAGCGATGCCTGCGTCGTAGATTTTCTTAGCCATCTCCATGCACTCTACAGCCTCTGAAGAATTTACAGCTGTGTTGCCCTCGGCATCAAAGAAGCCGGCTCCGTTCTCTACCATGAGGAGCTTCCAGAAGTTGGATCCATTCGGTGCGATTGGAAGCATCTTTACTGGCTCTCCGGAAGGTGTCTTGCAGGTTTCGGTTACTTTCTTGCCGGCCTCGATGAAGTCGTCCCAGGTTTTGATATCCTCTGCGTTAACTCCGGCCTGCTCGAAATAGTCTCTTCTGTAGAAAAGAGCTACTGGGCCTGCATCCCATGGGAAGCCTACAATCTTTCCGTTGGCGGAAACCTCTCCGATCTTTACAGGAAGGAAGTCATCAGGATTTACAATGTCGCTCATATCGGCAAAGCCTTCCGGGTACTTGTTGGCATAGCCGCTGACCTGCTCTCCCTCGATAAGAATTACATCAGCCAGTCCCTTTCCTGTGGAGAGGGTAGTAGCCAGCTTGGTATAAATCTGGTCAGTACCCATCTCCTCAAACTGGAACTCAACGTCCGGATGCGTTTCCTGGAATTTCTCAGCAGAAGCCTGAAGCTGCTTTAAGGCTACGTCCCATGCCCATACGGTGATGGTGTTGTCGCTTTCAGCTTCCTGGCTGCTGCCTCCGCCTCCGCAGCCTGTGAGAGAAAGAGCTGCGATCATGGAAAGCGCTGTTGCAGATGCAATCAGTTTCATTTTTTTCATACGTGCTACCTCCTAAGTTTTACTAATAGATAATTACCATCATTGAAAACTCAAAGATGATTCATCGAATGTGATTTATATAAAATCACTAAAAGTAAGTAAATAATAAGCCTTATTATATAAAAAGTCAATAGGTTTAATAAAAAAATATGGTAAAAATAATGAGTAAAATGTTTGACTTTTACTAAAAACAACTATATAATTAACTTAAAAAAGTAACATAATTGACAAGCAAAAAACATGCCATTTAGTAAAAATTACCATTTCCGGTGATCGAAACTCTATGGCGGCAGAACACAGATACGCACCGAACGGTGATGAAAACTGGCTGAAACAGGAGGTATGAATGTTATGCAGATGAGAGCAAAGAAAAGGTGGGAGGATCAGACGCTGATAGGGATCGGGCGCCTTAAGGCCCGTACTTCTTTCTTTACTGACTCCGCTGAGCGCGTTTCCTTAAATGGAAACTGGGCGTTCAAATATCTGACCGCGCCGGAGTACAGCCCTCAGGGGTTTGAGAGAGGGGATTACGATACAGCGGACTGGGATTCGATTGAAGTTCCGTCCTGCTGGCAGTTAAAGGGATACGACCACATGCACTACACGGACGTGCTTTACCTCTTCCCTCTGAATCCGCCCTATGTTCCGACAGAAAACCCGACGGGAATCTACAAAAGAAACTTTGAGATCCCCACGGAGTGGATGGAGAACGAAACCATTCTGCGCTTCGAGGGAGTGGACAGCGCCTATGATGTCTGGGTGAACGGAGCCCATGTAGGCTACAGCAAGGTATCGCGCCTTCCGGCAGAGTTTAACATCTCTTCCTATATTAAGGAGGGAGAGAACCATGTGGCAGTGCGCGTGTACAAGTGGTCCGACGGAACGTATCTGGAGGATCAGGACATGTGGTGGTTCAGCGGAATCTACCGGAATGTATCGCTGCTCAATGTGCCGGTACACAGAATTGAGGACTGCCGCGTTCACGCAGATCTGGACGACACTTACACTAAGGGCTGTCTGGAAGCAGACGTCCGCCTTTCCAGTGAATCAGGTACTCTTGTATGGAGTCTGACTGACCGGGAGGGCAATGAGGCAGCAGCCGGCAGCGTGCCCGCCGCAGGCCAGGTTAAGATTTCAGCTGAGCTTGAGAACGTACATACATGGACAGCGGAAACGCCTTACCTCTATACCCTGAATCTCTCTCTCAAAGACGGACAGCAGGAGCACAGAGTCAGCATCCGCACAGGCTTCAGACGGATTGAGGTAAAGGGAAATGTGTTCACAGTCAATGGAAAGGCAATCCTCATCAATGGAGTCAACCATCACGACTATTCGCCGGAGGGCGGAAGAACGGTGGATCCTGAGGTGATGAGACAGGACATTATCCTGATGAAACAGAACAATATCAACGCAGTGCGGTTTTCCCACTATCCGTCCATCGAGGCGATCTACGACTACTGCGACGAGTACGGACTGTATGTGATTGATGAGGCGGATCTGGAATGCCATGGTTTTGAGTGGGCTCATGTATACGACATGATCACCGACAATCCTGAGTGGGAAACAGCCTATGTGGACAGAGCTGTGCGCATGGTGGCCAGGGACTACAACCATCCGTCCATTATCATGTGGTCTCTGGGAAATGAGTCCTATTTTGGAGTGAACTTTAAGAAGGAAGCTGAGGCGATCCGCGCCATGGATTCCTCACGTCTGATCCACTATGAGGGCGATTTTGAGGCGGAGATCACAGATGTCTACTCTACCATGTACACAAGGCTCAAGGGATTGAAGGAGATTGGCGAGACGAAGATCAAGCACAACCGCCCCCACGTCCACTGCGAGTACAGCCACGCCATGGGAAATGGCCCGGGATGTCTTGCCGACTATCAGGAACTCTACCGCACCTATGACAGACTCCAGGGAGGCTTTATCTGGGAGTGGTACGACCATGGAATTAAAACGGTGGATGAAAACGGAACCGTCACCTATAAATACGGCGGAAATTACGGCGACTTCCCGACCAACGGAAACTTCTGCATCGACGGCCTTCTGATGCCTGACCGCACGCCGTCTCCGGGACTTGTGGAGTACAAGCAGGTAATCTGCCCGGTATCCATTAAAAAACTGGGAGATTCCGGGGATCTCTATGCAGTGAAAAACTACTATGACTTTAAGACCCTGGAGGGAATCCGCCTGGACTGCACCGTGACAGACGGAACAGATACTCTGGCCCAGTTTACAGTTGACGGGCTTAGCACAGAGCCGGGAAAAGAAGAAATCGTGACGATTCCTCACACCAGCCTTGACCTGAAAGACAACAGAGATTATTATTTAAATATCTGCGTAAAGGAAAAGGAGGCTACCTCCTATGCGCCTGCAGGCCATGAGCTGGGTCTGTACCAGTTTGCACTGCCTGAGAAGAGGACGGTATGCACGCCAAGGATGGCAGGGGCTGTCCGCATAGCACAGACTGATACAGCAGTTACGGCAGAGTGCAGCGGAACGGAGTTTGTGTTTGATAAAGTTCACGGCAGCCTCACTTCCATGAAGCGGGGAGGAGAGGAGCTCTTAGTGAAAGGTCCCTCTCTCACCGTAGATCGGGCTGACATTGACAACGATATGTACAAAGTGGATGACTGGAAGAATAAATACTTTATCTCCAGAGGTATGGAGGAGTTAGAGTATATGACCGTCAGGGAGCTGGAAGGAAAGGCCGAGATCTACATTCAGAAATATTTCGGCTGCTACAACCAGGCCTGGGGCTTCAGACTTGCTTACGTCTACACAGTGTACGGAGACGGAAGCATGGATGTGAGCCTGAACGGCAAGGCGATCCGCAATCCGGAGTTCGAGCCGGAATTCCTGCCGCGCATCGGCGTAGAGCTTGCGGTAAACCGGGCATTTGACACGGTTTCCTGGTATGGAATGGGCCCGGGAGAAAATTACTGTGATTCCAGACAGGCGGCCGTGATGGGTGTCTACAGGACGACAGTAGAGGGAATGCACACAAATTATGTGAAACCTCAGGAGAACGGACACCGGGAGGATGTCAGATGGCTTGCCCTGTCAGGAAACGAGAGCGGAATTCTCATTAAGGCCCGTGAGAGTTTTGGCATCAATGTGCACGATTACTCCACGGAGGCTCTGAGAAATGCAGCTCATCCCTGTGAGATCAGGAAAGAGGATGCGGTGATTATCAATCTTGATTACAGACACTCCGGCCTGGGAAGCAATTCCTGCGGGCAGGAGCAGACAGACAGCTGCAAGACAGGAATTGAGGATTTCTCCATGGGATTCTCAATCCAGGCCGCTGCAAAGCAGGAGGCTGAGGGACTGGCATTCGTCAGACACTGTTAGAAGAAAGCTGTACTCCGGTTCGGGATATGCCTGCAGGCAGCAGGAAATAAAACATCTTAAGGAAGAGAAGAATTACATATGGCAACAATCAGGGATATAGCAGAGAAGGCGCAGGTTTCCATCAGCACAGTCTCAAGAGTGCTGAATTACGATGAAACGCTGAGCGTCAATGCGGCGACAAAAAAGAGAATATTTGAGATGGCTGAGGAGCTGGAGTACAGAAGCAAAAATCAGAAAAAGCGCAAGAAAAAACTGTCCCTCCTTCTGATTAACTACTACTCGCTGGAGGGGGAGGTGGAAGATCCCTACTACATCTCCGTGCGCATCGCCATAGAGCGCCGGGCGGCAAAGCTGGGCTACAGGCTTACCAGCATATCGAGAGGGGATGAGTTCCGCCAGACAGGATTTGACGGAGTGCTCTGTCTGGGAACTTTTGAGGAGGAGGAGATCCGGCGGATCGACGCTCTGGGTCTCCCCACCGTCTTCGTGGACAGCAATCCGGACGATACGAAGTATGATTCCATCGCCTTTGAGCTTCGAAGGGAGTCCAGAAGGATTCTGAATTATCTCTGGGACTGCGGTCACAGAAAGATCGGCTTTATCGGCGGCAATGATACGGAAGGCACAGGGCTGGAGGAAAACCCCGACAAAAGAACCCTGGAATACCGTCTCTTTATGGAAGAGAAGGGAGTCTACCGACCGGAATATGAGCGGATTGGCACCTTCACATCCAGAATGGGCAATCACTTCATGAATGAGCTGATGGCGCTTCCGGATCCGCCCACTGCCGTTTTCGTGGCAAATGATTCTCTGGCCATCGGCTGCCTGAACGCCATCAGCCAGGCTGGAAAGCGCTGTCCGGAGGACTACAGTGTGGTGGGATTTAATGACATTCCGACAGCCAAATATATGGTTCCGCCTCTCACAACCATGCGTCTGTACATGGATTTTATGGGGGAGAGGGCAGTAGATCTGCTGAGCGACCGGATTTTTACCAAACGCGAGCTGCCCATGCAGATCACGCTGCCGGCTAAACTGATGATCCGGGAGAGCGTGCGCTGCCTTGACGGCGAAGAAAAGTAAAACGGATTCGTTGTTATAACGAAAAAACGAAATCATCCCGGGCTGCAGGCAGAACATTTTCGTCATTTTGCCTGAAAATACATGTCAACCGGGAATGCAACGTCAAAACGACGAAAAAGGCAGCCTGTTTTTGTGGGCTGTGACATGGAAAAAGCGGCCGGAATTTTGTATACTCTGACCAGCAGGAACAGGTGGGAAGACGGCCTGAATATGTAAAAAAAGAAAAGGAGAAACGCTATGTCAACAGTTAAGTTAGAGCACATCTGCAAAAAATATCCTAATGGCTTTGAGGCTGTAAAGGATTTTAACCTTGAGATTGGCGATAAGGAGTTTATCATCTTCGTAGGCCCCTCCGGCTGCGGAAAGTCCACAACCCTCCGTATGATTGCAGGACTCGAGGAAATTTCCGGAGGCGATCTGTACATTGATGACAAGCGGATGAATGATGTGGAGCCGAAGGACAGGGATATTGCCATGGTATTCCAGAATTACGCGCTCTATCCCCATATGACCGTGTACGACAACATGGCATTCGGACTGAAGATCAGAAAGGTGTCTAAGGAAGAAATTGACAAGAAGGTTCATGAGGCAGCCAGAATTCTGGATCTGGAGCATCTCCTCGACAGAAAGCCCAAGGCTCTCTCCGGCGGACAGAGACAGCGTGTTGCCATGGGACGCGCCATTGTCAGAAATCCGAAGGTATTCCTGATGGACGAGCCTCTTTCCAATCTGGATGCAAAGCTGAGAGGACAGATGCGTATTGAGATCTCCAAGCTCCACCAGAAGCTGGGAACAACGATTATCTATGTAACACATGACCAGACCGAGGCCATGACGCTGGGAACCAGAATCGTTGTTATGAAGGACGGAGTGGTTCAGCAGGTGGATACGCCGGAAAATCTTTACGACAGACCAGGAAACAAGTTCGTTGCCGGATTCATCGGAGCGCCTCAGATGAATATGGTGGATGCAGATGTAAAGGAGAACGGCGGCAGCGTAGTGCTGGAGTTCTGCGGACAGAGCATTACCCTGGATGCAAAGAGAGCGGCTGTCTTAAAGGAGAAGGGTTACATCGGCAAGAAGATTACTCTGGGAATCCGTCCGGAGGATCTGCACGACGAGACAGACATTGAGCGCGCAAACAAGGATGCCTGCCTCCATGCAACCATCCGCGTATACGAGATGCTGGGAGCTGAAACCTTCCTGTACTTCGATATGGACAGTGCAACCTGGACGGCAAGAGTAAATCCTTCTGTCCGTGTAAAACCGGGCGACAGCGTTAACCTGTATATGGATACAGAGAAGCTGCATGCCTTTGACATTGAAACAGAGAACGCAATTTTTAATTAACAGCGCAGGAAAGAGGCGCGCGCAGGCGTGCGCCTTGCAAGCGCAGGGGGAGGATGCCGCCGGGGAGGCGGTGTCCTCTTT
The DNA here is from genome assembly GCF_003480545.1 of Clostridium sp. AM29-11AC. Classification (NCBI taxonomy): domain Bacteria; kingdom Bacillati; phylum Bacillota; class Clostridia; order Eubacteriales; family Clostridiaceae; genus Clostridium; species Clostridium sp. AM29-11AC. Next base: position 111,809 of record NZ_QUJI01000001.1, read on the forward strand.
TGCGGTTGTGCGTCTGCCATAAAAATTCACCTCTTTGTCCCTTTTCTCATAGTATAAGGTAAAGCTGGACGAACCAGCTTGATGAATGAGGAGGATATTTTTATGGGAATTATAAATGCAAATAAGAGGATAAATGAGGAAAGAATCGAGTGTGGCGGAACCGTTAAGGTAACCCTGTCACTGGCAGCCTGTCCCTGTATCGGCAAGGAATCTCATGACATTGTATTTGCAATCGACCGTTCCGCGAAAATGGAAGGGTCGGCTCTTGAGGCTGCGAAAAAGGGGATCAAGGCCTTTATTGAGACTCTGGAGAGAGAGTCTGCACAGCCGGAGGGATATGCAGGAGAAAAGAGAGTGGGGCTTGTGAGCTTCTCTGATACTGCAACCGTGAACTCCATGCTTTCTCCTGTTGTGGAGCAGGCGGCAAGGGCGGCAGAGGGACTGACTGCCGGCGGAAAATCCAACCCGGCAGAGGCGATCCGCGCAGCTGTGAAGCTGCTGGATATGAAAACGCCTGGTGAAAAAATGCTTTTCCTGATTACAGACGGGCAGACACCATTCAGGAGTCAGACTGACAGCGCAGCTGCTGAGGCCAGACAGGCGGGAGTTACTGTTTACTGTATCGGAATTGCCGCCCCTGACGGGGTAAACCGGGAAGCACTCCGCTCGTGGGCTTCAGGGCCGTCCGATTCCCACATCATCGAGATTTGGGAGCTGGGTGAAGCCCAGACAGCATTTGAGCGCCTTATGAAAAATGGCTGCAGGCACGGGGCCACAAAGATTGTAATTAACGAGGAAGTAAACAGCGACTTTGCCATTACAAGCATTCTGACTCCGACCAAGGGAACGGCCACCATGATCAACACGACCACACTCCAGTGGAAGATTGACAGTCTGGGCTGCCGCAAATGTGAGGGGGCGGTTCTGGAGTTCTATATCAGAGACGTGTCCCAGGAAGGAGGCCGGAAATTCGTCAACCACTGCATCAGATACTGCGATGCAGAGGGAAATGAAGTGTCATTCCCGAATCCATGTGTTCACGTGGAGTGCTGCGGGGAGGTAAGGCCCGATCACTGTCCTGAGGCAGTGGATTTCACAATCGACGGATGTCAGGACGTGGAGGTAGTAGATGTGGGGAGAATCTGCCAGGAAGGACTTGGAAGAATCGTAGAGCTGAATGCAACTGTCAGAAACGTATGCCCCGGAAAGAGGACCGCGCTGGCAGCCATTCTCACCGAAATCGGCATGAACGGAGAAGAGTGCGAGCGCGGAATGAAAATTTTTACAATCCCGGCACAGAATGGAAAAAAAAGCTGTGATATCCAGGTGAAGGGAATCCGGTTTGTACTCCCGGAAGATCTGAATGACTGCGGAGGGTGTTCGATATGCAGAAAGAGAAGGCTGAGAGCCAGACTGATTGCCCACAGCATTGACAGCGGGTTTAGCTGCGGTGATACAGAGACAAACAGGGGAGGCGGATGCCGGGAAAGCCTTCTGGATTAGAAGAGCCAGGCAGGATAAAAAAACAGAGGTACAGGCAGGAGGAAAAGGTTGAATTCAAACAGCACATTTCAAACGACACTGGAAGAAATAAAGAAAATAACAGGGATAGAGCTGATGCTGCTGCGGCCGGGAGGGGGGATGACGGCGTTCACCTGCCCTCCCGGCAGGGAGGATACTGAACGGGCGGAACAGTTTGCCGCCTCAGGCGCAGATTTTCAGAGTTTTGGAGAGCTCTGCTTGGTAAAGGTTGCTGACAGAGGAAAGACAGAATTTGTTCTGGCTGGACGGGGAAGCGGAGATGTTCTCACCTGTCTGCGCCTGGCTGCTCTCCAGATTTCAGGGCTAATCCGCTTCCAGAAAGACAGATTTGACAGGGAAAACTTTATAAAGCGTGTGGTTCTCGGACACCTTCTCCCGGTCGATGTGGACGATCAGGCAAAACGGTTTCGGCTGGACGGCAGAGTGTCAAGAACAGTATTTCTGATAGAGACCAGAGAGGACGGCGGGGATTCGGACGTGATTCTTCAGATTCTTCGCCCCCTCTACGGGGAAACGGCAGGCGGCTTTCTGTTTAAGACAGCCCACAGAAAGTATGTCTATGTCAGAACCATGCGGGAGGGAGAGAGCACAGAGGGGCTGGAGGAGATAGGGCGCAATATCGTCGACGTGATCAATACGGAGGGGATGCAGGATGCCTGTCTCTCCTTTGGGACTCCTACCAAAAAGCTGAGCGGACTTTCCGAATCCTACAGAGAGGCCTGTCTGGCAATGAGAATCGGGCGTATCTTCAGCAGGGAAAGCCATGTGGTGGCCTACGACCGGCTGGGGATGGGGAGGCTGATTTACAGTCTCCCTATGCCTCTGTGCAGGAAGTTTCTGGACGAGGTATTTGCCTTTGCAGGGCCGGATGAGCTGGACGAGGAAGCGCTGATGACGATCCGCCAGTTCTTTGACGACTCCTTAAACATTGCAGAAACGGCCAGACATCTCTATATTCACAGAAATACTCTGGTTTACCGGCTGGACAAGCTGCAGAAACTGCTGGGACTGAATATCAGAAATTTTGAGGACGCCATGCTGCTGAGGCTGGGACTTATGGTGCACGAGTATGTGAAGGAGAAGGCGGAAAATATTGACGAAGAGGACATATAAAAACGCACCGCAGCGGCTGTACATGCCTGAATGAGGGAAAGCAAAAGACAGCTGCAGGGATTAGAGAAAAGAAAATGAGGGAAAAACGATGATAGAGCGTATTTTTGACACAGACAATGGGTTCTGGCAGACGGTCGGAAGGGTGGGCGACCTGATTCTTCTGACGCTTCTGACCTTTGTCTGCTGCATTCCGGTTATCACAGCAGGGGCATCCCTGTGCGCCATGCACTATGTGTGCTTTAAGATGATGGAAAACGACAACAGCAGTACAATAAAAAATTTTTTTCACAGCTTCAGACAGAATCTAGCCCAGGGAGCTGTCATGACCCTGATTATGGGGGCGGCCGGATTCCTGCTCTGGTATGACGGATGGTTTCTCCGGCAGATCTCCGGCACGCCGCTTGGGAGCGGAATCCTGTTCTTTGCAGGCTGGGCGCTTTATATTTACCTGCTGTTTGTCTATGTTGTGCTGTTTTTGTATCTGTTTCCGCTCCAGGCGAGGTTTTACAACCCTCTCGCCGTGACGTTTAAAAACGCAGTGATAGCCGGATTTAAAAATCTTCCGAAGACGGTGATGATGCTCATCGGTGATGGATGCGTATTTCTGATCATAGTTCTCTGCTTTGTCTATTTTCCGCAGATAGCCTTCCTTCCGCCTCTCATTGCTCTGCCCCTCTGTGCCTGGTACAATGCCTGGGTACTCAGAGGACTGCTGGGGCTTGTTCCTGGAAAGCTTGACCTGCCTGTGCCGGACGGCGGCGATGTTAAAGAGCCGAAGACCCGGGAGCAGAGAGAGGATGAAAAGTAGGGGGAGGGAGAAATAAATGAACCATTCATCAGCAGAAGAATACAAGAAAGCCAGGCGTGCGGGGCTTAAGGCGTTTCGGGAGGCAGCCGGAAAGGGAAAGTATCCCTATCTGCCGGCTCTGGACGAGATGCTCGCCCACACGAAGACAGCCGGAAGAATACCCATAGGTGTGTTTGAGATTCCCCTTTCCCGGGTGACGGGCACAAAGACGGCAGCCCGCTCGGAGAGCTTTGCATGCAATTTTATGCCGATACTGTCGGAAAAGACAGAGTTTTCCAGCAAATGGGAGCAGCTCTATATGGCTCAGCTTTCAGAGGGAATCCGCGACCCCATTAAAGTCTACGAGTATATGAACCATTTCTATGTCCGGGAGGGAAATAAGCGGGCCAGCGTTATGAAGTATGTGGGTGCCGCGGGAATTACAGCCGAGATTATCCGCATTCTGCCTAAGAGGGACGGAAAGAAGGAGACGGAAGCCTTTTACCAGTATGCGGAATTTAACCGCGTGACAGGGATTTTTGATCTTCTCTTTTCGGAGCCGGAGTCCTACCGGAGACTGGCAGACTGGTTCGATGAGGATCTGGTGAGCAACTGGAAGGAGGCCCATGTGAAGGAGCTTCGCGCTGCCTTTGCCCGGTTCTGCAGCTGTTATCAGAAAAAGGCCGGGAAAGAGGAACTGAGCGAGGAGAGCGATGCATTCATAACCTATCTGCAGATTTTTGGCTACAGCGGTCTTCTGGAGGAGAGCGACGGGGAGATCCGGGCAAGAATTGAGAGGGTATGGCAGGAGCTGGAGCTTGCAAAGAAGGAAAAAAAGGTGGCCCTTATCGAAGATGAGGAGGTGGTGGAACGGGACGGAAAGCGCGAGAGGGACAGGGGAGGCCTCTTCGGCTATCTGCTCCCCGGCGCAGAGCAGAAGAAGGAGTTCCGCGTCGCCTTTATCAACGACAAGGAGCCGGAAACCTCAGCCTGGGCCTATGGGCATGAGCTGGGCTGGCAGGCTCTGAAGGCAAAGTACGGAAACCGAATATCCGTTTCAGTGTTTAATAACTGCGGCAGCGAAGAGGCGGTCAAAGATGCGCTGGCAAAGGCGGTGCTCCAGAAAAACGATATGATCTTTACCACCTCTGCGCAGATGCGCAGCCAGGCTCTGGAGGCCGCGGTCAACCATCCGGAGGTTAAGATCCTGAACTGTTCGGTCAATGCTTCCTACCGCTCCATCAGAAGCTATTATGCGAGAATGTATGAGGCCAAATTTATCCTTGGCATGATCGCCGCATCCATGGCTGAGGACAGCCGGATCGCCTATGTGGCAGACTATCCCGTTTACGGAGCTGTGGCGAATATCAATGCCTTTGCCATCGGAGCCCAGATGATCCGGCCTGATGCAAAGGTTTACCTGAAATGGTCAAACCTTAAGAAAACCGGGTGGAAGAGGGAGATCCGAAAGGGCAGATTTTCGATTGTATCCGGCCCGGATCTCAAGCTGCCCGCAGAGGAGAGCCGCATGTTCGGCCTTCTGCGGTACAACCGGAAAAAGGAAGTATTTGAAAACCTGGCCATGCCGTTTATCGACTGGGGAAGGTATTACTCCCTGCTTGTGGACTCTGTGATGGATGGGAATTTTAACTCAAAGGAGATCACAGGCAGCGGAAGGGCTGTCAACTATTTCCTTGGAATGTCTGCCGGCGTAGTGAGCGTCCTTCTCTCATCAAGAATCCCCTACGGGACGAAAAAAATGATTGATCTGTTTGAAAAGGAGATTGTGCAGGGGAATCTGTCGCCTTTTGACGGGGAGATACGCACCAGAAAGGGAAAGCTGAAAGGAGAGGGAAGCGGTCCCCTGAGCGCTTTTCAGATCGTCAAGATGGACTGGCTCAATGAAAATGTAGTCGGGCGGATCCCTTCAGTGGACGAATTCAAGGATGATGCAAGAGCATTTCTGGAGGCTCTCGGAGTAGAGGTGGAGGAGCCGGAGGAGACAGACGGAAATGATGCGGCACAGAGCCGGGAGGCAGGAAGGAGCAAAAATAATGAGGGTTCTGATTATCGCGGATGAGGAGTCCAGGGCGCTTTATGATCACTATGACAGTTCCAGGCTGCGGGATGTGGACCTGATCCTCTCCTGCGGGGATCTGAGCGCCTCCTACCTGGAATTTCTTGTGACAATGGGACATGCCCCTGTGGTCTACATTATGGGAAACCATGACGACCGGTTCCGCGCACATCCGCCGGAGGGCTGCATCTGCGTGGAGGAGCGGGTGTTCAACTATAAGGGGCTTCGCATTGCCGGACTGGGGGGAAGCCTGCGGTACAAGCCGGACGGCATTTACATGTACACGGAGGAGGAGCAGAAAAAGAGGGTTCAGAAGCTGAAGCGCCAGATTCAGAAATACCACGGGATCGACGTATTCCTGACCCATGCCCCTGCCAGGGGGCTGGGGGACGGAGAGGATTTCCCTCACCGGGGCTTTGAATGCTTTCACGAGATCCTGGACGAGTTCCATCCCAAATATATGTTTCACGGACACCAGCATCTGAATTACGGCTCTGGGACCAGGGAAAACAGAAAGAACGATACGAGAATTATCAACGGCTATCAGTCCTGCAGGGTGGAGATCGGGCCGGAGGAATACCCGGCTGAGTATGAAAATACGGGTTCCCTGATTTTTGATCTGTACAATAAGCTGAAGCGGCAGGGAAAGCAGTAAAAAGCCCCGGGGCATCTCCTCTGAATCCCCTCTTGCCGCCAACTGCATTTTGTGATAGACTAAAACAAGTTTGAACATTCATTTCGGCCGATTCTGCGCCGCAGACGGAGGATGACGCCTGTTGGCAAAGGGGCAGGAAGACCAGGTATTCCGGGCAGTGAGGGTTCAGACTGCGCTAGGAAGTAGAAAGGCCCTAGGGCCGGACAGAGGAGGAAGACATAAGTATGAGCAAAAAGCGTTCAATCGAGACAACGTGTATTCAGGGAGGATGGCAGCCGGAGAACGGAGAGCCAAGAATCCTTCCGATTTACCAGAGCACGACATTTAAGTATTCCACCAGCGAACAGATGGGACGTCTTTTCGATCTGGAAGAGAACGGATACTTTTACACCAGGCTTGCTAACCCGACGAATGATACAGTGGCAAACAAGATCTGCGAGATGGAGGGCGGCGTGGCTGCTATGCTGACTTCTTCCGGACAGGCGGCAAACTTCTACTCTGTATTCAATATCTGCTCGGCAGGAGATCATTTTATCTGCGCAGCTACCGTTTACGGAGGCACCTCAAACCTCTTCACTGTCACCATGAAAAAAATGGGCATTGATGTAACACTGGTGGATCCGGATGCCTCTGAGGAGGAGCTGGATGCAGCCTTCCGCCCCAATACCAAGTGCGTTTTCGGCGAGTCCATCGCCAATCCGGCCCTGGTGGTGCTGGACATTGAGAAGTTCGCCAGGGCGGCTCACAGCCACGGCGTTCCGCTGATCATCGACAACACCTTTGCCACGCCGATCAACTGCCGTCCCTTTGAGTGGGGAGCCGATATTGTCACACACTCTACCACGAAATATATGGACGGCCACGCCATGACCGTGGGCGGCTGTATCGTGGACAGCGGAAATTTCGACTGGGAGGCTCACAAGGACAAGTTCCCGGGCCTTACCACCCCGGATGCCTCCTACCATGGAATTATCTATACGGAGAAATTCGGAAAGGGCGCATATATTACAAAGGCTACCGCACAGGTGATGAGGGACCTGGGTTCCATTCAGGCTCCGATGAATGCCTTCCTGCTGAATATCGGCCTGGAGACGCTTCACCTGAGAATGCCGCGCCACTGTGAAAATGCCTTAAAGGTGGCTGAATACTTAAAATCCAGAGAGGATGTGGCCTGGGTCAATTATCCGGGGCTTGAAGGAGACAAGTATTACGAGCTGGCGAAAAAATATATGCCAGGCGGAACGTGCGGCGTAATCTCCTTCGGGTTAAAGGGAGGAAGAGAGGCAGCGGCTGTCTTCATGGATAAATTAAAGCTGGCAGCGATTGTGACACATGTGGCTGATGCGCGCACCTGCGTCCTGCATCCAGCCAGCCATACACACCGCCAGCTTACAGACGAGCAGCTTGTGGAGGCGGGAGTGGATCCGGCTATGATCCGCTTCAGTGTAGGCATTGAAAATGCAGACGATATTATTGAGGATATTCGCCAGGCTCTTGAGGACTAGGAGGGGAGCAGGGAGAAAATTCTCAGCTGAAGATATGAGGAGTAAAGCAGAGAGAACGGGGAGCGGCTTTAAGGCGCGCCCCGTTCCTTTGAATTTCCGCACAGGAAGGGCCTGAGGAGAAAGGCGGATATACAGGAGAAAAGAGAGATGAAAAAGAGAAAAAAACTGCTGAGAATCGTGTTTGGAAGAACGACCCTTGTGGTTCTGTTCCTGCTGATTCAGGTGGCTGTCCTGCTTTTGGGAATTTCGTGGCTGGAAGATTATACGCTCTATTTCTATGGAGCTTCGGTGATTCTGAGCGCAGTGGTTCTGATCTATATTATCAGTGCAGATGAGAGCAGCACCATCAAGCTGTCATGGGTAGTGCCTATCCTGGTGTTTCCTGTGTTCGGAGTTCTGTTTTATCTGTTTGTGAAGCTGCAGGTGGGTACCAAACTGATAGGGCTCAGGCTCCAGGTGACGGCAGCCGAGACAGCTCCCTATCTGAAACAGGATGAGGCCACGGCACTGCGCTTTAATGAGATAAGCTCCAGCCAGGGAAATCTGGTGAAGTATATGAACCGGTATGCCGGCGTTCCCGTATATGCCGACACGGCTGCCAAGTATTTTCCTCTCGGAGAGGACATGTTCGAGGAGATGAAGCGGGAGCTGAAACAGGCTGAGCACTTTATCTTTATGGAATATTTTATTGTGGAGCGGGGAGAGATGTGGAACAGCCTTCTGGAAATCCTGGAGGAGAAGGTGAAGGAGGGAGTGGAAGTCCGGGTTATGTACGACGGCATGTGCTGCCTGATGCTGCTTCCCTATGCCTACCCCAAGACGCTTCGGGAGAAAGGAATCAAGTGCAAGATGTTTTCTCCTATCCGTCCGGCTCTGTCCACCCATCAGAACAACAGGGATCATCGGAAAATCTGTGTGATTGACGGCCATACGGCTTTTACGGGAGGCGTAAACCTGGCTGACGAATACATCAACAGGAAGGAGCGGTTTGGTCACTGGAAGGATACGGCCGTCATGCTGAAGGGCGAGGCGGTGACAGGATTTACGATGATGTTTCTGCAGATGTGGAATGTGACGGAGTGGGAGAAAGAAGATTATGATCGTTATCTGAGGAAGCCTGAGTACGAATTTCCGCCGAATCTCGACCGTTCCGGCTTCGTCATCCCCTATGGCGACAGCCCTCTTGACAAAGAGAATGTGGGAGAGCAGGTGTACCTGGATATACTGGGGCATGCCAAGAGGTATGTGCACATTATGACGCCGTATCTGATTCTGGATGACCAGATGATCAATGCCCTGCAGTATTCGGCCAAGAGAGGCGTGGAAACCGTGATTATTATGCCTCATATACCAGATAAGAAGTCGGCCTACCTGCTGGCCCGCTCCTATTATGAGGAGCTTCTGAGAGCCGGGGTGAGAATCTATGAGTACACGCCTGGTTTTGTACATGCGAAAGTTTTCACCTCCGATGATGAGAAAGCTGTGGTGGGAACTATCAATCTGGACTTCAGAAGCCTTTACCTTCATTTTGAGTGTGCTTCCTACTTCTACAAGCATCCGGTAGTGGCTGAGGTGGAGACGGATTTTAAACGTACTCTGGAAAAATGCAGGGAAATTACAGTGGCTGACTGCCATAATTACCCTTTTATCAAGAGGTTTGCGGGAAAGGCTCTGAGGCTGGCTGCACCTCTTATGTAAAACCATGAACCATATGCCTTCCTGCCTCATAGTATGGCGGTGAGAGCCTGCTGGGAGCCGGGCGGGCAGATGGAAGGAAATGAAAGACTGGAGAGCTTAGAGGAAGATGACAATGACAGAAGGAGCACTGGTACTGGAGGGAGGATCCCTGCGCAGCATGTTCACCGCCGGGGTCCTGGACGTACTGACAGAAGAAAAGATTGTGATGTCCTATGTAAACGGAGTATCTGCCGGGACAATGGCCGGCATGAACTACATTACCGGACAGAAGGGAAGGATGCTTCAGATTAATGAGGAGTTTCTCCACGATAAGCGGTACATGGGGATGAGAAGCCTGCTCAAAAACAGGCTGGTCTTTAACTTTGATTTTGTCTTTGGGGAGCTGTCTAATCAGCTGATTCCCTTTGATTACCAGGCATTTTTTGCCTCGCCTCAGAAATTCGAGGCGGTTGCCACCAGATGCAGGACGGGAAAACCGGAGTTTTTCGAGAAAAGCCGTTGCGGGGAGATGATAAAGGCAGTGCAGGCTTCCGCCAGCATGCCGCTTCTGTCGCGGATGGTGACAGTGAACCACAGAAAGTATCTGGACGGCGGAATTTCCCTTCCCATCGCCTATCAGAGGGCCATGGACCTGGGGTATGAGAAAGTGGTTCTCGTGCTTACGAGAAACAAAGGATACAGAAAAAAGCCCCTGAGCCGGATGACTATCCGCGCCTATGAGCGCTATTTTGCGCCTCTGCCAAAACTTCTGGATTCCCTCTATGAGGTGCCGGAGCGCTATAACTGGATGCAGGAGGAAATTGACCGGCTGGAGGAAACTGGGAGAATCTTTGTGATCCGGCCGGAGCAGCCGGTGCGCGTCTCCAGGCTTGAGCAGAATCTCGGAAAGCTGCGGGCCCTTCACAGAGAAGGGATCGAGACGGCAAAAAAGAGGCTTCCTGCGCTCCGCGCCTACCTGGAGATCGGCTGAGCCCTTGGCTGAAAAGTCCGTCAGACCAGAAAAGGCGATCTTGCAGCCTGTCTCTGGTTGCCGTTCCCGGCTGTTCATGCTACAATCAGTGTATAGTGTGAACAGGAGGAAGGACGTATGAAATATATTGATATGCACTGTGATACCCTTACACGTCTCTACGATCTTGGGGCGGAAAATACAGGGGAATCACTGAGAAAAAACAGCGGCCATCTGGATTTGGAAAGGATGAGGGCTGGGGAAGCGCTTATTCAGTGCTTTGCGATTTTTACGAATCTGAAAACCCAGCCGGATCCCTACAGATACAGTATGGCCGTTTGTGATCTGTTCTGGAGGGAGATGGAAAAAAACAGGGATGTGATTTCTCCGGTCCTGTCGGCTGAGGATCTTTTAAAAAACGAGAATCAGGGGAAGATGTCCGCCCTTCTGACTATAGAGGAGGGAGCAGTGTGCCGGGGAGAGACAGAGATTTTACGGGAATTTTACGAAAGGGGAGCCAGGATGATGACTCTGACCTGGAATTACCCCAACGATCTGGCCTGGCCAAACAGGATTGACTTTGAGAGAGGAATCATGGAGCCGGAGACAGAGAAGGGGCTGACTAAAAAGGGCATCGCTTTTCTGGAGGAGATGGAGAGACTGGGAATGATTATCGATGTGTCGCACCTGGGAGATGCGGGTTTTTTTGAGATGGCAGAGCACACTAAAAGACCTTTTATCGCCAGCCACTCCAATGCCAGGGGGGCGGCTGGCAATGTGAGGAATCTGACAGATGAGATGATACGTCTCCTGGCTGACCGGGGAGGGGTTATGGGAATCAATTTCTGTCCGGCCTTTTTAAGTGCCAGCCAGTCTATGCAAAAAGGGGGCGGGCAGAGCTTTGTGAGGGATATGGTGTCACAGATGAAATATATCAGGAATGTGGGAGGAATTGAGTGCATCGGCCTTGGATCAGATTTTGACGGCATCACGGGAGAACTGGAAGTGGATTCGCCGGCGGCCTTTTGGAAAATTGCAGATGAGATGCACCGCCAGGGATTTGCGGCTTCTGAGATCGAGTCGGTGTTTTACAGGAACGCCAGACGCGTTTTTACAGAAATTTTACATTAAGCTGTGAGCGGACTTTACATAGAACTGATATAGTTAGAACATACTTTTTACAATAGATTTTACAATAAAAGTTTTACAATAGGGGAGAAAAATCATGTCCATATCAGATTTGGGGATGCTGTTTCAATTTGCCGGAGGCCTTGGGATGTTCCTCTACGGAATGGCAACCATGGCCGACGGCCTTCAGAGAACTGCCGGCAGCCGTATGCAGCACATGCTGGGAGTCCTCACAAATAACCGGCTGCTTGGAGTGCTTGCCGGAGCAATCGTGACCGCCATTATCCAGAGCAGCTCTGCCACTACGGTTATGGTAGTGGGATTTGTAAATGCAGGGCTCATCAATCTGCTCCAGGCCACTGGAATTATTATGGGTGCCAATATCGGCACCACGATCACCAGCTGGATTGTATCCATGAGCGAGTGGGGGGAGGTGCTGAAACCGGAATTTTTTGCTCCGTTTTTATTTTTCATCGGAGCTTTCCTTGTGATGTTCACGAAAAGCCACAAAAAGAAGGAGGGCGGTGAGATCCTGATAGGGTTTGCCCTTCTGTTTATCGGCCTTTCCTTCATGTCCTCATCCATTGAGCCCTACAGGGATGCGCCTGTTTTTTCTCAGGCCTTTCAGACCCTTGGACAGAATCCTCTCCTGGGGGTTCTCGTGGGTCTTGTGGTAACCGCTATTATCCAGAGCAGCTCCGCATCTGTGGGAATCCTTCAGACTCTGGCGCTGAACGGGATGGTAAACTGGCAGTCAGCCGTATTTATTACCCTGGGCCAGAATATCGGAACCTGTGTCACGGCTCTGCTTTCCTCAGTGGGAGCCAGCCGTACGGCAAAAAGGGCAGCAGTGATTCATCTGCTGTTTAATGTGTTCGGAACGATCCTCTTTGGAACGATCATGTTTATTGTGTTCTTCCTGAACCCGTCCTTTGCGGCTTCCAGTGCGGACAGCGTGGGAATCTCGATTTTTCACACCATTTTCAATGTGTCCAACACGATTATCCTGTTCCCGTTTGCAGGGCTTCTCGTAAAGACCGCCTGCGCCATTGTCAAGGAAAAGAAGAGTGAGCGGACCGAGGACGATGTGGAGACAGATATTCTGCGCCATCTGGACGACAGACTGTTAGAGTCTCCGTCTTTTGCCATTGACACGGCTGAGAAGGAAGTTATCAATATGGGAAAGGTTGCCATCGCTAACCTTAAGATTGCCACGGCAGCCCTGACAGACAGGAACGAGGCCTTCTGCAACGAGGTTTTTGAAAATGAGAAAAAGCTGAACCACCTGGATACGGTTCTCACAGACTACCTGGTTAAGATCAACAATCTTTCCCTGAACGACAGCCAGCACCTGCTGGTAAAGAATCTGTTCTACACAATCGGAGATATTGAGCGTATCGGCGATCACGCGGAAAATCTGGCAGAGCTGGCCCAGACAGTCATCAGAACAGGCAGTCCCTTCTCAGAGAGCGGGGAGGAGGATTTAAAGAAGATTTCCGGAGCAGCCCTGCAGTCTGTCGAGACGGCTGTGGAATCCAGAGAACACAAGGAGCTTTCAAAAGTACGCCAGGCCGCACGGTATGAGGAGGCGGTGGACAGCCTTGAGGAAGAGTTAAAGGAGCTTCACATGGAGCGTCTTTCCAACCGTGAATGCAGCACCGAGAGCGGAGTGATCTTCCTCGATGCTATCAGCAACTATGAGAGAATTGCCGATCATGCCAGAAATATTGCAGGCTATGTGAAAGAGGAGATACAGTAAAATGAAGCACCTGATTTATGTGACAGAAGACGACGAAAATATCAGAAACCTGATCTGCGTGGCGCTGGAGAGCTTTGGATACCAGACGCGCTCATTCGAAACAGCTGAGGAGGCTCTGGAAGCGGTGAAGGAGGCCCAGGGGGATCTCCCCTCCCTCTTTGTCTTTGACTGGATGCTGCCGGGAATGGACGGGATGGCTGCAGTGGGGAAACTTAAGGCTGCTGCAGAGACAAAGAAAATTCCCGTTATGATGCTGACGGCCAAGGACAGCGAGCTGGATGTGGTGGCAGGACTGGACGGGGGAGCAGACGACTATATGACAAAGCCCTTTGGAATTCTGGAGTTTTCTGCGCGTATCAGGAACCTGCTGAAACGTTTCAGCGACGACAAGCAGGAGGGAAAAAACCTGTCTGTGGGAGATATTTCCATCGATCTGGAGAAACGGGAGGTCAGGATGCGCGGCCAGGAGGTGGAGCTCACCCTGAAGGAATACGAGCTTCTCTGCTATCTGATGGAAAATACCAGCAGAGTTGTGACAAGGGAGGAGCTCCTCGATCGAATCTGGGGCTATGATTATGACGGAGAGACGAGAACGCTCGACATGCATATTAAGACTCTCAGGCAGAAGCTGGGGGAGGCAGGACACAGTATAAAGACGGTCCGGGGCGTCGGGTACCGGATCAGCTGACGGCAGACTGCAGAAGTGCGGGAAAATCGGGGGAAAGACAGAATGAAAACGGCGATATTCAGAAAATTTATTCAGCTTCTCATAATGGCTCTGGCACTGAACAGCGTGATTCTCTACATAGTGACGAGCAGCGTAATCCTGAAAAACAGCAGGGAAGATATGGAATTCACTCTGGAAACCATGGACAGCGCCCTGGAGTATGAGGGAGATCTGAAGGCTCAGGCAGAGAAATTTACGAGGGCCGCCAGTCTGAACAACAGCCGTCTGACGATCATCCGGCCCGATGGCGTGGTCGAGGCTGACACTGGGGTAAGGGATGCATCAGAGCTGGACAACCACATGCAGAGGGAGGAGATTCAGGAAGCCCTGCAGGATGGGGTGGGAGACGCAAGACGCCGCTCCAAAACCCTGGGACAGGAAATGCTCTATGTAGCTATTCAGTCCTCTTACTCAGACTGTATTCTCAGACTGGCAGTTCCCTATACGGGAATGAGGGAGTATACGATCATGCTTCTTCCGGCTATTCTTCTGAGCTTTACGGTTGCCCTCATAGGCTCTGTGCTGGAGGCGGACCGGTTTTCCCAGTCCATCACCAAGCCCCTTCTGGAAATATCCAGAGAGATGATAAAGGTGAACGGAGATTACACGGATTTTCATTTTGAAAAATGCGAATACCCGGAGATCAATGTGATCGCGGACACAACGACCCGTATGTCGACAAATGTTCGGGAGTATCTCAACCGCCTGGAACAGGAAAAGCAGATTCGCCAGGAGTTTTTCAGCAATGCGTCCCATGAGCTGAAAACGCCGATCACCTCCATCCGCGGGTATGTGGAGCTTCTGGACACTCCCATGGCTGACAATGCGGAAATGCGGAAGGATTTCCTTAGCAGGATCAAGAAAGAGGCAGTCCGCATGACTCGTCTGATTGACGATATTCTCATGATTTCCCGCCTGGAGTCGGGGGGAGCGCAGGCGGAGCTTAAAGATATCCGTACCCTGGAAATTGCCAGGGAGGCAGCTTCCTCTGTGGAGGGGATGGCCAAAGAGAGGCGGATTCAGGTGGAGACAGATGCAGATGACTTCCTGATCTGTGCCGATGCAAGGCAGATGGAAGAACTGTTTACAAACCTGCTCAGCAATGCGGTCAAATACAATCTGGACGGGGGAAGGGTGTGGCTTTCCCTGAAAAAAGAGCGGAAGGATATGGTTCTGATCGTTTCAGACAACGGAGTGGGAATTCCGAAGGAGAGCCTTGGGAGGATTTTTGAGCGTTTCTACCGGGTGGACAAGGGAAGAAGCCGCAAGCAGGGCGGCACGGGTCTCGGCCTTTCCATTGTAAAACACATTGTGAATTTTTATCACGGTACTGTTAAGGTTGTCTCCAGTCAGGAGGAGGGAAAGAGAGGCACCAGCTTTATTGTGCGGCTTCCCATCGCAAAAGAATAGACAGGGAGAGGGAAGAAAGTTTTTGGCTTCACAGCAACAGCAGCTGCCAAAAGATTTCTTCCCTTTTTTGCCAGAGCTGACCCGGCAGATTTATCAGGTGTAAGAACTTCGTCTGAACTTTTCGGGATTTTTTATGGTTTGTACCGGGGATTTTCAGGATATGAGATCCCGGACGGCTGCAGAGGGGCGGGCAAAATCTGAGGCGGTGGGGCAGGTACATAAAACCTGTTGTTATTTTACACAAAAACAGGCACCTGAAATTATGCAAAATGCTGATTTTGTGCTTTAACGCGTTGATTTCGTGGGATATTAAAGAAATAAAATTGACGCGGCGGAAAATGTGTAGTAAGATTGCGGTAAGCCTGAAAACGAAAAAAGAATTCTGGAGAAAAGAAACTGGGAATGCCAGTTGGAATGGAGGAGATGTTATGAGAAAAACAGGAAAAATGCTTGCGGCGGCCATGGCGGCAGTGATGGCTCTTTCTATGGCGGGCTGTTCGGGAAATACAGGTTCAGGCACAGAGAGCGGCAGCGCCGCCCCGGAGACGAAGCAGGAGGCGTCGTCTGAGGGCAAGGCAGGGGAAGGAGCCTCTGATTCAGGTGAGGAGTTCAAGATTGGCGTGCTTCAGCTCACCCAGCATACGGCCCTTGACAAAGTAAACGAAGGCTTTGTAGCAGCCATTGAGGATTCAGGGCTCAACGTGCAGCTCGATCAGCAGAATGCTTCCGGAGATCAGTCTGCCTGCCAGACGATTGCGCAGATGCTGGTGGACAGCGGAAACGATCTGATCTTTGCCATTGCGACTCCTGCGGCACAGGCTGTGGCAGGAATGACGGACGAGATCCCGATTGTGGTCAGCGCAGTGACAGATCCGGCAGAGTCGGGTCTTGTGGAATCCAACGAAAAGCCAAACTGCAACGTGACAGGAACCTCCGATCTGACTCCCGTAAAGGCCCAGATCGATCTGCTCCAGAAGCTCCTGCCCGATGCCAGGACAGTGGGAATCCTCTACAGCAGCGCAGAGGCCAACTCCGAGATTCAGGCAGAGATGGCAAAGGAGGCTTTAGAGGAGGCGGGAATCCAGTACAAGGATTACACAGTTTCCAGCACCAATGAGATCCAGACTGTGGTGGAGTCCATGATTGGAAATGTGGATGCTATCTACACGCCAACGGACAATACCATCGCTTCCGGATATGCGACGGTAGCCATGATTGCCAATGAGAACAAGATCCCGACGATCTGCGGAGAGAGCGGTCAGGTGGATGAGGGCGGCCTTGTCACCTACGGAGTAGATTACTATGAGCTGGGCTATATGGCAGGCGAGCAGGCAGTTGACATCCTTGCAAACGGGGCAGACATTGCTTCCATGCCGATTGAATACATGGACAATGCAGACTGTGAGCTGAAGATTAACGAGGACACGGCTGCAGAGCTTGGAATCGATATGTCTGTGCTGGAGGAAGAGTAGTATGGCAGGTATTCTCTCATCCCTTCAGGGAGCGGTGGGACAGGGCATTCTGTGGGGAATCATGGTTCTTGGAATTTATATTACCTTCCGCCTGATGGACATTGCGGATTTAACCGTAGACGGCAGCTTCGCTCTGGGAGGGAGCGTCTGCGCAGCCATGGTGGCAGATAAGGGGATGAATCCGGTGGCGGCCCTCGTTATCTGCCTGATTGCCGGAATGATTGCCGGAGCGGTGACGGGAATTCTGCATACGGTGTTTGAGATACCGGCGATTCTGGCGGGAATCCTCACTCAGATTTCTCTCTGGTCGGTAAACCTGAAGGTCATGGGAAAGAGCAACATGAACCTGGGAAAGGCAGAAACGCCGTTCTCCTGGCTGAAGGAGACTCTGGGGATCAGCCAGAGCCAGTCCATGATTCTGGCAGGACTGGTAGTGACGGTATTAGTCATTGTGTTCCTCTACTGGTTTTTCGGTACAGAGCTGGGAAGCGCCATGAGGGCAACCGGAAACAACGAGGATATGGTGCGGGCTCTGGGGGGCAACACAAACCGCTACAAGCTGCTGGCCCTGACGGTGAGCAATGGCCTGGTGGGCCTTTCAGGCGGCCTTGTCTGCCAGGGACAGGGATATGCGGATATCCAGATGGGAACAGGAGCCATTGTCATCGGCCTGGCGGCCATTATTATCGGAGAGGTGCTTCTCGGAAGGCTGGTGCCGTTCTACTGGAAGCTGATCGCCGTGGTGGCAGGCTCTGTTATCTACCAGATTATCAGGGCTGTCGTTCTGAGACTCGGCTTTGACTCGGACAATATGAAGGCCCTCACAGCCATTATCGTGGTGGTCGCTCTGGCGATCCCCGTCCTGATGGCCAGATACAGGCAGAAAATGGCCTACACGGAAGGAGGAGAGGAAGAGTGCTGACCATCACAAAGGTGAGAAAGACCTTCAACAAAGGGACAATCAATGAAAAAAAGGCCTTGAACGGCATAGATCTCCATCTGGACGAGGGAGATTTCTGTACAATCATCGGCGGCAACGGAGCCGGAAAATCTACTATGCTCAATATGATTGCCGGCGTGTATCCCATTGACTGCGGAAAGATCGTGATTGACGGGGTGAATATTTCCAGGGAGCCGGAGTTTCGGCGGGCCAAATATATCGGCCGCGTGTTTCAGGATCCCATGAGAGGGACGGCGGCCAACATGGAAATTCAGGAAAATCTGGCTCTGGCCTACCGCAGAGGGCAGAAGAGAGGCCTTGGCTGGGGGATCAGGAGCCGTGAGAAGGAGCTCTACCGGGAGCTTCTGGCTCAGCTCGGTCTGGGACTTGAGGACCGGATGACAAGCAAGGTGGGACTTCTTTCCGGCGGACAGAGGCAGGCTCTCACCCTTCTTATGGCTACGCTTCAGAGGCCAAAGCTCCTTCTTCTGGATGAGCACACAGCGGCCTTGGATCCCAAGACGGCGGCCAAGGTGCTGGAGCTGACAGAGCAGATGGTGGCAGGTCAGAAGCTGACTGCCATGATGGTAACCCACAATATGAAGGACGCCATCCACATCGGAAACCGCCTGATTATGATGCATGAGGGAAAGATTATTTACAATGTGGCGGGAGAAGAAAAGAAACATTTAAAGGTAGAGGACCTGTTGAGGAAGTTTGAGCAGGCCAGCGGCGGCGAGTTCGCAAATGACAGGATGATGCTGGCCAGATAGGGAATGGGAAGGCGCAGAAAAACTGCAGCAGATGAAAGACATTCGAAGGATTAAAGCGCAAAATGCAGGTCCTACTGGAAGGGGCGGCCGGAAACCACGCAGAGGAAAAGAGGCGGGGGTTTCCGGCCGCCCTTGTTTTGACGTTCCCGGACCTGTCTTTGTCCGCTCCGAATCTTTTGGGGAAAAAGAATCACTGCCGGGATGCAGGAGGGAAAAATCCTCCTCTTTTTTGTTGGCAACAGGCCGGATTAATGATATAATCATACGCAGCAATCTGCCCTGTGAGTGCAGGGAAAAGAAAAACCGTGGACCAATTTGAGACAGGAACGGAGAATATAAATGAATGATAAACAGGATTTGGAAAATTTAGAGAAAACAATCCAGGAGGAGTCAGGAAAGCCGGAGGAGTCAGGAAAGCTGGGGGATGCAGCAGGCGGCAGTGCATCAGGCATCAATGAGCAGGAAAGCAGCACAGACGAGCTGGATCTGGACACTCTGGTTCTGGAGGATCTGGATCTGGAGGGAGAAGAGGAGACGGCCCCTAACGGCGGCCGGCCGGAGCGCCGGATTTTCAAACGTCCTGCAGAGGAGGATTTGGGCGGTCAGTCCTCAGAGAGCAGCGCCGGCATCCTTCAGAGCATGGACCGCAGCATCAGTAAGAAAAATAAAAAACGCAGGGGACTGTATCGGGAGTATGCCCTCATCGGGATTGCGGCTGTCGTGATTCTGGCGGGAATTCTGTTTGCAGGAAGCCGCCTTCTGGGAAAGAGAGAGGGTCAGGTGGTAAACCCAGGGGGAAATGCTGCAGAGGAGACTCTCTCGCAGGAGGAGATAAAAAAAGTGGAGGAGCAGGCACTGAAAGAGGCAGTGATTGCATCCTACCAGAACCTGGGTATGGTTCAGGTAACCGGTTACCTGAATGTCAGAGAGACGGCCAGCACAGACGCCGATGTAATCGGCAAGCTCCAGGACGGCGGAGCCTGCGAGATCCTGGATGATTCCACAGAGGGCTGGTATCATATTTCTTCCGGCGGGATTGAGGGATATATCAGCTCGGAGTATGTGCTGACCGGAGAAGAGGCAAAGAAGAAAGCCATGGAGGAGGTTGCGCTCCGGGCTACAATTACCGCAGACTCGCTGAATATCAGGAAAGAGCCCAGCACAGAGTCCGATGTGGTGGGACAGGCCCTTGAAAATGAGCGGTACCTGGTGGAAAGTCAGGAGGACGGATGGATTAAGATCTCAAACGGATATATCTCTGCCGACTATGCGACAGTTGCCTATGATCTCAATGAGGCCAGAAAGCTGGATATGAAATCCATGGTTTTAAACCTCTATGATCACCTGGGAATTTCCAGCGTGGACAGCTATCTGAACATCCGCAAGGAGCCCAGCGAGGACGGCGAGATCATCGGCAAGATGACCAGCAAATCAGCCGGTGAAATCCTGGAAACCACAGAGGACGGAAAATGGCATAAGATCAAATCCGGCCCCGTCACGGGCTATGTGAGCGCCGACTACATTCTTACAGGCCAGGCGGCGAAGGATGAGGCTTTAAATGTGGCGGAGCTGATGGCCATCGTCTCCACGGACCGCCTGAATGTCAGGGAACAGCCGTCTCAGGATTCTAAAATCTGGACGCAGATTTCCAACAACGAGAGATATCCTGTCACAGAGCAGTTAGACGGCTGGGTGGGAATCGAGCTGGATACCTCCACAGCCTATGTTTCCACTGACTATGTGGATGTGCGCTATGCGCTGCCGGAGGCAGTCAAGTTCAGCCCTCTGGACGGAAACCAGTCCCTGAGAAACAAGATGGTAAACTACGGGCTGCAGTTTGTGGGAAACCGTTATGTGTGGGGCGGAAACGATCCCCATACGGGAGCCGACTGCTCTGGCTTCGTAAAGTATGTCTACAGCCATGTGGCGGGAATTACGCTTCCGAGAACCTCAAGGGAGCAGGCAAGACAGGGCACGCCCATCAAGTCTTCCCAGATGAGGCCCGGAGACCTGATTTTTTATGCAAACAGCGGAGGAACTGTCAACCACGTGGCCATGTACATCGGAAACGGCCAGATTGTCCACGCAGCCAGCAGGAGGAGCGGAATCAAGATTTCCACCTGGAATTACAGAACTCCGTACCGCATTGTGAATATGCTGGGAGACTGATTCCGTGGGGAGACTGAGCCTGTGCCGTCTGTTTTGCGGTAAGGTGCCGGAGAGACAGCGGCGTTTATAATAAATTTATTTTTTTACAGTCGCTTTTATCGACAAGATATGATATAATTCCCTGTAGATGTTTTGAGATTGTAATAATTTCGTAACATATTAAAAAACAGAAGCAGCGCTTCTGGCCTTTCGCGCAGGATTGGCCGCGAGATGGCTCGATAGTCAAGACTACAGTAAATGGAGCGATAAGAATGGGAATTAACAAACCGGATGACTACGCTGCCAGGCTGAAGAAAGCCAGGAGGAAAAGAAACGGAAAAGATCCGTTTAAATACTTTCTGATTGCAGCGGGATGTGTGATTGTGATCCTGCTCATTGTGCTGGCAGGCAAGATTGCAAAAGGAGGAAGGATTGAGCTGGGGACGAGACGCTCGGCTGACACTTCGAACATTGAGGGAGTCTTCGAGAGCGCGGGGACGGATGAAACAGAGGCCGCAGCTTTAGAGGGCGAGCTGATGGAGGAGGACGAGGAGCAGAAGAAAATTGACGAGCAGAAGGCCTCCGTCGTAGAGTCCTACGAAAATCTGGGAATTGTCCAGGTAACCGGCTATCTGAATATGCGGGAGAGCCCGGATCAGAATGCGGACATTATCGGAAAACTGCTGGACGGAAGCGCCTGCGAGATTCTGGATGATTCCACAGAAGGATGGTATCAGGTTACTTCCGGCGGGCTGACCGGGTACATCAGCTCTGAATATGTGCTGACCGGGGAGGAGGCGAAGACAGCGGCCTTTGATCTGGTAGACGAGATGGCCGTGATCACGGCAGATAAGCTGAACGTGAGAAGCGAGCCGAATCAGGATGCTCAGGTGCTGGAACAGGTGCTGAGAAATGAGCGCTACACCATAGAGGAGGAGCAGGACGGGTGGATCAAGATTCCGGCCGGCTATATTTCCTCCGAGTATGTGCAGCAGCGGTATGCCCTCAATGAGGCGAGAAAGCTGGATCTGCGCACCATGGTTCTGAATATGTATGACAACATTGGTATTTCCAATGTGAACAATTATCTGAATATCAGACAGGAGCCGAAGGAGGACGGAAAGATCATCGGTAAGATGACAAGCAAATCCGCCGGTGAAATCCTGGAGTCCACGGAGGACGGAAAATGGTACAAGATTAAATCCGGCCCGGTAACAGGATATGTAAGCTCCGAGTACATTCTCACAGGACAGGCTGCCAAGGATGAGGCCCTGCAGGAGGCCAAGCTGATGGCCATTGTCTCCACAGACAGGCTGAATGCCAGAACAGAGCCGACGACGGACGCTCCTATCTGGACCCAGATTTCCAACAGTGAGAGGTATAATGTATTAAGCCAGCAGGACGGCTGGGTGGAAATCGAGCTGGATACAACCTCCGCCTACGTGGCGACCGAATATGTGGATGTGCGCTATGCATTAAACGAAGCCATTGAATTCACTCCTATGGAGGAGAGCTCGGGAAGCTCCGGAGGCAAGGGAAGCTCCGGCGGAAGCAGCTCGGGAAGCAAGGGAGGTTCCAGTTCAGGCACTACTTCCTCAAAGAGAACACAGATTGCCAACTATGCAACTCAGTTCCTGGGAAATCCATATGTATGGGGAGGCACCAGCCTTACAAACGGCGCCGACTGTTCCGGATTTACCATGGCGGTTATGTCACACTTCGGTGTCAGCCTGCCGCACCACTCCGGTTCACAGGCAAGCTGCGGAAGAGCGATCTCTTCCTCGGAAAAGAGACCGGGCGATCTGATCTTCTACACTGACAGCAGCGGAACGATCAACCATGTAGCTCTTTATATCGGCAATGGACAGGTAGTCCATGCATCCAACCCGAGCAGCGGAATCAAGATCTCCAACTGGAATTACCGCACGCCTGCAAAGATTGTCAACGTGCTTGGAGACTAAAGGAAAAGAAGCTGAGAGAGAAGACAGGCAGCAGAGCGGCAAAAGACGCAAAGCTGAAAGAGAATATGCAGAAAAGAGAGAAGCCGGAGCTTTTTTAGCTCCGGCTTCTTCAGTTACGGCAGACGGTTTCTTAATAATGCCTGACCTGTGCAGCGCTCTGAATAACCTGGATGACGGGGGCTGCCTCAGGGGAGAGCAGGTAGCGCAGAGTGGTTTCCGGCACAAGGCTCTGAAGCTCTTGAAACCGGCCTTCCTTGATCAGGCTCCTGACCTGGGATGCGCTCACAGGAGCCCCTTCGCTTTCCAGGCGGGGCAGGATCACAAGGCGGCAGCCTTTTCCCGCCTTTTCCTGACACCGTGATTCCTCCAGAAGAACCTCGTTGTAGATTCCGGTCACATGGCTGAGGGGTTCATCTCCTACGAAGCGGACAGAAATGGAGAGAGCATCGGCGATAGAGGAAAACAGCTCTGCGTCAAGCCTGGCGTGGGAACGTATGGCACTCTCCTCGTCCTGCAGAAAATAGGAGGGAAAGGTGGCGTTTGAGATCAGATAGCTGCCTGTGGAATGAAAGATCACATTGCCCAGGCGGGAGCATCCCTCCTTTACCAGCCGGTACCGGACAGAAAAGGGGAAGAGGGACACATCCTCTGACACTACAAACACATGCAGGACGCCGCAGGAGGAGCTGGCCTGCTCCAGCAGATACTGATGCCCCAGCGTAAAGGGGTTGGCATTCAGGACAACGGCTCCGGCGGGCAGCTGCTCTCCAGGCTTCTGAAAAGCCTGTGTCTGTGCAGGAAGAGCCGCGAGGGCTTCCTTTGTCTCCCTGACCAGATTTTCCAGATAGCCCTTAAAGCCGCTGCGCCGGTTTTCCATAAACACGGCCTCCCCTCTGGCCCGTGCAATTTCGTAAAAGCCAAGGCTTTCAAAAAAGGCGGCTTTGCTGTACTTTGTGTATAAAAAAAGGCGGATGTTCCCCCTTCTGTACTGATAATCCACAAGGTGGGTGACAAGCTGGTTTAACAGCCCCTCTCCCTGAAATGCGGAATCCACCGCCATGCAGCGCAGTGTGCTGCCGAAGCAGGCTCCTGCGGCTGCCAGGTGATAGTCCTCATCATAGAGCCCGGCGATGTAGTCAAGATTTTTATCTCTCCGAATCCCCTCTTTTTGCAGCAGAGAGTCGAACTGAGCCAGAGCACGGCTGTCTGTCTGGCGGATTTCGCTGATCTGGTATTCTGCCATGGTTATCTCCCTTCTTTAAAGCTGTTTCTTCCTATTATATCGGAATCTTCTGAAAAGATCGAATATGAAAATCCCTATGCCTCCCATAAGAAAAGCTGCAGTATACCTGATGTCATATGGGAATAAAAAAAAATCTGCGGGGAAGAATAATCCGGAAAAGCTGAGGCAGCAGAAGTTTCGCTTCAGCTTAGAAGGCTGAGAGGAAAAAGGATGCTGTAATTGAAAAACAGGCCAGCTCCATTCAGCTGAAGAAAACAAAAATGGAGGGATGGAAATGGACTACTTAAACGAGAGGGAAACTATCTGCCTGCCGGGCAGAAAAGAGGGCAGAGAGAGGATGCGGGCGCAGGATTCGTCCGTTTCAGATTCAGAGGAGAGGAGCAGCCTGGACGAACAGCTGAAAACAGAGGAGGAGCGGATACAGGAAACGGGACAGGTGCTCTTAAGCGACAACAGGAGAAAGAACAGAATTCACCTGCTCTCTGTGATAGGGGAGATCGAGGGACATGAGAATCTGTCCAGCAATACGAAGACTACCAAGTACGAGCATATTCTGCCAAAGCTTGCGGAGATTGAGGATGACGATCAGGTGGACGGGATGCTGATCCTGATCAACACGGTGGGAGGGGATGTGAGCTGCGGCCTGGCTCTGGCGGAGATGATCGCATCTCTCAGCCGGCCTACGGTGTCCCTGGTCATCGGGGACAGCCATTCCATCGGAGTGCCCCTGGCTGTGGCTTCCGACTATTCCTTTATTGTGCCTACGGGAACCATGATGATCCATCCGGTGCGGATGACGGGTATGGTCATCGGGGCAGTCCAGACCTATGACTATTTTGAGATGATACAGGACCGGATCCTGAGCTTTGTGTCAGAGCATGCAAGGATTGCCTATGACCAGCTGAAAGGGCTGATGCTGAACACGAAGATGCTGACCAAGGATCTGGGAACAGTCCTGGTGGGCGAGGAGGCAGTGAAGGAAGGGCTGATCGATGAGGTTGGAGGAATCCATGAAGCATTGACAAAATTGAATGAATTAATTGAAAAAAAGAAAAAATTTTAATGCGTTGCATTTTCGCCTAAATTTATGTATACTTATTTAAGCGTGTGAGCATTCACAGAAGAGAGCCGCAGCAAATTGGCTCGGTTTCCCGAAAATGCTGCAGTCTGGAGCAGAGGGAAATGATAAAGAAATAGAATCTGGAGGCTTAGATAAGTGGCAGGTACGAGCAGGAAACGACAGGAGACATCAGAAAGTCCAAGATCGAGAGCGAAAAACAGCAGAGGGCGGGCGGGATCGTCCGGCCGGGAAAGCTCTGCAAAAACAGATAGAAAGACAGGAAAGAAAACAGGAGGGCGCGCAGCCAGGGGCTCTTCCTCCAAAACAGACTCAGGTGCCAGGGGGACAAGCCGCCGAAAGGGAGCGCAGCAGGAACCGGAGGAAAACAGTTTTATTGTGACAGAAGTGGCGATTATCGCTGTATTTGCGGTATCGGTGCTTCTGTTTTTGAGCAATTTTCACCTTTGCGGCGTGGTGGGCGATTTCTGCCGGGAGGCCATGTTGGGAATATTCGGAAAGCTGGGGTATGTGTTCCCCGTCCTTCTGTGCGTGGGAAGCTGTTTTTATGCTTCCAACAGGGGAAACAGGAGAGCCGCGATCAAGCTGGCGGCCTCCGTGCTGACCTTAGTTGCCCTCTGCGGTCTGGCCCAGATGATCTTTGGCGGAGGCTACGCAAAAGAGCTGGGACTTCTCGACTATTTTAAGCAGGATGCAGTTTCAGGAAAGGGCGGCGGCCTTGTGGGAGGCGCCCTTGTTCTGCTGCTGGGGTCTACGGTGGGAACCATCGGCGCATACCTTATTCTGCTGGTTCTGTTTGCCATCGGCGTGGTGTGCATTACGGAGAAATCCCTGGTGGGAGCTGTGAAAAAGGGAAGCGGGCGTGCCTACAGGTATGCGAGAGATGATATGGACCGCCGTCTGGAGCTCTATGAGGAAAGACGGGAGGAGCGCAGGGAAGAGCGCAGACGCATGAGGGAGGAGAAGGCCCGGGGCATTGACCTGGATGCCGTTACCCTCACAGGCTATCCGGAGCATATGGACTACGGCGGTGATCAGGAAGAGGAGTACGAAGGACGGGCAGACAGATACAGCCCTGAATATGAAGAGGAATATGACTCTGAATACGGCCGAGGCTATGAAGAGGAGCCGGAGGATTACATCCTGGAGCCGGAGGAACGGGAACCTTTAGATTCAGCCGATATTTTCCGGGGAAGTATTACCATGCCGGGGCAGCAGGCGGACAGGCCGGCAGCTTTCGGCGGAGTGGAGGCCTTCTCGGAGAAGGACAGAAAGCCGGACAGGGAGACAGACTCTTACATACAGGAGGAAGAGAAGGAAAACGCCTTCAGGCCGCTTAAAGGCAGCGAAAGACAGGAGGCTTGGGAAGACAGAGAGGATATTCCGGCCTTTGAACCAGAAGAGAAAACGCGCCCCGGCCATGAGGAGTCCGGAGAGAGAGAGAGAAAGGAAGCCAGTTCAAGGCCTCTGATGAGCCGGAGAAAGGATTCTCCTCATGCCAGGGAATTATTTAAGGAGATGCAGGAAAACGAGGCGGAGAATTTCCAGGATGATACAGTCACTTCATACCCGGATGCCCGTTATCAGGACACTCCCGCCAGAGAGGAAGCGCTTTTAAAGAGTATCTATGCAGACAGAGACACCAGAACCTTCGCTGAGATGAGTATTGCGGACGATACCCTATATTCCGGCGGGGAGGATGTCTGCTACGAACCGATAGACGAAGAACCGGAAAGCAGCAGAGAAGAGGAGACAGACTTTGACAGCGGGGATCTGGCCGGAAGGGATGCGCTCTTCGCTGTCCGGGATCATCTGAGCCGGGAGAACGAAGAGGCGAAGTCTGACGGGGCCGCTTCACAGCCGCGCAGTACCTTTTTCATTCCGGAGGAAGCAGAGCCGGTGGTTACGGCATCCGGCAAGGTGATAGAGACAGACACAGAGGAGATCCGAAAAACCATCGAAAAGAAGCGGGCGGAATACAGCCGCATCCCGGATGAAGAACTGAGTGTCCGGGAGCAGATGGATCGCAGAAAGAGCCGGGAAGCTGCGGCGCCGCCAAAGAAAGAGCCGGAGAAAAAGCCGTATGTCTTTCCTCCGCTTGATCTCTTAAAGAAGGGAAAACCCCTGGCGGGACGCTCCGAGCAGGTGTATAAGGATACCGCTATCAAGCTGCAGCAGACCCTGAGAAACTTCGGCGTCGGTGTTACAGTTACCAATATCAGCTGCGGGCCGGCTGTCACCAGATATGAGCTGCACCCGGAACAGGGTGTTAAGGTCAGCAAGATCGTGTCCCTGTCCGACGACATCAAGCTCAACCTGGCTGCCGCGGACATCCGAATCGAGGCTCCCATTCCGGGCAAGGCGGCAGTGGGAATCGAGGTTCCGAACAAGGAAACGGAAACAGTGCTTTTAAGAGATCTTCTGGAATCAGAGGAATTCAAGCGGGCGTCCTCCAAGCTGTCCTTTGCAGTGGGAAAAGACATTGCGGGGCAGACAGTTGTGACCGATATTGCAAAAATGCCTCACCTCCTGATCGCGGGAGCCACAGGCTCCGGTAAGTCCGTCTGCATCAATACGCTGATTATGAGCGTGATCTATAAGGCGGATCCGGAGGATGTGAAGCTGATCATGATCGACCCGAAGGTGGTGGAGTTAAGCGTATACAATGGAATCCCCCACCTCCTGATTCCGGTAGTCACAGACCCGAAGAAAGCCTCCGGCGCCCTCAACTGGGCAGTGGCCGAGATGACAGAGCGCTACCAGAAATTTGCAAAGTACAATGTCCGTGACCTGAAGGGCTACAATGAAAAAATCAAATCCATTGAGGATATTGAGGACGAAAACAAGCCGAAAAAGCTGCCGCAGATTATCATTATCGTGGATGAGCTTGCCGATCTGATGATGGTGGCTCCGGGAGAGGTGGAGGATGCCATCTGCCGTCTGGCCCAGCTTGCAAGGGCAGCCGGAATCCACCTGGTAATCGCTACCCAGAGACCGTCTGTCAATGTCATCACCGGACTGATCAAGGCAAACATTCCGTCGAGAATTGCCTTTTCTGTGTCCTCCGGCGTGGATTCCAGGACGATCATCGATATGAACGGGGCCGAGAAGCTCCTGGGGAAGGGCGATATGCTCTTCTATCCTCAGGGAATCCAGAAGCCTCAGCGTGTCCAGGGCGCCTTTGTATCTGACCAGGAGGTCTCCAGAGTTGTGGAGTTTCTGGCAGAGCAGGGGATGACTACAGAGTACGATCCCGAGGTGGAAAAGAAGATGAATGCTCCGGCAGCCGGGGCAGGGCCTGACGGCGCAAATGACAGAGATGCCTATTTTGAGCAGGCGGCCAGGTTCATTATAGAGAAGGACAAGGCTTCCATCGGAATGCTTCAGAGGATGTTAAAGATCGGATTTAACCGGGCGGCCCGCATCATGGATCAGCTGGCTGAGGCCGGAGTAGTGGGAGAGGATGAAGGCACGAAGCCGCGGAAGGTTCTGATGAGCATGGAGCAGTTCGAAGAGCTCCTGGAGCAGGGCTACTAGGTTTATAGAATATCATTCACACGTGCGCCTTATGAGGCATTCCCGCGTATGATAAAAAGGGAGGAAAAAAGATGTTTTGCGACTGGTTAAAGGAACTGAAATATGAGCTGGTTCAGGGAGAGCTGGACGTGCCGGCAGAGGATGTGGTCTACGATTCCAGGAAGGCCGGAAAGGATACGGTTTTTGTCTGCATGAAGGGGACCAATGTGGATTCTCACGACTTCATCCCCGATGTTCTGAAGGCAGGGACAAAGATCCTGGTGGTTGAGAGGGAGGTTTCTGAAATTCCGGAGGATGTGACGGTTATCCGGGTGGAGAACGGACGGAATGCCCTGGCTCTCCTCTCAGCCGCCCGCTTTGGCTATCCGGCAGGGAAGATGGTCACCATCGGTGTGACGGGCACAAAGGGAAAAACTACCACTACCTACATGATTAAATCCATTCTGGAGGCCTGCGGAAAAAAGGTGGGTCTGATCGGCACAAACGGGGCAGTGATCGGAGACAAACACTACGCCACAAAAAATACCACCCCTGAGTCCTATCTGCTGGAGCAGTATTTCGATGAGATGGTGAAGGCCGGCTGTGAATACATGGTGATGGAGGTCTCCTCACAGAGCTATCTGATGCACCGGGTGGACGGCCTGACCTTCGACTACGGCCTGTTCTTAAATATCTCCAATGATCATATCGGTCCGGGAGAGCACGCAGATTTTGAGGAGTACCTTCACTATAAGAAGCAGCTCTTAAAGAACTGCAAGACGGCCATTGTCAATGAGGATGACGAGCATTTTGAGGAGATCATAAGGGGAGCCCAGGCCAAAATCCACACCTTTTCCCTTGAGCGGCCGGCAGACTTTGAGGCTTCCGGCATCCGCTATGTGTCGGGAAGCGACTTTGTGGGCCTTGTGTTCCAGGTGATGGGAAATTATGAGATGGAGGTCAAAGTGAACGTGCCGGGACGCTTTAATGCAGCCAACGCCCTGGCATCCGTTGCCCTGTGCAGCTTCTTAGATCTTCCGAAGCCGAAGGTGGCCCATGGGCTTGAGCATTTAAAGATTGACGGCAGGATGGAGATCGTCTACAAGTCCTCCAAGATGACGGTGATTGTGGACTACGCCCACAACGCAGTCAGCATGGAGAGCCTGCTTAAAACCCTCCGGGATTATAAGCCGAAACGCCTGGTCTGCGTCTTCGGATGCGGCGGAAACCGGGCCAAGGAGAGGCGGTATTCCATGGGGGAGATCGGCGGAAATCTGGCAGATTTCTGCATTATCACAGAGGACAATTCCAGATATGAGGATGTGAATGACATCCTGACGGATATTAAGGTAGGGCTTTCCATGACAAGCGGAACGTATATCGAGATCCCGGACAGGAGAAGGGCCATTGAATTTGCCATCTCCCATGCCCATGACGGGGATATGATCGCCATTATCGGAAAGGGACACGAGGACTACCAGGAGATCCGGGGTGTCCGCTATCCCTTCTTAGACAGGCAGGTAGTGCTGGAGACGGTTGAGAAGCTGGGACTGTAGGCGGATTTATGAGGCTCTGCCCGGAAACCCGGCAGAGTCTTTACAGGTTATGATACAGGATGGTAGAAGCGATGCAGAATATATTTGTCAGAGATGCGGTGAAGGCCAGCCACGGACGGCTGCTTTCCGGAGATGCAGACGCACAGCTTGCTTACATAAGCATAGATTCCCGCACAGCCGGAAAGAAGGCTCTGTTCGTTCCGCTGATCGGGGAGAAGCAGGACGGCCACCGCTTTATTATGGCGGCCCTTGAGCAGGGGGCGGCTGCCGTATTTACCTCAGAACACAGCGAGGAATCCGAGGAGGTGAAGGCTGCAGCCAAAAGGTGGCCCGGGGCAGCCTTTATCCAGGTGGATGATACAAGGAGGGCTCTACAGGAGCTGGGAGCCTATATCAGGAGCCGCCTGACGATTCCGTTAGTGGGAATCACAGGAAGCGTCGGCAAGACAACAACCAGGGAGATGGTGGCAGCGGCTCTCTCTGCGGGTTTTCACGTGTTTAAGACCCCTGCCAATCACAACAGCCAGGTGGGAGTGCCTCTCACCCTCTCCCAGATCTCAGACACAGACGAGATCGGAGTTCTGGAGCTTGGCATGAGCGAGCCGGG
Organism: Clostridium sp. AM29-11AC; assembly: GCF_003480545.1. NCBI lineage: Bacteria > Bacillati > Bacillota > Clostridia > Eubacteriales > Clostridiaceae > Clostridium > Clostridium sp. AM29-11AC. Next base: position 142,453 of record NZ_QUJI01000001.1, read on the forward strand.
AGAGATGACGGTGATTGCCCAGATTGCCGCGGTAGATATGGCTGTGATTACAAACGTGGGGGTAACCCATATTGAAAATCTCGGCACCCGGGAAAACATCCTCAGGGAAAAGCTGAAGATCCAGGACGGCATGAGGGCAGACGGCCCTGTTTTCCTGAATGGGGACAATGATCTGCTGGGCATAAGCAGGGCCAGGGAGGGCCATAAAACCGTGTATTTCGGAACGGGAGAGAATGCCGACTACCGGGCAGTGGACATCAGGCTGGAGCGGGGCTGCCCGTCTTTTACCATGGTTCACGGTGAGCGCCGCATTCCCGTCACCCTCTCTGTTATGGGAGAGCACAATGTTCTGAACGCCCTGGCAGCTCTGGCTGTGGCGGACTATAACGGAGTTCCCCTGGAGGCCGCGGCGGAAAAGCTCAGGGAGTTTACCGGCTTTAAAAACCGCCAGCAGATCAGGGAAAAGCAGGGGATCACGGTCATCGACGATACCTACAACGCAAGCCCCGATTCCATGAAGGCGGCCCTTCGCGTGCTGTCCTCCTTCGGGCAGGCCAGGCGCAGGGTGGCTGTGCTGGCCGATATGAAGGAGCTTGGACCCGACGAGAGAAGGTTCCACCGGGAGGTGGGAGAGTTTCTGGCCGGGGAGAAGGTGGAGCTTCTCGTCACCTTCGGAGAGCTGGCCGGGGAGATCGGTGAGGGAGCCAGGGAGAGAAGGCCCTCTCTCCAAACGGCAGCCTTTACGGACAGGGAGAAGATGACAGAATTCTTAAAGAGGGAGCTATCTGCCGGGGACTGCGTTCTCTTTAAAGGCTCCAACAGCATGAAACTGGGAGAGACGGCTCTTCTCTTTTACGGGGAGAATGACGGCGGCAGACAGCAGACGGAAGGCTGATGAGCATATGAAGCACACCTTCGCAAACATTATCATCGATATTTCCCATGAAAAGGTAGACCGCACCTTTCAGTACATCATCCCGGAGCAGCTTAAGTCCCTTGTCAGGGCCGGCGTCCAGGTGGAAATCCCTTTCGGAAAGGGAAATTCTATCCGCCGGGGGTTTGTGGTGGAGGTGACGGACACACCGGAATTTGATATTTCGCGGATGAAGGAGATAGCTGGGGTTTCGGCTGACCGATTGTCAGTCCAATCCCAGCTAATTGAGCTTGCCTGGGAGATGAAGCGCCTCTACGGCGCCACCATGAATCAGACCCTGAAAACCGTGCTTCCGGTAAAGCAGAAGATTAAGGCCAGAGAAAAGCGGACCATTCGCTGCCTGCTTTCGAGAGAAGAGCTTTTAAGAGCCCTCTCCGAGGCCAGAAAAAAGAGCTACCGCGCCCGCATTCGCCTCTATGAGGCCTTTCTGGAGGAGCCGGAGATTCCGGCGCAGGTGCTGGAAAACCAGTTAAATATAACTGCGTCCTCCCTGAAGCCTCTGATTGAGAAGGGGGTGGTGGAGGTGGTGAGGGAGGAAATCAGCAGAAATCCCGTAGAGGGAGAAGGGACTTCCTCCAATATCCTGCCTTTAAACGAAGAACAGAAAAGAGCCGTGGAGGAATTCTGGGGTTCCTACCGGGAAAGACACGGGGACTGTCAGGCACCGTCAGAGGGACGGGAGAAAACGTGGCTGCTCTATGGAATTACAGGAAGCGGCAAGACGGAAGTGTATATGGAAATGCTGTCGAGAGTTCTTGCCATGGGGCGGCAGGCCATTGTGCTCATACCGGAGATTGCCCTGACCTACCAGACGGTTATGCGGTTTTACCGGAGGTTCGGCAGCAGGATCTCCATTATCAATTCCAGACTGTCCCAGGGAGAGCGGTATGATCAGTGGGAGAGGGCCATGAAGGGAGAGGTGGACATTATGATCGGCCCCCGCTCGGCTCTCTTCACCCCCTTTTCCAACCTGGGACTGATTATCATTGACGAGGAGCACGAGGGGGCCTATAAGAGTGAAACCATGCCCCGCTACCATGCCAGGGAGGTGGCCGGACTGCGCGCCCGCCTTTGCGGAGCAGATGTAGTGCTAGGCTCCGCAACTCCTTCTGTGGAATCCTTTACGAGGGCTCTTCAGGGAGAGTACGGGCTTTTAAGGCTTACCAGGCGGGCGGCAGAAAACAGCCGCCTGCCGCAGGTGGAGACGGTGGATCTGCGGGAGGAGCTGAAAGCAGGGAACAAGACCATGTTCAGCAGGCGGCTGACAGAGCTGATGGAGGACAGGCTTGGCCGCGGGGAACAGATGATGCTTTTTATGAACCGGAGAGGCTATTCCAGCTTTGTGTCCTGCCGCTCCTGCGGGGAGGCCGTCAAATGTCCTCACTGCGATGTGTCGCTGACCCTTCACAATAACGGAAGACTCTGCTGCCACTACTGCGGCTACTCCGTTCCCATGCCTGAGAAATGCCCGTCCTGCGGCTCTCCCTATATCGCCGGCTTTGGAACGGGAACTCAGAAGCTGGAGGAGATGACAAAGAGACTGTTTCCGGGGGCAAAGGTACTCAGAATGGATGCAGATACCACGTCAAAAAAGGGAGGCCATGAAGAGATTCTCTCGGCCTTTGCCGGCGGAGAGGCAGATATTTTAATCGGAACCCAGATGATTGTGAAGGGCCACGATTTCAGGAATGTGACTCTGGTGGGAATCATGGCAGCGGATCTGTCCCTGAACACGCCGGACTACCGCTGCGCCGAGCGCACCTTCCAGCTTCTGGTGCAGGCGGCCGGAAGGGCCGGACGGGGAGAGCGGGGAGGAAATGTGGTAATCCAGACCTACAGTCCGGACCACTACAGTATTGAGGCGGCGGCCAGACAGGATTACGAGGCTTTCTACCGCAGGGAGATGGCCTACAGGAGGATGATGAATTATCCGCCCGCCTGCCGGATGTCGGCAGTTCTCTTTGCAGCCAGGGACGAGGCGCTCCTTGAAGCCTTCACAGAGGCGGCTCTAAGCAGGGCCGAAGAGCTTCTCTCCAGCCGCCGGGTGCCGTTCCAGCTGATCGGCCCGGTCAACGCGCCGGTTTACAAAGTTAATGATATATACAGAAAAATTTTATATATTAAGAGTCAAAGTTATGATATAATGGCCGCAGAGCGGCATTATATCTGCGCCGAGCCGCCGGCGCCCGAAGGGAGCCTGAACACTCCTGCGGCGAGTGCGCATCCCTCGGAGAGATACATATCCGAAGGATATGATATAATGGCCGCAGAGCGGCATTATATCTGCGCCGAGCCGCCGGCGCCCGAAAGGAGCCTGAACACTCCTGCGGCGAGTGCGCATCCCTCGGAGAGATACATATCCGGAGGATATGATATAATGGCCGCAGAGCGGTCATTCGATCTGCGCCTGCCGGCCTCAGAGGTTACGGCTGAAGGCCGGGGGCTTTGTTTCGCGGGAGAACCTGCATCCGGAGTGCATGACGGGATGGACGTTTGCGGACAGAGGCCGTCTGAGCCTGTGTACGGCGAAATCGGCGGGATACGGGAATGTATCGATTCCCTGCAGAAATCAAATCCCCGGTTCAGCTCCGTGTCCGTGCAGTATGATGTATGGTAGGATCTATGTTCCAGACAAGATTCAGATAAGATAAAGCAGAAAAAGGAGAGAGTTTAGATATGGCAATCAGAGAAATCAGAACCATTGGCGATGAAATCCTCAGAAAAGAGTGCAAGCCGGTAAAGGAGATGACCCCCCATACGGCAGAGCTTATCGAGGATATGTTTGACACCATGTACGAGGCAAACGGCGTGGGGCTTGCGGCTGTGCAGGTCGGCGTCAGAAAGCAGATTGTGGTCATTGATGTGGAGGACGGAAATCAGTATGTGCTGATTAACCCGGAGATCCTCGAGACGTCAGGAAGCCAGACAGGGCCTGAGGGCTGTCTGAGTGTTCCGGGAAAATCCGGCACCGTCACAAGGCCTGACTATGTGAAGGTGAAGGCTCTCAATGAAAAGATGGAGGAGTTTGTGCTGGAGGGAGAGGGACTGCTTGCAAGAGCCATCTGCCACGAATGCGATCACCTCTATGGAGTCCTCTATGTGGACAAGGTAGAGGGAGAGCTTGAGGATGTAAATGCAGATTTCGAGGAAGAATAAAGCAGAGGCAGGACGGGGAAAATCCCGGACTGAACCTGACAGAAGGCTAAGGAGTTGGTAAGCTTATGAAACTTGTATATATGGGAACGCCGGACTTTGCAGTTCCCCCCCTTACGGCACTGGTAGAGGCGGGGCATGAGGTGGCGGCTGTGGTGACACAGCCCGACAAGCCAAAGGGCAGAGGAAAGGCAGTCCTGATGACTCCCGTGAAGGAGAAGGCTCTCTCCTACGGGATTCCGGTCTACCAGCCGGCGAGGGTAAAGAAAGACGAAGAATTTTTAAAGACGCTCAGAGAGATAAACCCGGACGCCATCGTGGTGGCTGCCTTCGGGCAGATTCTGCCAAAGGAGATCCTGGAGCTTCCGAAATATGGCTGTGTCAATATCCACGCATCTCTGCTCCCCAAATACAGAGGAGCGGCCCCGATTCAGTGGGCGGTGATTGACGGCGAAAAGGAGAGCGGCATTACCACCATGATGATGGATGTAGGCCTTGACACAGGCGATATGCTGGACCGGACAGTGATTCCCCTGGCGGAGGATGAGACGGGAGGAAGCCTGTTTGAAAAGCTCTCCAGGGCAGGAGGGCCGCTGATCTTAAAAACTCTCGAAGCCCTGGAAAACGGAACGGCTGTCCGCACGAAGCAGCCTGAGGAGGGGGCGACCTACGCAGGCATGCTTGACAAGTCCCTGGGCAATATTGACTGGACGCAGAGCGCGGCAAAGATTGAGCGCCTGATCCGCGGGCTGAATCCGTGGCCCAGCGCTTATACAGGCTACAAGGGAAAAACCATGAAGCTGTGGGCCGCTGATGTGCTGGAAGGGACATTTGAGGGAGTTCCCGGAGAGATTATAAAGGTGGAAAAGGAGCGCTTTCTCGTCAGGACGGGAGATGGCGCTCTGGCAGTAAAGGAGCTTCAGCTCGAGGGCAAGAAGCGCATGGACGCGGCGTCCTTCCTTCGGGGATTTTCCTTAGAAGAAGGGGAGATCCTCTGTCAGGGATAAATTTTGAGCCATAGGGGAAAATGAGTAGAAAGCTGGGAAAGCAGGGCCGCAGGCGGCAGTAAATGATTTAGTTGAGAAAAGGAGTCTTTCATCTATGTACTATGGTTATGGGTATTACCCGTTTTTTGATCCGACAATGATACTGGTTTTAATTGGCGTAATCCTCTCGCTGGCGGCTTCGGCCAAGGTCAAAAGCACCTTTGCCAGGTATTCGAAGGTGCGCTCCATGACAGGGATGACGGGAGCGGAGGCGGCCCAGAGGCTTTTAAACAGCCAGGGGATTTACGATGTGACAGTCCGCCGCGTGCCGGGAAGCCTGTCGGATCACTATGATCCCCGGACCAAAACGGTGAATCTGTCAGATGACGTCTACAGCTCCACCTCAGTGGCAGCTATCGGAGTCGCAGCCCATGAGTGCGGTCATGCCATTCAGCATGCAGTCGGCTACGCCCCCTTAAATTTCAGAAGCGCGCTGGTGCCGATTGCCAATTTCGGCTCACAGATTTCCTGGCCGCTGATTTTGATTGGAATCCTTATCGGAGGCTTTGGTTCCCCTATCGTCCAGCTGGGAATTATCCTGTTTTCGCTGGCAGTTCTGTTTCAGCTTGTCACCCTTCCGGTTGAGTTCAACGCATCCTCCAGGGCAGTCAGGCTGCTGGACTCCACAGGGATTCTTTCCGGAAATGAGGTGGACGGGACAAGACGCGTTCTGGGAGCGGCTGCCCTGACCTATGTTGCGGCAGCGGCAGGTTCGATTCTCCAGCTTATGCGCCTTATCATACTGTTTGGAGGAAGAAGAAATAATGACTAGACCGGGAAGCAGGAAGCCGGAAAACGGAAAGCAGAGAGAAGGGAAGAAGGCCGGGAGCCCGCAGAGAATGCCGGATGCAAGAGAGATTGCCGCCGACATTCTCATGGAGGTGCTGGAAAAGAAACAGTACAGCCACGTGGTTCTCCTGAATGCCCTGAAAAAATATCAGTATCTGGAAAAGCAGGAGCGCTCCTTTATCAAGAGATTGGTAGACGGGACGCTGGAGCGGCTGATGCAGATAGACTTTATCATTGAGTCATTTTCAAGCACCCCTCTGCGTAAGATGAAACCGACCGTGCGCACGATCCTCAGGATGGGGGTGTACCAGATCTGCTATATGGACCGGGTTCCGGATTCGGCGGCCTGCAATGAGGCGGTGAAGCTGACAGTAAAAAGAGGCTTCTCAGGTCTTAAGGGCTTTGTAAACGGAGTTCTCAGGAATATTGCCCGGAAGAAAGAGGAGATAAGCTGGCCGGACGACAGCGTCAGATACTGTCTGCCCCAGTGGATTCTCGGCCAGTGGGAGCCGGAATACGGCAGGAAGGCTGTTCAGGTGATGGCGGAGAGCTTCCTGAGAGAGAGACCTCTCACAGTGAGGATGAATCTGAACCAGGCCCCCAGAGAGGAAATTTTGGAATCCCTGAGGGAACAGGGGGTGGAGGTCATTGAGAGCGGCTACTCAGATCAGGTGGTATTCTTAAAAAATGTGGATTATCTGGAAGGGCTGGACGCTTTTGCAGACGGCTTTCTGCAGGTACAGGATCTCAGCTCCTCCCTGGCCGGGGACGCGGCAGGGGTTAAGGAGGGCAGCCATGTCATTGACGTCTGCGGAGCTCCGGGAGGGAAAAGCCTTCATATCGCGGAGCTTTTGAACGGTACAGGGATGGTGGAGGTCCGGGACCTGAGTGAGTCAAAGATTGCGCTGGTGGAGGATAATATCCGCCGCTCCGGACTTTTCAACATAGAGGCCAGGGTTCAGGATGCCCTGGAATTTGACAGAGATTCTGAGGAGACAGCGGATCTGCTTATTGCGGATCTGCCCTGCTCCGGACTTGGAATTATGGGCCGCAAGCCGGACATCCGCTACAATATGAACAGGGAGCAGACCCTTGCCCTGGCCGGGCTTCAGAGGGAGATCCTGTCGGTTGTCTGGCGCTATGTCAAGCCGGGCGGGACGATGGTCTACAGCACCTGTACCATTGACCGGGCGGAAAATGAGGAAAATGCGGCCTGGATACTGGAAAATCTGCCCTTTGAGCCGGTGGATCTGACGGGGCGGATCGGGGAGGAGCTGGCAAAAACCCTCTGCCGCGATACGAGAAAAGAGGGATATGTGCAGCTTCTTCCTGGGTTTTACCCGGGAGACGGCTTTTTTATCTCCGTATTCAGGCGGAAGGAAGAGGGCAGGTAAACGGCAGGACTTAAGGCCTGCCGCATTTAGACGGACAGAGGACAGGTAGAAAAGATGAGTGAGAACAGGAAGGAAATTTTAGCAGAAGGATTTCTGAAAGAAGGACAAAAAAACGAAAAACAGGAGTCCGAAGGCAGAACGGTTTCAGAGACAGATATCAAATCCATGACGCTTCCGGAGCTGGAAGCGTATCTGAAGGAGATGGGAGAGAAGCCCTTTCGGGCAAAGCAGCTCTACCAGTGGATGCATGTCAAGCTGGCAGCCTCCTTTGACGAGATGACGAACCTCTCCAAGGGACTGAGGGAGACGCTTGGAAGGCAGTGTTTTTACGCCTCACTGACGCCGGTGGATGTGCGTATCTCGGCTGTGGACGGAACCAGAAAATACCTGTTTGAGCTCTCTGACGGAAACGTGATCGAGAGCGTGCTGATGCGCTATAAGCATGGGAACTCTGTCTGTATTTCCTCTCAGGTGGGCTGCCGGATGGGCTGCCGCTTCTGTGCGTCAACCCTTGACGGCCTGGAGAGAAATCTGAAGCCTTCCGAGATGCTGGAACAGATCTACAGGATACAGAGGGATACGGGAGAGCGGGTTTCCAATGTGGTAGTGATGGGCTCAGGAGAGCCTATGGACAATTACGACAATCTGATTCGCTTCATCCATCTTCTGACTGATGAGAATGGTCTGAATATCAGCCAGAGAAATGTGACGGTTTCCACCTGCGGCATTGTGCCGCGCATCCGCCAGTTTGCCGAGGAGGGGCTGCAGGTGACTCTGGCCCTGTCTCTTCACGCGCCGAACGACGAGGTGCGAAAGACCCTGATGCCTGTGGCAAAGAGCTATGCCCTCCGGGATGTGCTGGATGCCTGTCATTACTATTTTGAGAAGACCGGCAGAAGACTGACCTTCGAGTACAGCCTTGTAAAGGGTGTCAACGACAACCTGGAAGAGGCCAGGGCTCTGGCAGAGCTTATAAAAGACCAGCACGGCCACGTAAACCTGATTCCGGTAAACCCGATCAAGGAGAGAGATTATAAGCAGTCTGACCGGAAGGCCATAGAGGACTTTAAGAATTATCTGGAAAGGCGGGGCATCAATGTGACCGTGCGCCGGGAGATGGGCCGCGACATTGACGGGGCCTGCGGGCAGCTTCGCAAAAGTTATATTGAGAAGGAAAGGACGTAAGGAAGATGAAAGCCTGCGCTTTGACGGACATCGGGCGGGTGCGGTCAGTGAATCAGGATTCGCGCTTTGCCACAACGGAACCGATTGGACCACTTTCAAATTTGTTTATCGTTGCAGACGGCATGGGCGGCCACAGGGCCGGCGACCGCGCATCCAGGCTTCTCATTGACAGCCTGACGGATTACATAGGAAACTGCGGCGACCAGACGGCGGTGGCGGCTTTAAATAACGGCATTGCCGAGGCCAACCGGAAAATCTATGAGGCAGCTGCGGCAGACCAGAGCTTAAGCGGAATGGGAACTACTCTGGTGGCAGCTACCATAGAGGGGTCTACCCTCTATGTGGCCAACGTGGGGGACAGCCGTCTCTACCTGATTGAGAGAGAGGGGATCCGCCAGGTAACACGGGATCACTCCTATGTGGAGGAGATGGTTTCCCTGGGGCAGATGAACCGGGGAAGCGCCGCGTACAGAGAACAGAAAAACATTATCACGAGGGCAGTGGGAATTGCAGACCATGTGGATGTGGACTTTTTTGAGGTGAGCCTGAAGGCGGGAGATTATATTCTCCTGTGCTCTGACGGGCTTTCCAACATGGTGGACAATTCTGCCATTTTCCGTCTGGTGCTCCTTCCCGGCCCTCTTGAGAGCAAGGCCAGAGCGCTTATTGCGTTAGCCAATCAGAACGGGGGAAAGGACAACATTGCAGTGGTCCTGATCGATCCCCAGATAAGTGAGGTGGACGGATTATGATGCTTAGACCGGGAATGTACCTTCAGGATCGATATGAGATTCTTGAACAGATTGGATCCGGCGGAATGTCAGAGGTCTACCGGGCGAAGTGCCACAAGCTCAACAGGCTGGTGGCCATCAAGGTTTTAAAAGAAGAATTCAGTTCCGACGCAGGCTTTGTGAAGAAGTTCAAGATGGAAGCCCAGGCGGCGGCAGGACTCTCCCATCCGAATATTGTGAGTGTCTATGACGTTGTGGACGAGGGAAGCATCCATTACATTGTCATGGAGCTGATTGAGGGGATCACCTTAAAAAGCTATATTACGAAAAAGGGAAGGCTCGGCTCCAAGGAGGCCATCGGGATTGCGCTCCAGGTGGCTCAGGGAATTGCAGCCGCCCACGATCAGCATATTGTCCACCGGGACATCAAGCCTCAGAATATGATTATCTCCAGGGACGGGAAGGTAAAGGTGGCAGATTTCGGCATTGCCAGGGCTGTCACCACCCAGACCATCGGGGCGACGGCTGTGGGCTCTGTGCACTATATCTCGCCGGAGCAGGCGAGAGGAGGCTTCAGCGATTCCAGAACGGATATTTACTCTCTTGGAATTACCATGTATGAGATGGTGACGGGAACCGTTCCCTTCGACGGAGACAATACGGTGAGCATAGCGCTGGCCCATCTGGAACAGCCCATCACCCCGCCTTCCAGGCTGAATCCCGAGGTACCGGTAAGCCTGGAGCGCATTATCATGAAATGCACCCAGAAGAAGCCGGAAAAGCGGTATGCAGATGTCTATGAGCTGATCTCCGATCTGCGCCATGCCCTTGTGGATCCGGATGACGACTTCGTGGCTCAGGAGCCGGAGGTGGATACCTCCTCGCCTACGATGGTGATCTCCGGGGATGAGCTGAGCCAGATTAAGAGCGCGCCCAGGCGCAGTACCGGCCCCATTGTCATGAGCGGCCAGAGCAACAGTCTCCGGGATGTGCCGGGGTCCGGCGGACAGCATGAGAGAAGAGGAGACAGGGAGCACGGCTATGACAGAAGGAAGGAGCCGGAAAGCGGCCGCGAACTGAAACACAGCGGCTATGATAAGAATTATGACAGAGATTACGAGCGGGGGCACTCCGGCGGCTACGGACGCCAGGATGCTGCGGAGAACGGAAGGGACCTGGACTATGACTATGAGGAGGACTACGGCTATGACAGGGGCCGCAGCTCAGGCTACGGCGGTTCCGGCTCCAGCCGGACTTCCGGAGGCAAAAAGGGCGGCAGAGGAGGAAAAAGCGCAGATGTAAACCCCCAGATTGAAAAACTGCTCACCACGGTCGGCGTGGCAGTGGCCATCATTATCGTGGCAGTGCTGGTTGTCATCTTTGCAAAGCTTGGTGGGATTTTTAATTCCGGTTCCCACACAGAGCTGACGCTTCCGGCGGTGGAGTCCGGCGAAAGCGATTCAGGACTTAAGGACACGGAAACAAGGGTTCCGGACTTCGTTGGAATGACAGAGGATGAGGCGGAGGAGAAGGCGAAGGAGAGCCATCTGAAGCTGAGCTACAGCTATACTGCGTCGGAAGAGGAGAAGAAAGGGCTCGTGGTGGAGCAGAAGACAGAAGAGGGCACTGTGGTGGATAAGCAGTCCACAATCAGAGTTGTCGTAGGTGAGGGCGGAATGGAGTCCTCCACAGAGGAAGAGACAGATGCGTTACAGATCGATCTGACTGCCCTGGGACTTGAGGCTCTGGATGGAACAAATGCCAAAAACCTTCTTGAAGCCAAAGGCCTTAAGGTATCGCTTCAGTCTGAAAACAGCGACACCATCATAAAGGATCAGGTGATCCGGTACGAGCCGACGAGTGCCTCTCCCGGAAGCGAGATCCGTCTGTATGTAAGCTCAGGCCCTGCTGTTACTATGGTGCCGGTGCCTGATCTGACCGGAAAAACAGAGGAGGAGGCGGCACAGCTTCTGGAAGCGGCAGGCCTTACAGTAGCGCCAAAGGAGCAGATTCTCACACAGAAGAGTGATACGGTTTCCAGGGGAAAGATCATCAGCCAGATTCCGCTGAAGGATGAGGAGGTGCCGGAGGGCAGCGCAGTCAGCTATGTGGTAAGCATCGGCAAGGGGACAAAGTATGTGGCCATTGTCAATGACGATTATCCCCTTAAGGACAATTTCGGCCCGGGAGGCGCTTCCACCACAATCACGGTTGAGATTGTTATGGTGCAGACGGTAAATGGACAGAAGAGAACGACGACAGTTATGGATGCCAGGGAGATGAAGGGAGACGTCACGCTTCCGGTACATTATCAGCTTACAGGAGAGGACGGAGTTCTCACAGGAGAGCTTCAGATCCGCGATGTGACAAACGACAGAGTGCTGAAGACTTATCCTCTGGAATTTATGGAGGTAGACGCATAGGGATGACAGGAAAGATAATCAAGGGAATTGCCGGCTTTTACTATGTCCATGACGGACAGGGGAGAGTCTATGAATGCAAGGCAAAGGGTGTGTTCCGAAACAGGAAGATCAAGCCGCTAGTCGGAGATAATGTGGAGTTTGAGATTCTCGATGACAGGGAGGCAACGGGAAATATTGTCTCAGTCCTGGAACGGAAAAATTCCCTGATCCGCCCCGCAGTCTCCAATGTGGATCAGGCGCTTGTGGTCTTTGCGATCACGGAGCCTATGCCAAACCTCAATCTGCTGGACCGCTTTCTTGTGATGATGGAGCGCCAGCAGATACCGGCTGTTATCTGCTTTAATAAAATTGATCTCTCCTCGGAGGAGGAGATGGTGAAACTGCGGGCTATTTATGGCCCGGCCGGGTATGAGATCCACTTTATCAGCACCTACGAAGAGGCCGGGCTGAAGGAGATCCATGAGCTGATCCGCCACAAGACAACGGTTCTGGCAGGGCCGTCGGGAGTGGGAAAATCCTCCCTGACGAATTTCATTCAGCCTGATGCCTGCATGGAGACAGGCGTGGTCAGCGAAAAGATCAAGAGGGGAAAACACACTACCCGTCACTGCCAGCTGTTTTTCGTGGAGGAAAACACGTACATGATGGACACGCCGGGGTTCAGCTCCATGTATATTGAGGACATAAAGCCGGAGGAGCTGAAGGAATATTTCCCGGAATTTGCCGCAGAGGAGGATGGCTGCCGTTTTCTGGGCTGCGTCCACGTGGGAGAGCGGGTGTGCGGAGTGAAGGAGGCAGTGAAGGCCGGACGGATCAGCCGCAGCCGCTATGACAATTACCTGCTTTTGTATAAGGAGCTGAAGGATAAAAGGAGATATTAGACTATGATACGATTAGCACCGTCAATTTTGGGAGCGGATTTTTCACGTCTGGGGGAGCAGATTCAGACTGTAGATGAGGCCGGAGCCCAGTATATTCATCTGGATGTGATGGATGGGGCCTTTGTGCCCAGCATTTCCTTCGGAATGCCTGTGATTCAGAAACTCCGTCCAATCACAAAACGGGTGTTTGACGTCCACATGATGGTGGAGGAGCCGGGCCGCTATGTGGAGGATATGAAAAAGGCGGGGGCCGATCTGATCTGTGTGCACCAGGAGGCCTGCTGTCACCTGGATCGGACAGTGAACCAGATTAAGGAGCTGGGCCTGAAGGCCGCTGTGGCTCTGAACCCGGCTACCCCTGTGTCCACCCTCTCCTGCATTCTGGGAGAGATCGACATGGCGCTTATTATGTCGGTAAACCCGGGATTCGGAGGTCAGAAATTCATCCCCTATACTCTGGAAAAGGTGAGAGAGCTCCGCAGAATGAGCGATGAGAGGGGACTTGACCTGGATATTCAGGTGGACGGCGGCGTGGGCCTTGACAATGTGCGCCAGGTGATTGAGGCGGGCGCCAATGTGATTGTGGCAGGCTCCGCAGTTTTTAAGGGAGATGCGGCTGCAAACACCAGGGCATTTCTGGAAATTTTCAGGGAGTACGACTGATCCGAAAGATTTGGTAAGCTGTGCCCAAGCGGCTGCAAAAAGAGCAGGAGAATGAAAGACAGAGGAAGAGTGAAGGACATCGAACGAGTGAAGGACAGCGGGAAGAGAGAAGGAATACGCGTGGCAGATTCAGAGAATACTAAGAAGAAAAGCCTGGCAGCGCCGGAGTCTGGGATGCAGGACTTTCCGGAAAGGGAAAGCGGGGCTCAGGCAAAAGACAGCGCCTTGGATGAAACATGTCTCATCCTCACCGGAGGCAGCATGGATCTGGCGTTTGCCAGACAGTTTATCGCTGCACGCAGATACGGCTGTGTGATCGCGGTGGACGCAGGCCTCGAGAGAGCCTCGGCTCTGGGCATTACGCCGGATGAGATTGTAGGGGATCTGGACACCGTGGATCGCCGTCTGTTTGAGAGCTACCGGCAGCAGCCGGAGGTGGAGCTTGAGATTCACCGGCCGGAAAAGGACGAAACGGATACGGAGCTGGCTCTCTGGATGGCAAAGCGGAAGGGATTTACCAGGATAGACATTCTGGGCGCCCTGGGCGGGAGGATGGATCACGCCCTGGGAAATATTCAGCTTCTTTTCCAGACCTTTGTGGATGGAATCAGAGCGGAAATCTACGACGAAAGGAACAGAATCTATCTGGCAGGCCCCGGCTGCACACCGTTTTTCAGGGACAGGATTTACGGCAAATATATTTCCTTTCTCCCTCTGACTGAGTCGGTGGAGGGAATCACCCTTAAGGGCTTTAAGTATCCTCTCTCCGACCGGGATATCCGGATCGGCACAAGCCTGTGCATCAGCAATGAGCTGGCAGAAGAGGAGGGAACTCTCTTCTTCCGGAAGGGGATCCTGATCTGTGTGGAGAGCCATGATTAAAAAGCTTCTGACCATCATGAGGGAGCGTTCCGGCTGACCGAGTTTCTGCAAAAACTGACCTCTTATAAAAACTGAAAACTGCATGTTTGAATAGGTACAGACCTGTGATAAGATACAGATTATCAGTGAAAGGAATGCCGGAGCCCGGCAGCTGTTCCGGAAACGGGAACAGCCGGGGAGCCGGCTGACAGGAGGGACAGAAATTATGAACAGAAAAAATGACACAGCCTACAAAATTGCGATGACGGGGCTCATGGCAGCCCTCTCCTATGTGGTGTTCACCTTTGGCCAGATTCGTCTGACGCTTCCTGGAGGCGACGCCACATCCATCCATCTGGGAAATGCGGTCTGCGTGCTGGGAGCGCTTCTCATCGGCGGATTCTACGGAGGGCTGGGAGGAGCTATCGGCATGACCATAGGAGATCTCTTTGACCCGGTCTACGTGGTGTATGCGCCGAAGACCTTTATCCTGAAGCTCTGCATCGGCCTCATCACAGGCTTTGTGGCGCACCGGATAGGAAAAATAACTGCCAGCACCGATCGCAGGCATGTATTGAAATACGTTATTCTGGCATCAGCGGCAGGCCTGATTTTTAATGTGATTGCGGATCCGCTGTTTGGCTATTACTATAAGCTGCTGATTATCGGAAAGCCGGCCGCAGAGCTGGCTCTCGTCTGGAACGTGGCCTCCACATCCATCAATGCGGTTGTTTCCGCTGTGGCTTCTGTTTTCATCTATATGGCTGCCCGCCCGGTGCTCAGAACCTCAGGCCTTCTCTTAAGGCTTTCATAAGGAGTACGAGATGAACGAGACAGGACAGAAAAAAATTGCAATGATTAATTCTATGGCAGGATATGGCCGCTGTTCCCTTACAGCGGCTATTCCTGTGATCAGCGCTCTGGGAATCCAGTGCTGCCCGGTGGTCACTTCCATTTTGTCCAATCACACCGGATATCAGAGCTGTTATTTTGATGATTATACAGAGCGGATGGTGCCCTATATGGATGAGTGGAAGAAGCAGGGCTTTGCCTTCGACAGCATTGCCACAGGATTTTTGGGCTCTGTCAGGCAGGTGCAGATTGTGGCAGATTTTATCAGCCACTTTAAACAGGAGGGAACGAAGCTTCTTGTGGATCCGGTGCTGGGGGACAATGGGAGCCTTTATTGCACCTGTACGCCGGAACTCTGTGAGGAGATGCGGGAACTTATCCAGTATGCAGATGTGATTACGCCGAATCTGACGGAAGCCTGCATTCTCACAGAAACTCCCTGGAGGGAGAAGGGGTGGAGCAGACGGGAGCTCTCCGACCTGGCTTACAAACTCCTGTTTATGGGGCCCGGAGCCGTGGTGCTGACCGGCGTTGAGAAGGGGCATTCCATTCTGAACGTGGTTCTCGAGAAAGGCCGGGAGCCGGTATTCTTAAGCTCCAGGTATGTGGAGAGCCGCAGGCATGGAACCGGGGATGTGTTCTCCGCCGTGACAGCTGCCCTGATGGTCAGAGGTTTCCCTCTTACGGAATGTGTGAAGAAGGCCGCCTCCTTTACACGAAAATGTGTGGAGCGGTCAGAGGAGCTTCAGATTCCCGAGAAAGAGGGCCTGTGTATTGAGGAGTGTCTGCCGTCCCTTCTGCGCATGGCAGGGCAGCGGACGAAAGGGTAGCTGCCCGGCGGGAGGCTGAACCGCTGTCAAAAAGCAGGGAAAAGGGGAAAATAGTCTTTTCATAAAAAGAAAACTGTAGTATAATCGAGGACAGTTCTATGAAAACAGAGGTGGCTTCTCAGAACCGCCGCAGGAGGAAAATATGTTAGATTTAAGATTTGTCAGAGAAAATCCTGAGATTGTAAAGCAGAACATCAGGAATAAATTTCAGGACAGCAAGCTGCCGTTAGTGGATGAGGTGATTGCCCTGGATGCGGAAAACCGCGCTGCCAAGAAGGAGGCAGACGATCTGCGCGCAGGAAAGAACAAGATTGCAAAACAGATCGGAGCCATGATGGCTCAGGGAAAGAAAGAGGAGGCCGAGGAGCTCAAAAAGAAGGTGGGCGAGGACGCGGCACGTCTGGCTGAGCTTGAGGAGAAGGAGAAGGAGCTCTCCGAGAGAATCACAAAGATCATGATGACGATCCCGAACATTATCGATCCGTCTGTTCCGATCGGAAAGGATGACAGCGAGAATGTGGAGGTTCAGAAGTACGGCGAGCCGGTTGTGCCGGATTTTGAGATTCCATACCATACAGAGATTATGGAGCGCTTCAACGGAATCGATCTGGACAGCGCCAGAAAGGTTGCCGGAAACGGCTTCTACTACCTGATGGGGGATATTGCAAGACTCCACTCTGCCGTGATCTCCTATGCAAGGGATTTCATGATCGACAGAGGCTTCACCTACTGCGTTCCGCCTTTCATGATCCGCAGCAATGTGGTGACAGGCGTTATGAGCTTTGCAGAGATGGATGCCATGATGTATAAGATCGAGGGAGAGGATCTCTACCTGATCGGAACCAGCGAGCACTCCATGATCGGAAAGTTTATCGACACGGTTCTGAAGGAGGAAGAGCTTCCAAAGACGCTGACAAGCTATTCCCCATGCTTCAGAAAGGAGAAGGGCGCCCACGGAATCGAGGAGAGAGGCGTATACAGAATCCATCAGTTTGAAAAGCAGGAGATGATCGTTGTCTGCAAGCCGGAGGACAGCAAGATGTGGTTTGACAGGCTGTGGCAGAATACTGTCGATCTGTTCCGCTCTCTGGATATTCCTGTGCGGACACTGGAGTGTTGCTCCGGCGATCTGGCTGATCTGAAGGTGAAATCCGTGGACGTGGAGGCATGGTCCCCAAGACAGAAGAAATACTTTGAGGTGGGAAGCTGCTCCAACCTGGGAGACGCTCAGGCGCGCAGGCTAAAGATCCGTGTAAACGGAGAGAACGGCAAATACTTTGCCCACACTCTGAATAATACGGTAGTGGCTCCGCCGCGTATGCTGATTGCATTCCTGGAGAACAATCTGCAGGCTGACGGTTCTGTGAGAATCCCGGAGGTTTTAAGACCGTACATGGGCGGAAAGACAGAGCTGAGATAAGACATTACAATTCGATACAAACATTAGGAGGACTGTCCGGAGTGAAGCTTCGGCAGTCCTTTTCGGCGTAAAACTGGCTGAATCCAGGCTGAACTTTGCCTGAATCAGATATTTCAAAAAATAAGGCCCCCAAAAAAATAACTAAACTTAAACAAGGGAAATTCAGAAAATGAGGAAAATATATGAAAGCGTGTCTTGAATTTTTCAAAAAAGAAACGGTTCTCTGCTGCGCGGCTGTCCTGGCCCTGGCATCCATGGCCTTCGTGCCGCCGGACGCGGTGTACCTGTCCTACCCGGACTACAGGACTCTGGCTCTCCTGTTCTGTCTGATGGCGGTGGTGGGAGGCTTCCAGTCCATCGGAGTCTTCACCCTCCTTGGCCAGAAGCTCCTGGCCGGGGCAGGGAACGTGAGGAGGCTTTCCTCTGTGCTGGTGTTTCTGTGCTTCTTTTCCAGCATGATCATCACAAACGATGTGGCGCTTATCACCTTCGTACCCTTCACCATTCTGGTGTTCCGGATGACGGGAAAGGAGAAAAACCTGTTAAAGATCACGGTACTGGAAACCATCGCGGCCAATCTGGGAAGCATGGCCACGCCGGTGGGAAACCCGCAGAATCTGTACCTGTACTCCATCTCCGGCATCTCCATGAGCGAGTTTCTGGGGGCGGTGCTCCCCTACACGGTTCTGGCGGCAGCCCTGCTCTGCGCCGTTCTCTTTTTTGAAAAGAAGGAGAGAATCCGGGTGGAGGTGAGCATGGGGGCCCTGAATCTTCCGGTAAAGATCTTCTTTCGCCGGCTGGGGCTGTATCTGGGACTTCTGATTCTCTGCTTCCTTGTAGTCTTTCGGGTGCTTCCCTACCTGCCGGTTCTGGGTGTCGTGGCCGCGGCCGTGTACCTGTGCGACCGGAAAATTTTGAAGGAGATCGACTATATGCTCCTTCTGACCTTTCTCTGCTTCTTCGTATTCATCGGAAACGTAAAGCGCATTGACCAGGTGAGCTCCCTTCTGATGTCCATGATCCAGGGCAGGGAGCTCCTCACAGGCATTCTGGTCAGCCAGATTATCAGCAACGTGCCTGCGGCTATTTTGCTCTCCGGGTTTACGGAGCAGATTGTGCCTCTGCTCACTGCAGTGAATCTGGGAGGGCTCGGGACGCTGATTGCCTCCCTGGCAAGTCTGATTACATATAAGTTTTATACGAGGGAATTTGCGCAGCAGAAGGGAGAGTTTCTGAAGGTATTTACCAAGTGGAATGTGATATTTCTGGCGGCGCTTACGGCGGCAGCTTTTCTGATAGGGCTTATGGCTGGGTAAGCTGTCCTGCCTGCCGGCATTTTCGGATATTAATCTATTTATATCTCAATGCTGCCTTCTCATCTCAATGCTGCCCTCTCAGCGGCCCGCCGCAATGGGGGCAGAATGAGCAGCCGCCGGAGTGTCCTAAAAAGCAGCCGCAATGGGGACAGCGGTTGAAAACGGCGATAAAAACAATGGCAGCCAGTAATTCAAAGATGGCAGCGATAACCAGCCAAAGCAGTTTCAGCCAGCAGCCCAAAAGAATCAGTATAATTCCCAGCGCCCAGGAAATCCAGGAGATGATACACACATATTTTAACGGAATTTTTCTCATAATTTTCTCCTCAAATTTCAGTATTTCACTTTTGTATGAGACTGCCAGCCTGACGACGGATAGGAAGTCATTTACTAGGCAAGACGTTCGGAGGGGAAGCCTCTTTCTGCGTTCAATATGATTGCGTTTCTGTTTTTCTTTTTCTTTCATCATACCACATTCTGTAAAAAAAATCATGCCCCTCTGTACCGATTTTTTTGCGGGCCCCGGGGCTCCCCTCCTGCAGGGACTGCTGACTGCTTGACCGTTTCCGTCCCTCTGTGCTAAAATTCCATATACAGCCGCGGCGCAAAGGAAAGGAACGGCATGAGAAAGATACAGCATAAGGAAGAAACAGCATAAGAAAGAAACGACAGCCGCAGGAAGGGCGCCGCTTACATTTGGGAGGAAGCAGGTGGAACGAGATCTGACGAAGGGAAATATTGTGTTTACGCTGGCAGGCTTCAGTCTTCCGCTGATTTTGAGCGGAGTGCTGCAGCAGCTCTACAACTGGGCGGATGCCTTCATTGTGGGAAATATTGAGGGGGAGCTGGCGCTGGCCGCAGTGGGAGCCACGGGAACCATCACAAATCTGTTTGTTATGGTGATCACCGGACTGACGCTGGGACTTTCCATTCTGGCGGCCCAGAAGTACGGGAGAGGGGAGCGGGAGTCCCTGAGGAGGATTCTCTCCACCTTCTCCATTGTCCTGGGGGTTCTCTTTCTTCTGACTGCCGCCGCAGGGCTCTGGCTCTCAGACGGGATTCTCCGGCTGCTCCACACGCCGGAGGATATTTTCGATATTTCAGAGGGGTATCTTCGGATTATTCTCACGGGAATTCCTTTTATCACCATCTATAACGTGTATTCTGCCGTCCTGAGAGGCCTTGGCGACAGCCGGGCGCCGTTTTTGTCTGTGCTGGTGTCAGCGGCGGCCAATGTGATCTTAGATCTGGCCTTTGTGGGAGGACTCAGGATGGGAGCGCCGGGAGCTGCCGCTGCCACGGTTATCTCACAGGCTCTGATGACTGTGTTCATTGTGTGCTATGCCGGCAGGAAATATGAGATTCTGCGCTTTTCCAGGGAAGAGAAGCTGGTGGATAAAAAGATTCTTGTGCAGGGATTCCAGCTGGGACTGCCGCCGGCAATCCAGTCCAGTGTCAACTCCTGCGGAAACCTGCTGCTGCAGAATTTTATGAACAGCTTCGGCACCCAGACGGTGGCTGCCATCACAACTGCCTACCGGGTAGATTCCATCCTTCTGCTTCCCATCATCAATCTCGGCTCCGGGATTTCCACTGTGACAGCCCAGAATATGGGGGCCGGAAACAGAGCCCGCGCAAAGAAGGTGCTTTTTGCAGGCTCCGTCATGATGCTCTGCGTGTCCATCTGCCTGACTTTTCTGATCCTTTCTGCGGGAGGGCCTCTGATTGCCCTGTTCGGTGTGACAGAGGAGTCCACGGCCATCGGGGCGTCCTTTTTCAGGAGTATTGCAGGCTTCTACACTGTCTACGGCTTTGCCATGGCTTTCCGGGGATTTCTGGAAGGCTGCGGGGATGTACTGTATTCAAGTATTGCAGGCATAGCAGCCCTGGCTTCGAGAATTCTCATCTCTTACCTGTGCGTTTCCGTCTGGGGAAATATGGTGATTGCCTATGCAGAGGGAATTTCCTGGATTCTGCTTCTCGCCCTCTATTTGGTTCGTTTCCTGTGGAAGCAGAGGAAGCTCTGTGGCAGAAGGGAAGAAACAGAGCCATAAACAGCAAAAGAGCAGACGAGGTTTCGGGAAGGAACTTCGTCTGCTCTGTTTTTTGCCTGACAGGAAAGCACCTGCTTTACAGCCGCGCCCGGCTTTCCCATTGATTAAAGCTCTGTGAAATGGTTGCTCGGCTCGGCGATCAGGGAATAGTTGGTGTGGTAGATGACAAAGCCTGGGGCGGCTCCTGCCACCTTTTTGATATTTTTTTTCTGAATGTAGTCGATCTCCACCTTCTCATTTTCCCGTCCCTTGGAGTAGAAGGCTGCCAGAGCCCCGGCCTCCTCAAATACCCGGTCAGGGAGCTCTCTGCCCTCGCTCTTTACGATGACATGGGAACCGGGGATCCCCTTTGCGTGGAACCACCAGTCGTTTCCCGTGGCGAACTTAAAGGTCAGCTCTTCATTCTGGTAATTGTTCTTTCCCACATAGATGTGGAAGCCGTCGGAGGAGAGGTAGTGGAAGGGACGGCTTGTGATTTTTTGCTTTTTCATGTTGGGGCCGTGTTTTTTTATGAAGCCGTATTCGGTCAGCTCCATCTTGATCTGCGTCAGATCCTCCTCCTTCAGAGCGATGTCCAGGGAGGCGCTGATGGATTCCAGATGGTCGATCTCCCGCTTCGTCTCCTGTATGAGCTCCGTCAGTGCCTCAAAGGTGCGCTTCTGCTTATTGTACTTCTCAAAATATTTTCTGGCGTTCTCCTGAGCCGTTTTCGTCTCATCCAGAGGGATCCTTATGGTCTCATTTGTGTAGTAGTTGAGACAGGACAGCTCCTTTTCCCCGCCGGACAGCTCATAGCCGTAGGTGTTTAAGAGTTCCCCGTAAATGCGGAATTTATCCCGCTTTTCCGTATCCTTCAGCTGCTTTTGCTGAAGATCGTATTTTTTGTAGTTTCGCTCCAGGGCGGTCTGGACGATGCGCCTGAGATCAGAGGATTTCTGGCGGATTCTGGTGATGGTGCTCCTGGAAGCGTAGTAGGTTTCAAGTACCTGGCTCATGGAAGGATACTCTCTGAGGGAAAATCCCGGCGCCAGAGCTGTAAAGGGCAGGGCAGAGAATTCGGAAGGCTCGTCTCCCTTAAAGAGAATGCAGGGGGAGAACTGTCCCTCCCTCACCGAATCCATGGCAAGCGCAATGGTATGGCTCAGATGGATCTGCTCTGCCTCAGACAGGTCAGCAGCGGGGACGGAGGAGTCAATGCTTGCCAGATGACAGAATTCCTCTGCCATTACGGGGCTGATTCCTGTCAGGCGGCAGTAAACGGCCTTTCCCACAGGACCTGCAAACCCTGAGAGGGCAGCCCGGATCTCCTCCTCGTCCACGGCCAGGGGATTGAGCTTGTCGGTGGTCTGGGGGATAAAATATTCTCTGCCCGGCAGGACCTCCCGCACAGAGCTTACCTGGGCAGAGATATGCTTAATGCTGTCGATAATGACCCCGTCCATGGTGCAGAAAATGATGTTGCTGTGTTTTCCCATCAGCTCTACCATGAGCCTTTTGCGGCAGAGATCTCCCATCTCGTCCAGATGTTCAATTTCAAATTCAATGACCCTCTCAAGTCCCGGCTGGGTCACAGAGACAATACGCCCGTTTCCGATGTGCTTTCTCAAAAGCATGCAGAAATTCGGGGCTGTGAGAGGGCTGTTCTTATTCCCGTCCGTCAGGTATGCCAGAGGAAGGCTTGCGTTGACAGACAGAAGCAGTCTGTAGTTTTCTCTGTTATTTTTTATGGTAAATAAAAGTTCGTCCTTTTCCGGCTGGGCAATCTTGGCGATCTTTCCGCCGGCAATGGTGCGGTTAAACTCATGCACCAAAGATGCGATGACAATTCCGTCAAATGCCATAAAAGAGTCTCCTTTCCGTTTCGTTTATAGCTGTTTTACTGTGCCGGACACTTTTTAGAACCTGGAAGCTGTCCTCCCCGGGATCCGAAAGGCGAAGGAGGAAGACGGCGAGGGCCAGCAGATCCGCACACCCTCCGGGGCTGATGTTCCTGGAGATAAAATCACGGTTCAGCTGTGCCAGTCTGCAAAGCCCGCCCTCTGCAAACACGCCGCCGCCGGACAGGAGGGCGGCAGCCTCCTCCCTCACATAGGCGGCAGCCTCAGGGCCTCCCCGGTGAAGCACGTTGGTGTCTTCTGCCCGGGCCATCAGGTGAAGAAGGGTCTGGAGTCTTACAAGATTCCACTTCCCGTCCAGTCCGCTGTCAGAAAGAGAGCCGCGGTCCGGCTGTGAGACTCTGTCCGAAAGGGAGAGGGAAGGCTTTGGAAAGGGACGCAGAAGCCCTGCATACGCGGCCGCACCTGTAAGAGCGGGGCAGGCAATCTGACTGAGAGAAGGAAAGCCGTCAGCTGCCTCTCCCCGGATGCCCCGGCAGCCATATTTCAGATAGAGCCGTTCCCCGTGGGAGAGACAAAGGGGGTCTTCCCCTCTGCTTTCTGCCCACTTATTCAGCGCCTCAAAGTCTCTTTCTGCCTCCTCTCTGCAGAGCTCTCCTGCCAGGGAGAGAAGGTCCGGGACAGAAAGGTCCCACTCTCCTGAAGCAGATGGAGGAAGCTGCCCGGAAATCCTCTCTGAGAGCTGCCTGCCGTACTGATATCCGGCTGCAGCCGCCAGAAGTCCCATGGAGAAGATCATTCCCTTGTGGGTATTGACTCCGCCTGTAGCCCGGAACATGGCTTTCTCTGCCTGCAGCCCTGTTCTGCGGATGCGCCCAAACAGGAGGGAGGGATCCTCACAGTGCAGTCCCTCAGAAGCCATTTCCCGGATATAGGGGACGACGGCCTCTGTGCTGTCAAGAAAGGTCTGAAAACACATGTCCCTGTGGGAGCCGTTGTCACGGAGATCCACAAGACCTGGCTTGGGAGTGGCTGAAACCTCGTCAATGAGGGCCATCCTGGCAGACTGGAGAATGCGGTTCAGAAAGCTGTCCTCGAGAATGAGCCGTCTGACGCAGGCTGTCAGCTCTTCTAGCGAGTGGCGGCGGCTTCTGGCGCAGGCCTGGGCCGGCTCTGAGCAGAGGAGGCAGCGGCGCCCGGGAAGTCCGATGTCCTCCCTGGAAACCTTGCTTCGGTCTGTCCGGATGATGTCGATGTCATAAAGCCTTCCGGCCGGCTCTGCCTCCTCCACGACCGAGGTAATGCGCTTTAGCTCCTCCGGTGTCCCGTCTGCGCAGAAGATCAGCTCAAGTCCTGTGTGTTCCTCTATGCTCTCCTGTGACAGGATGGAGATCCCGGCGTCAGAGAGGGCCTGCTTCACAGCCTGCACACCCCGCTCAAAAAAGCCGGGAACCCCGCGAAACACCTTGACAGGCCCCGGTATGTTCAGGGTAAAGCTCACTACCGGAAGGCCGTACAGGCCGATGAGCCTTTCCTGGACGGCGGCCCTCCGCTCTCTGGCATTCATCATATCCTCGACGGTAACTTCATAAAAGCGGAGTGTTTTCTCCGCGCTTGTATGGTCTGTTTTCATAAAATCTCCTGAAAGTGAAAGATGCGGGAAATACCCGCCCGTTAAGATCAATCTCCCCTATTATAATGAAACTTTCAGAGAAGTACAACCTTTTTCCGGCTGCTTTTGTGCGGGCGCAGATAGGATTTTCCCTATGTGCTTCATAGGCCTTTATGTATTTGCCCTTAGGGAAGGCCGGTGATACCATAGCAGTATCAGATACAGCGAAAACTGTACAGATTGGCTCTGCAAAGGAGGAAATGCCATGAAAATTGAGAGAGCAGCAGTTGCCGGAACCCTGGAGTCCAGCGACGCGCAGATTACAGTAGAACCGGGAACGGAAGGAATTGAGCTGACCATTGAGAGCAGCGTGATTCATCAGTTTGGAAAGCAGATCAGGGCGGTGGTTCTGGAAACCCTGGAACGGCTGGAGGTGACAAACGCCCGCGTGACGGTAGTGGATAAGGGGGCTTTAGACTGTACCCTCAAGGCCAGGGTAGAGTGCGCCGTATACCGGGCAAACGGTATCTCGGAAAATCTTCCATGGGGAGGTGTGATCCGGTAATGAGTCATCCGAATAAAAAACGCCTGAGGCGTTCCATGATGTTTTTAAACTGCCAGAAGCCGGGACTTATCAAGGATCCGTACATTTACGGCCCTGATTCCATTATGCTGGATCTGGAGGACGCAGTGGCGGAAAACCAGAAGGACGCGGCCAGATATTCCCTGTTTCACGCCCTGAAGGAGATCGACTACCGCGGTGTGGAGCGGGTCGTCCGCATTAATGGACTGGACACTCCCCACTGGAAGGAGGATATCCGCGTCTGCGTGGCCGGAGGGGCTGACACGATCCGGATTGCCAAGACAGAGCGGGCAGAGGACGTCCGGGCAGTGGAGGAGCATGTGCTGGCGGCAGAGAGAGAATTTGGACGGCCGGAGGGGAGCACCCTTCTGATGGCCGCTCTGGAATCCTGCAGGGGTGTGCTGAATGCCCTGGAGATCTGCGAGGCTTCCGACCGCCTGATCGGAATTGCCCTGTCCGGCGGCGATTACACAAAGGATCTGCAGACAGTGATCACCGGCACGGGCGTGGAACTTATGGGGGCCAGACAGCACATGATCATGGCCGCCCGGGCTGCAGGCGTCCAGTGCTTTGACACCGTATTCACGAACCTGGACGATATGGAAGGGTTTGCAAGGGAGACGGAGATGATTAAGCGCATGGGCTTTGACGGGAAATCGCTGGTCAATCCGCGGCAGATAGCAGTCGTTCACCAGATTTTTACTCCGACCCAGAAAGAGATCATCTTTGCCGAAAAGGTAGTCAGGGAGATTGACGAGAAGAAAGCAAAGGGAATCGGCGTGTTTACCGTTGACGGAAAGATGATAGACATTGCCTTCTATGACGGGGCAAGGAGGACTCTGGCCCTGGCAAAGGCGTCAGGCGTTTATGAGGGGGATTTGTAAGATGATCAATAAAGCAGGCAGAGAGATACCGGAAGAAATCTTAAAGGCTACTGGAAAGAAGCCCTTTGAAGGCGCATATGCCTACGACAATTATGAGTACAAAAAAGCGGCTCCCACAGTGCGGGCCCTGTCAGATCCGAAGCGGTCGAAGATGGTGGACTCCATCCGTGAGGCCCTGGAAAAATGCGGGCTTCGTGACAATATGACACTTTCCTTTCACCATCATTTCCGTGAAGGCGACTATGTGCTGAACATGGTCATGGAAGAGGTTCACCGGATGGGAGTAAAGGGCATCACCATCTGCGCCAGCTCCATGGGTAAGGCCAATGATGCGATTGTGCCCTACATCGAGGACGGGACGGTGACAGGCATTCAGTCCTCCGGCGTGCGGGGAAAAATCGGACAGGCCATATCTTCGGGAAAGCTCAGAGATCTGGCGATTATGCGCTCCCACGGCGGCCGTGTGCGGGCCATTGAGTCCGGCGAGGTGCACATTGACATTGCCTTCATCGGCGCGCCCACCTGCGATGAGTACGGAAACTGCAGGCCAAACGGGGGAAAGAGCGACTGCGGCGTGCTTTCCTATGCCATGGTGGACGCCCAGTATGCGGACAAGGTTGTGGCAGTTACAGACTGTCTGGTGCCCTTCCCCAACATTCCGGCCAGCATTTCCATGACAAATGTGGACTATGTCTGCGTGGTGGATGCCATTGGAAATCCGGCTAAGATCGCCACGGGAGCGGCCAAGCCCACCACAGATGTGAGAAAGCTGATGATGGCCGACTACTGCACCCAGTTTGTCATCCACACGCCCTATTTCAGGGACGGCTTTTCCTATCAGACGGGAGTGGGGGGAGCGTCCATCGCCTCCACGATTTCTCTGGGAAAAATCATGGAGGAGAGAGGGATCACCATGGGACTTGGCCTGGGAGGAATTACAACCCCCATGTGTGAGCTTCTGGAAAAGGGGCTCATAAAGACGCTGGTGGACACCCAGGACTTTGATCTGGGAGCCATCGAGTCCATCAAGAAAAATCCGAACCATGTGGAGATCTCCGCGTCTGAGTATGCCAATCCCTTTAACAAGGGGGCCTATGTCAACAAGCTGGATTTTGTGATCCTGGCTGCCCTTGAGGTGGATGTGAATTTCAACTGCAACGTGGTGACCGGCTCCGACGGAGTCATTACAGGGGCCCAGGGAGGACATCCCGATACGGCAGCAGGGGCCAAGTGCACCATTGTCATCACTCCTCTTTTACAGGGCAGAATACCGGCTGTCTGCACGGATGTGACGACGGTTACGACTCCCGGGGAAACGGTGGATGTGGTAATCACTGATTACGGAATTGCCATTAACCCAAGGCGCCAGGATCTCATCGACTGCATGAGGGAGAGCAGGGTAAAGCTGCCGTTCTGCACCATCGAGGAGCTGCGGGACAGAGCCTACGCCATCACCGGAAAGCCGGAGCCGGTTCAGTTTGACGATCGTGTGGTGGGAATTATCGAGAGCCGGGACGGCACCATTATGGATGTGGTGAGAAAGGTTAAAGAATTTGAATTTTAAACAGAATTTGAATTATAAATAAATATAAATAAAGAAGATAAGAAGGTACGTCCAGGGCCAGAGCCTGAGGACAGAAGCCTGAAAGAGGGCATTCCCCGGAAAGGTCGGAGATTTTCTCCGGATTTTCGAGGGAGTGCTTTTCTGCTTTCCGGCTTTTTCCAGTCCGTCTTTTTTCTAGCTCGTTTCTTTTTCCAGTTTGTTTCTTTTTCAGTCCGTCTGAAAAAATTTCTGCAGTTTTTCCGGAAACATTTCCGGAAAAGTTTCCCGGAACGCTCCTGGCCGGGACGTTCAGACTGCAGAAACAGTGCCGGGCTTTGAGTCCTGGACTTCCTGCTCCCTCTTTACGCAGGAGAGAAGGATCCCGATGAAATCACGCATATATTTCGTCAGGTACAGTTCTTTTTTGTGGCAGATATAGCAGTGCCGCTCCGTCGCGGAGTTTAAAACGGGATAGATGCTTGCCTGGCATCCGGACGCTCTGATGTCGTCGAGATAGCTTCTGGGACAGAGCATCACGGCGCCGCAGGCCAGGCACACCTTCTTTTCCACCTCAATGCTGCCGGTTTCCAGCAGGATCTTCGGATGGATGCCGCTTGCGATAAACAGACTGTCCTGAATGGTCCGCACGTTGTGGCCCGGCTTATTGGAGATAAAACGCTCGTGTCCGGCCTCGGTGATGGAGATGGGGGTTCCGCTTGGAATCCGCTTTGCCAGATCAGTTGTCCCTGCGGCCAGAAGCACCAGCTCCTCGCTCTCCAGCAGGTGGTAGGAAAGCTCCTCACGTCGGGCCACAGTTGTCATACAGGCCAGATCCACGCTTCCGTTCAGAACCAGATCCTCCATGCGGCTGGAGCCCTGTTCCAGAATTTCGATGTCCACATGGGGGTATTTCTCAAAAAAAGGAGGGAGGGCCAGGGGCAGAAGCTGCATCCCCCTCTGGACCGGAATGCCGAACCGGATTTTTCCGTGCTCCTCCGTCCTTATTTCCTCGATTTCCCTTTCCAGATTCTGCTGGATGGCGAGGATCTGCTTGGCGGCCTCCACGTATTTTTCCCCGGCCGGAGTGAGAGAGATAGGATCTGTGGAGCGGTTAAAGACCGGGGCTCCCAGGTTTGTCTCGGCCAGCTTCACCACCTGGCTCAGGGAGGGCTGGGAGATAAAAAGCTTCTTCGCCGCTGCGGTGATGCTGCCCTCCTGCAATATGGTCATAATGTACTGTGCGTGCTTCAGATTCACGAAAGCCTCCTTTGAATGTCTGACGGTTTCCTTATCTTTGCTGTTTCAGCATTGTATTTATCATACTATCTTACGGGCAAAATTACAATGGGATGCCGGCTGATGACAGCGCCCTCCTGATTTATTGTTGACTAGATTTTTTATATGGATTATAATACCATTATCTATGGACAAAGGAAGGTACAGCCATGTTAAGAAGTATGACGGGTTTCGGACGCTGCGAGATCACTACGGAAGAGTACAGAATTTCCGTAGAAATGAAGGCGGTGAACCACCGTTATCTGGATCTGGGCATCAAGATGCCCAAGAAGTTCAACTATTTTGAGGCCTCAATCCGAAGCCTGCTCAAGCAGTACATTCAGAGGGGCAAGGTAGATTTATTTATTACCTATGAGGACTACACAGAAGAGAAGATGGCTCTCAAGTACAACCGTTCCCTGGCATCCGAATACATGGAGTACTTTGCAAAAATGGCAGAGCAGTTTCACATCGAAAATGACATAACGGTTTCCGATCTGGCCAGATACCCGGATGTGCTGGTGATGGAGCAGGTCCCTGAGGATGAGGAACATATGTGGGCGATTCTTAAGGGAGCGGTCGAGGAGGCAGCATCACGGTTTGTGGAGACGAGGGTCACAGAAGGGGAAAATCTGAAGGCAGATCTTCTGGGAAAACTTGACTATATGGACAGACTTGTGGCGGAGATAGAAGAGAGATCTCCGAAGATTGTAGCTGAATACCGCGCGAAGCTGGAGGATAAGGTGAAGGAGCTTCTTCAGGGCTCAGCTATCGATGAGGCGAGAATTGCCACGGAGGTGACGATCTTTGCAGACAAGATCTGTACGGATGAGGAGACGGTGCGCTTAAAAAGCCACATTGAGGCGACAAGGGCAGAGCTTCTTTCCGGAGGCAGTGTGGGCCGGAAGCTGGATTTCATCGCCCAGGAGATGAACCGGGAGGCAAACACCATACTCTCCAAGGCCAACGATCTGGAGGTTTCCGACAGGGCCATTGCCCTTAAGACAGAGATCGAAAAGGTCAGGGAGCAGATTCAGAACATTGAATAGAGAAGCCCCAAAAAGGCTTTAACCATAAAGAACAGACAGGAGAGTTGCTATGGACAATCAGGGATCATTAGTGGTAGTGTCCGGCTTTTCAGGCGCGGGCAAGGGAACTGTGATGAAGGCGCTCATTTCCAGATATGATAATTATGCGCTGTCCGTTTCCGCCACTACCAGGGCTCCCAGAGAGGGAGAGACGGACGGGAAAGAGTATTTCTTCAAAACGCACCAGGCCTTTGAGGACATGATTGAGCGGGATGAGCTGATTGAGTACGCCCAGTATGTGAATAATTATTACGGGACTCCGAAGGAGTATGTATTTTCCAATATCCAGGCAGGAAAGGACGTGCTGCTGGAGATTGAGATTCAGGGTGCTCTGAAGGTGAAGGAAAAATTCCCGGAGACGATGCTTGTGTTCATCATGCCGCCGAGTGCAGAGGAGTTAAAGAGACGGCTGATCGGACGGGGTACAGAGGATATGGACACCATCAACGCCCGCTTGAAGAGAGCCGGGGAGGAAGCCGAGGATATTCCAAAGTACGACTATGTCATTGTGAATGACACAGTTGACCGCTGTGTGGAGGAACTTCACACCCTCATCCAGAGTCAGAGGGCGCGGGTGGGAAACCACAGGGAGTTTATCAACAGAGTCCAGAAGGATGTAAAGCATCTCACATCGGATGAGGGCTGAGAAGAAGAGTCACGGCCCTGGGCCTGACTTTCGGTTATTCAGAGAGACAGCAGTAATCTATATAAATAAACAGTATGAAACAGTAAAAGGAGTATGATAATTATGATGTTAAAACCATCCTATACCGACCTGATGGAGGTTGTAAACAGCGGAGTGGAGGAGGGCGCTGATCCGATTATCCAGAGCCGCTATTCTATCGTGATTGCCACGGCAAAGCGTGCCAGACAGCTTATTGCCAAGGAGGATCCGTCTATTGCATCTGCCAGCAGAAAGCCTCTGTCTGTTGCCATCGATGAGCTTTACAATTCCAAGGTAAAGATTGTCAGCGAGGACGACAGCTCTGAGGATGATATTCAATTTTAAGGAAAAGAGGGCCGTCTCATGGCTTCAGGTCGTGAGATGGCGTTTTTACTATGGGAAAAGTTTCTGGAAAAGTTTCCCTAGGAACCTATCAAACAGAATCAGGAGATGAACTATGAAAATACTTTGTGTTTCCCTTGGCTGCGACAAAAACCTGGTGGACACGGAAATGATGCTGGGCCTGTTAAACAGGGACGGCTACACTTTTACAGACGATGAAAATGAGGCGGATGTTATCCTCATCAATACCTGCTGCTTTATCAACGACGCCAAGGAGGAAAGCGTGAACACGATCCTGGAGATGGCGGAGCTTAAAAAGAAGGGCAGATGCAAAGCTCTGATCGTCACAGGATGCATGGCTCAGAGATATAAGGAGGAGATCATGCAGGAGATACCGGAGGTGGATGGAATTCTGGGAACCTCCACCTACGACGAGATTTCCAATGTGCTTAAAAAAGCTCTCTCCGGAGAGGAGCACATTTCCTGCTTCCACGAGCTTACGGCTCTCCCTGATGTGAAGGCGAAGCGGCTTGTCACCACAGGAGGCCACTACGCCTTTCTGAAGATTGCGGAGGGCTGCGATAAATACTGCACCTACTGCATTATCCCGTCCCTTCGCGGACCCTACAGGAGCGTTCCCATGGAACGGCTCATTGAGCAGGCCAGGGAGCTTACAGAGCAGGGGGTGAGGGAGCTGATTCTGGTGGCCCAGGAGACGACGCTCTACGGTGTGGATCTCTACGGGAAGAAGATGCTTCCCGAGCTTTTAAGGCAGCTGGCAGCGATTGACGGGCTTTACTGGATCAGAATCCAGTACTGCTATCCGGAAGAGATTACAGAGGAGCTTATCGAGACCATCCGCACGGAGGAAAAAATCTGTCACTATCTGGACATTCCGATTCAGCACGCCAGCGACCGGATCTTAAAGAGAATGAACCGCAAAACCACGATGGAGGAGCTGAAACGAAACATTGCCCGTTTAAGAGAGGCGATCCCGGACATTGCCCTTCGGACTACCCTGATCGCAGGCTTCCCGGGAGAGACCAAAGAGGATCACGAGCTCCTCATGGACTTTGTGGACGAGATGGAGTTTGAACGGCTGGGCGTGTTTGCCTACTCGGCTGAGGAGGATACGCCGGCGGCATCCTTCCCCGATCAGGTCCCCCAGGAGATAAAGGAGGAACGGCGGGACGCTCTCATGGAGCTTCAGCAGGAGATTGCCTTTGAAAAGTCAGAGCGCATGGTAGGCCGCATTCTCGATGTGATGATAGAGGGAAAGGTGGCCGATGAAAACGCCTATGTGGGAAGAACCTACATGGATGCCCCGAATGTGGACGGACTTATCTTTGTAAACACCGACGAGCCCCTGATGTCAGGAGATTTCTGCAAGGTCAGAGTCACAGGAGCCCTTGATTATGATTTGATAGGAGAGATGTGCTATGAATCTGCCAAATAAATTAACTGTACTGCGTGTGATTATGATTCCGTTTTTTGTATTTTTCCTTCTGTGGGAAGGAGGGCAGAACCAGACCTTCCGCCTGATCTCCCTGGCTATTTTCATTGTGGCCAGCCTGACGGATCTTCTGGACGGAAAGATTGCGAGAAAATATAACCTGGTGACAAATTTTGGCAAATTTATGGATCCGCTGGCGGACAAGCTGTTAGTCTGCTCTGCCCTTATCTGCCTGATTGAGCTGGGAGAGCTCCCGGCCTGGATGGTCATTATCATTATCAGCCGCGAGTTTATCATCAGCGGCTTCCGTCTGGTGGCTTCCGACAACGGAGTGGTGATTGCGGCAAGCTACTGGGGCAAGTTTAAGACTACCTTCCAGATGATTGCGGTGGTGCTTCTGATTCTGGACATTCCGTCTCTCGCTCTGCTGACAACGCTCTGCGTGTGGATTGCCCTTGCGCTCACCATCATCTCTCTGGTGGACTACATTGTGAAGAACCATAAGGTTCTGACAGAAGGGAGCATATAAATATGGTTGTAGAGCTGGTATCTGTGGGGACAGAACTGCTGCTGGGAAATATCGTGAATACTAATGCCAGGTATCTGTCCGAGAAATGCGCTATGCTGGGACTGAACGTCTACTATCAGACAACGGTAGGGGACAACGAGGAGCGCCTCTCTGAGGTCATCAGGACTGCCCTGAACCGCTCGGATATTGTGGTTTTAAACGGCGGCCTGGGACCTACCGAGGATGATCTGACCAAGGAGACCTGCGCAAAGGTGATGGGACTTCCCCTCGTGAAGGATGCGCACACGGAGGAGAGGTTAAAGGAGTATTACCGGGGAAGGAAAAAAGAGGAGCTGCCTGACAGCAACTGGAAGCAGGCCCTGATCCCCGAGGGGGCAGTGGTGTTTGACAATGAGAACGGCACGGCTCCCGGACTGGTAGTTGAAAAGGATGGAAAGACGGCAATTCTTCTGCCTGGCCCTCCGGGAGAGCTGTATCCGATGGTGGAAAAGCAGCTCTGTCCTTATCTTCAGAATAAGAACTCAGATGTGATCCTCTCTCAGATGATTAAAATCTGCGGCTACGGGGAGAGCAAGGTGGAGGAGATGATCCTCGACTTAATTGACAAGCAGACGAATCCCACTCTTGCGACGTATGCAAAGCTCAAGGAGGTTCATCTGAGGGTGACGGCCAGGGCTGCCTCTGAGGAGGAGGCGAAAAAGCTCCTGAAGCCGGTGGTGAAGGAGATTAAAAAGAGATTCGGCGATGCAGTCTACACGACAGATGAGAATGAGACACTTCAGGATGCTGTGGTAAAGCTTCTGAAGAAGCACGAGCTTACAGTGACCACCGCTGAGTCCTGTACAGGCGGTCTTCTGGCGGGAACTCTGGTAAGTGTGCCGGGCGTTTCCGACGTATTCAAGGAGGGCTTTGTCACCTATTCCAATAAGGCCAAACGAAGACACCTCGACGTCAGCAAGAGCACGCTCAGAAAGTATGGGGCGGTCAGCGCCCAGACGGCCAAGGAGATGGCCAAGGGAGGCGTATTTGCCACAGATGCGGACGTGTGCGTGGCCATAACGGGGCTTGCAGGGCCTGACGGGGCGACTCCGGAAAAGCCGGTGGGCCTTGTCTATATTGCCTGCTATATGAATGACAAGGTGCAGGTGGAGGAATTCCATTTTAAGGGCGACCGTCAGAAAATCAGGGAACAGTCGGTGGTACAGGCTCTGGATCTGCTGAGAAGATCGATTCTGGCGTTTTCCTAAAACCCTTTGACTCTCATACCCGTCCATTTTGCAAGCTGCGATGAAGCCGCTTTCCTAGGAGCAAAACGAGGCTCCCTGAATGGTCCTGGACTGAGAACGGCACAAGCCTATGGGAGGAATCAAGACGATGCAGTTTTATGAGCGCTTATACACAGGAGAACGGGCGGAGGGAAAGCGTTTCACAATCCTTCAGAACCTGCGCCGGAAAAAAATTCAGCTTGGTGTATATGTTATAACACCTGCGTCAGGCGGAAATAATCTACTTGATATTTACCACTGCTCTGAGATTTTCCGGCCCTGGTATGAAAAAGAGGATCTCCTGATCGTGGGGATTGCTCTCGGATATGACGACGCCTGTCTGCTGGCCGGTCAGATAGTAAATGAGGTCTACAGGGCTACGGGAGGCTTTGATGTAAAGCAGTATCTGCTGAAAAATGTGCGGTAGGTGGGAAACATGCTTCATATTGTATTTCTAATCCTGAAAATCATTTTATTTCTCATACTTGCCGTGCTGGGGCTTCTGTTAGCCATTGCCCTTGCCGTGCTTCTGGTTCCCATCCGCTACCGGGCAGAAGCGTCGCTGCATGGGGAAATCCATGCCAGGGGGCGTATTTCCTGGCTGTTTCGCCTGATCAGCCTCTCTTTTTCATACCAAAACCGCCCCGAGGGGGACGAGGAGGGACTGAAGACAGAAGTAAGGCTTCTGGGCTTCCGGCTTTTTAAGAGAAAAGAGGAAAAAGGGAAAGACGAAGAAAAAGAGACGGAAGAAAAGGAAAGCGGGGAAACGGAGGCAGCGGAAAATGAGACTCCGGAAAAAGAAACGCCGGAAAAAGTGAGGAGAGCGATGGATGCCGGAGAACCTGTGACAGCTCTGGAGGACAGAATAGACCCCGTTGGACCTGGAGACCAGGAGGAAGGCCTGCCCGGGGAATCCCCAATTTTCGAGGCGCCTTCAGAGATTCCCGTAAAGAAGGCTTCCCGGGAGCGCGGCAGCGTTCCTCCAAAACCGCCGGAGAAGAAGCCGGAAAACCATTTAGAGGACAGCTGGCGGGAAGGCGGCAGCCCAGGCGGCCCCGGAAGCCGCCTGCTCGCCTGGGCCGGCAGGATTGTGTCCAGGCTGAGACAGAAGAAGAACCGGATGGCGAAAGCTCTCCGGAAATTCAGGCGCAGGCTTTATGAGCTGGCCCGAAAGAAAGAGAGGCTGACAGCTCTGCTGCAGGACGAGGAAAACAGGAGGACAGCGGGGCTGATTCTAAGGAGCGCCAAACGTCTGCTGCGCCGTCTTCTGCCAAGACTCCGAGGAGAGCTGAGCTTCGGTGTGGAGGATCCCTATCTGATGGGAAAGATCCTGACGGTTCTGGCGGTGTTCTATCCTCTGTACGGAAAAACCTTTGTACTGACGCCTGTATTTGATGAAAACAGGCTGGAGGGAGAGTTCTCCCTGAAGGGAGGGCTGCGCCTCGGCTCATTTGCAGCCTTTGGGCTCAGAATATTACTTGACAAAAATTTCAGGCGTCTGCTAAGACAGTTCCTGAGAGAAGGAGGAATATAAGAGAATGGCAGATAATCAGTTTTCGTCCACCGTGGAGGCCCTGTTTAAGGGTATGGACAGTTTTGTAACTACAAAAACCGTAGTAGGCGAGGCAGTAAAGATCGATGATGCGATTATTCTGCCGTTAGTGGATGTGTCCTGCGGGATGGCTGCAGGAGCGTTTAATCAGTCGTCCAAAAATAACGGAGCAGGGGGAATGAGCGCAAAGATCAGCCCCAGCGCAGTTCTCGTGATACAGAACGGAGTGACTAAGCTGGTCAATGTAAAGCATCAGGATGCAGTCACGAAAATCATTGACATGGTTCCTGACTTTGTGAACCGCTTTGCGGGAGGACCGTCTCAGGAGGCAGTGAAGAGGGCAGAGAAGATGGCTTCCTCCTTCGAGACCGGGGATGAAAGTGCGGAGAAGCAGCCGTAGAGACTCAGGAAAGGCGAAGGAAAAGAAGCGAAGGAAAAATACAAAGGAAAAAACAGGAAATGTTCAAATTCTGGTGTCCGCCTGTTTGAAAGTTTCCTGTTATTTTTTTGTCAAAAAAACAAAGGAGACAGCGGAGAAAAGAGGGGAGGAGAGAGAAGCTTTGAACTGAAAACTGCCTGTTCAAGCAAAAAACATTCCAAATTGTAGAAACAGAGGGAGAATTGCAGAAAAAATAAAATCTTTTCATAATTTTAACAGTATAATCGGGGGAGTTCGAAAAAACTGAAAACATATATAGAAAAAACAAAAATAGAACCAGAAGTATAACAAAAAATAGCAATGTTTCACAAAAAAAACAAGACAATTCATGACGCGTATGATATAATAATAACAAATTAATGATTGTATCACACCGCATGAGCAAAATGACGGGGTGATAGATCAGAGATAAACTTCATATTTTATAAAAAGGGGGAAAGATAAACGTATGGAGTTATTTAACAAAATCCTTTTGGGCACAAACGACATACTGACAGGCTATGTCCTGTTGGTGGCACTGGTAGGCGGCGGAATCTGGTTTACCATCCAGACCGGCTTTGTTCAGTTCCGTGAGTTTGGAAACGGCTGGCGCAGAGTGTTCGGAGGCCTTTTCAAGAAGAAGGATAAAAGCGCAGAGGGAAACAACGGTATTTCTTCCTTCCAGGCTCTGACCACAGCGATTGCAGCTCAGGTAGGTACAGGAAATCTGGCCGGAGCAGCTACAGCGATTGCAGCCGGAGGTCCCGGCGCTATCTTCTGGATGTGGGTTTCTGCAGTTCTCGGTATGGCCACAATTTTCTGCGAGGCCACTCTTGCACAGGTATACAGAACTACAGGCCCTGACGGAAAGCCTACAGGCGGTCCGGTATACTACATCAAAGCAGCCTTTACAGGAACCTTTGGTAAAGTACTTGCCGGAATCTTTGCGGTTCTGATTACCCTGGCACTCGGACTGTTCGGAAATGCTGTTCAGGCGAATTCCATTACAGACGCTTTCCACACCGCATTTTTCTCAGGCGTAGGCAGCTTCACCTTATTTGGACAGCAGATCCCCTATGACAAGATTATTGTGGGAATTCTTCTTGCAATTGTTGCATGGATGATCTTCGGCGGCGGTATTTCACGTATCGCACAGATCACTGAGAAGCTGGTTCCGATTATGGCATGCTTCTACTTAGCAGGCGGACTGATCATCGTTCTCATGAACTTCCAGAATATTCCTTACATGTTTGCTTCCATTATTGAAGGCGCATTTAACCCGCGTGCAGTATGCGGCGGCGCTTTCGGTGTAGCCATGAAAGAGGCAGTGAAGAAGGGGGTTGCCAGAGGCCTTTTCTCCAACGAGGCCGGTATGGGTTCCACACCTAACGCACATGCACAGGCGAATGTTGCACATCCGTGTCAGCAGGGCCAGGTGGCAATCGTTTCCGTATTTATCGATACAATCCTTGTATTAAACATGACTGCATTCGTTATTATCGGAACAAAGATGCTGGAGCCAGGCTCCCCGGCATATGTGGACGGGAAGCTGTTGGATGGCATCGCACTGACACAGACTGCATTTAATTCTGCATTCGGTTCCTTCGGTTCCATCTTTATTGCTATCTGCATGCTGTTTTTCGCATTTTCCACAATCCTTGGATGGTATTTCTTCGGTGAAACGAATGTGAAGTACCTCTTTGGCGAGAAGGCGGTAAAGCCATACATTGCTTTTGTATGCCTGTTCATCGTTCTGGGATCCCTGATGAAGGTTTCAACTATCTGGAACATGTCCGACTGCTTCAACTCCCTGATGGTAGTGCCGAACGTGATCGGTCTGTTCGCCCTGACAGGAGTGGTTAAGAAGACTTACAAGGACTACAGAACCAACTTCCTGCCAAACCATCCTGAGGATGAGAGCAGGTAGGCGGGATTCTGCTCAGGAAAGCTGAAAAAAGTTCAGGCAGAAGTTCTGTACATAGAGAATGAAAAGCTCAGACAGACAGAGGCCGGGCGAAAGATTTTCGTCCGGCCTCTGCTGCTGTCACAGGAAGCGCAGAAAGAACAGAGAATATGGCGTACGCACCTGCATACTATATAGTATGCAGGATTTTTCTGCATCAGGAGGACTTTCATGAAGCGCTTGTGCGGATTAATTTTATTTTCCATGGGAGCCGGAATGACGCTGATTCTGATCTTTCCCAAGAGCTTTTTCTGGGTATGTGTGACAGTAGTATGTCTGGTTATTGGCTATAATCTGTTCTGCGGTTAAATAAAATGAGAGGGGGGAGAACCCTTTCGGAACGGCGGACCTGCAGGCTGCAGGGAAAGGGCAGGAGTCTGACAGACAGGAGACACTCTGTTCCGGGACAGCTGCATGGAGAGGCGCCGCAAAATATAAAAGAGGAGATAAAATCCGAGTGATTTTATCTCCTCTTTTATACGCTGAGCCGCACAGGAATTATGCTCTCTCAACTAAACCGGATCTTAAGCAAGAAGTACATACATACATCTTCTGAGCTCCGCCGTTTACTTTAACTTTAACAGACTTAACATTTGCTTTCCACATTTTGTTAGATCTTCTATGGGAATGACTTACTGCATTACCAAAGTGAGCAGCTCTTTCACAGATTGCACATTTAGCCATGGTTGCACCTCCTCTACCGTTCATCGGATTTTGCGTAAAAATCCACAACAACTGTATAATAGCAGAAAGACACCAAATTTGCAAGTGAAAAATAAAAATTTGTTTCTTTTTTATTGAAAATAAGTTATAATCACTAATAGCCGGGCAGGATGCCTGCCGGGGGCGGAACCTCAAAAAAGAATGGAGGCTGGGCTATGAAGGGACATATTGACAACAGATTTGGCTCGATTCAGATTGAACCGGAAGTGATCGCGTTGTATGCAGGTACAACGGCTGTAGAGTGCTTTGGTATTGTAGGAATGGCGGCTGTCAGCGTAAAGGACGGATTTGCAAGGCTTTTAAAAAGAGAGAGCCTGACTAAGGGCATCAATGTGGCAATCCGTGAAAATGTCATCAGCATTGATTTTCATGTAATTGTATCCTATGGTGTCAGCATTCTGGCTGTAGCGGACAATCTGATGGAGAGTGTGAAATATAAAGTAGAGGATCTGACCGGAATGACGGTAGAGCAGATCAACGTATACGTTGAGGGCGTGCGGGTGATTGACTGATTGTAAGGAGGATAGTGCCTGTGGGTATGAATTATATGGATGCCGAGGCCTTGAAACAGGCGTTTCTGGCAGGAGCAGAGGCGCTGGAGGCCAGGAAAGAATGGATCAATGAGCTGAATGTGTTTCCCGTGCCGGACGGCGATACAGGAACGAATATGGCAATGACGATTCTGTCGGCTGCCAGAGAGGTGGCAGCGATTGAGAACCCTGACATGGAGCTTCTGGCGAAGGCTATTTCATCCGGTTCCCTTCGGGGGGCCAGAGGAAATTCAGGGGTGATTCTGTCGCAGCTTTTGAGAGGATTTACCAGGGAAATCTCGGCCTGTGAGACCATTGACACAGAATGTCTTGCCAGAGCGTTCAGAAGGGGGACAGAAACGGCCTACAAGGCGGTTATGAAACCCAAGGAGGGAACGATTCTGACGGTGGCCAGAGGGATGGCCGACAGGGCGCAGGAGCTTGCGCCGCAGATTGACGATATCCTTGAGTTTGCCGGACGCGTCATCGAGCACGGAGATTACGTGCTGAGCCAGACGCCGGAGATGCTCCCGGTGCTGAAACAGGCGGGAGTAGTGGATTCCGGCGGCCAGGGGCTGATGCAGCTTGCCAAGGGATGTGTGGATGGCCTGAGGGGGAGCGTTCCTCTAAAGGACTCTTTCGGGGATGGCTCAGGAGAGAAGAGCAGTGTTTACGGGGGCAGTGTTTACGGGGCCTCAGAGGCCTCTTACAGGGAGAGAAAGCCGGGAGCTTCGGGAACTTCAGAAGCGCCTGTGCAGGAGGAATCCACCATCAAATTTGGCTACTGTACGGAGTTTATCATCAATCTGGAAGGTGAATTTGGAGAGGCACAGGAGAAAGATTTTAAACAGTATCTGGAATCTATCGGAGACTCTTTGGTGGTGGTGGCCGACGAGGAGCTGGTGAAGGTGCATGTGCACACGAACGATCCGGGACTGGCTGTCCAGAAGGGCCTCTCCTTTGGCTCCCTCTCGCGGATTAAGATTGACAATATGCGGGAAGAGCATGAGGAACGGCTGATCCGGGACGCAGAGCGCCTTACGAAGGAGCAGAAGGAGAGAGAAGAAAAGGAGAAGACTGAGCCCCGCCGGTCGGCGGGATTCGTTGCCGTCTGCGCCGGAGAAGGGCTGACTGAAATCTTCAGAGGCATCGGGGCTGACTGGGTGATTGAGGGAGGTCAGACCATGAATCCCAGCACGGAAGATATTCAGAAAGCTGTGGAACAGGTCAATGCAGAAAATGTCTACATTCTCCCCAACAACAAAAATATTATTCTGGCAGCGGAGCAGGCCGCAGGTCTTGTCTCTGACCGGAAGGCAGTGGTGGTTCCGTCGAAGACGGTTCCCCAGGGAATCACGGCTTTAATTAATTTTGCCCCGGATCTCCCTGTAAAGGAGAACCTGGAAATAATGGGACAGGAGATGGGCCGGGTCAGGACGGGACAGATTACCTATGCGGTGAGAAACACCTCCATCGACGGAAAAGAGATCGGCGAGGGGGATATTATAGGGCTTGGCGACAGCGGGCTTCTCGCCTCGGGCGCAAGTGTAACGCAGACGGCTCTTGACACGCTGGAGGCTATGGTGGACGGAGAATCTGAGCTTATCACCATCTACTACGGCGAGAGCGTAAAACAGGAGGATGCGGACACCCTGCTGGCATCTGCAAAGGAGCGGTTCGGGAACTGCGAGATAGAGCTTCATTACGGCGGTCAGCCCGTCTACTATTATATAATTTCTGTGGAATAGAGAAAGCCGGAAACGGCAGAGAGAAAAGATTTCCAGCCTGATATATGCTGCACAGCAAAAGGCAGCAGAAAGCAAGGGAGGCCCCAGTGTCTGAAAACAGATGCCGGGGCCTGTTCTGCCGGAAGGAAACGCGTGCTGGAAAGGTGAGGGGACAGGATATGGACAGACAGCCGTTGACGGCAATTAAGGGAGTCGGTGAAAAGACAGCCGGACTCTTTTCAAAGCTGAATGTAACCAATGTGGAGGAACTGCTGCACTATTATCCCAGGGTGTATGACGCCTTCAGAGAGCCGCAGCCTGTTAAAAGCCTTGTGCCGGAAACCACAGCTGCGGTGGAGGGGGTCCTCACAAAAACAGCAGACGTGGTCAGATTCAGCCATCTGCAGGTGATTATGGTGCATTTGAGGGATGAGACGGGAACCGTGCAGCTCAACTGGTATAATATGCCCTTTCTGCGCTCCACCCTGAAGGCGGGGGAGCGGTTCGTGTTCAGGGGAAAGGTGGCAAAGAAGAGAGGAAAGCTGGTGATGGAGCAGCCGGAGATATACCGGCCGGCTCAGTACAGTGCCCTTGTGCATTCCATGCAGCCGGTGTACGGCCAGACAAAGGGGCTTGGAAATAAGACCATCGCAAAGGCAGTGGCCCAGGCCCTCTCTGAGAGAGAGCTGGAGAGGGATTACATGCCTGAGCGCCTCAGGGAAAAGTACGAGCTTGCAGAGTACAACTTTGCTCTGGAACATATCCACTTCCCGAAAGATGAGGCGGAGCTTTTGTTTTCCAGAAAACGCCTGGTATTTGACGAATTTTTCATGTTCCTTCTCTCTGTCAGACTTCTGAAGGAGAAGAAGGCTGACACCAAGAGCCTGTATGTGATGGAGCCCAGGCCTGAGGTGCAGAGGCTGAAGGACAGCCTTCCCTACAGTCTCACAAAGGCTCAGGAGAAGGTTTTAAAAGAGGTGTACGCGGATCTGTCAGGGGGCCGGGTGATGAACCGGCTGGTGCAGGGAGATGTGGGCTCCGGAAAGACGATTATCGCGATCCTGGCTCTTTTGCAGGCGGCATACAACGGGTATCAGGGAGCGCTGATGGTGCCGACGGAGGTGCTGGCAAGGCAGCATCTGGAATCCATGGAGGAACTGTTTGCCGCCCACGGCATAGAGAAGAAAGCGATCCTTCTGACCGGTTCCATGACGGCAAAGGAAAAGCGCATGGCCTACCAGAAAATCGAGAGCCACGAGGCGGACATTATTGTGGGAACTCATGCGCTGATCCAGGAGAAGGTCATCTATGACAAGCTGGCTCTCGTCATTACAGATGAGCAGCACCGCTTCGGTGTCGCCCAGAGGGAAATGCTGGGGAACAAGGGAACGGAACCCCACGTCCTGGTCATGAGCGCAACTCCCATTCCGAGGACGTTAGCCATCATCATCTACGGCGATCTGGATATTTCCATTATCGATGAGCTTCCGGCCAACAGAAAACCCATCAAAAACTGCGTGGTGGGCACGGACTACAGGAAGAACGCCTACCGGTTTATCGAGAGGGAGGCGGCGGCAGGCCGCCAGGCCTATGTCATCTGTCCCATGGTGGAACCCAGTGAGATGATAGAGGCGGAAAATGTGGTGGACTACACAAAAAAGCTCAGAGAAAACCTGCCGGAGTCTGTGAGGGTCGAGTACCTGCACGGAAAAATGAAGCCCAAGGAGAAAAATCTGCTGATGGAGCAGTTTGCCGAAGGTGAGATCCAGGTGCTGGTGTCCACAACAGTCATCGAGGTTGGAATCAACGTGCCCAACGCCACTGTTATGATGATTGAGAATGCAGAGCGGTTCGGCCTGGCCCAGCTTCACCAGCTCAGGGGCCGTGTGGGAAGGGGAAAAGAGCAGTCCTACTGCATTATGGTAAACGCTTCCTCAGACGAGGGCATTCAGAAGCGGCTGGAGATCTTAAACAAGTCAAACGACGGATTTTTCATTGCCTCCGAGGATCTCAAGCTGAGAGGGCCTGGAGACATCTTCGGAATCCGCCAGAGCGGAGAGCTGGAATTTAAGCTGGGAGACATTTTCACAGACGCGGATCTGTTAAAAACCGTGTCGGAGGAGGTCAGGGAGATTCTTGACGCGGATCCGGATCTGTCCGGAGAGGAGAACAGAGAGCTTGGAAAGCGCCTGGGAGAATACCTGGAGGAGAGCTACAGCCGGCTGAACCTGTAGCCGGAAAAAGGTGACAAACGAAAGCGGAGGGAAAGTAAATTTGATGGAAAAGATGGAAAAGAAGGAAGAGAGAGAAGCTGGAAAACCAGTAAAAATCGGCCTGGTGTGCTGCTCCAACGGCCTTTCGGAGAGCTTTAAGCC
Source organism: Clostridium sp. AM29-11AC (assembly GCF_003480545.1). Taxonomy (NCBI): domain Bacteria; kingdom Bacillati; phylum Bacillota; class Clostridia; order Eubacteriales; family Clostridiaceae; genus Clostridium; species Clostridium sp. AM29-11AC. The sequence continues at coordinate 185,346 of NZ_QUJI01000001.1, forward strand.
TGCTTTTCAGGAGCTTCTCTCTGTCCTAAAGGGCGCAGGGGCAGAGCCGGTCTGCGGAAAGTTCCTGTTTGCCGGCCGGAAGGGAGGCGCCGCGGGCACAGCCAGGGAGAGAGCCGGGGAGCTGACGGACCTGTACTGCGACCCGTCCATCAGAGCTGTCTTCGACCTGTCCGGCGGAGACTATGCAAATGAGATCCTGCCCTGGATCGACTACGGGGCAATTAAGAGAGCTAAAGAGGATAAGCTCCTGTTTGGATACAGCGATCTGACCTGTGTACTCAACGCTGTCTATACCAAAACGGGACGCAGGTGCGGCCTCTACCAGTTAAGAAACATTCTACGGCCGGAGGGAAGAGGACAGCTGGAGGCCCTTGTGTCTTCCCTGCGGCCGGAAAATGCAGGGAGTACCCGGGAAAGCTTTCAGGAAACGATCCTGACCCGGAAGCCCCGCTCCCTGTGGGAGCTGTCCTGCCGCTTTGTGCAGGGAAGCGCCCTGGAGGGGACTGCTGTGGGGGGAAATATCCGATGCTTTCTGAAACTTTCAGGCACCCCCTATTTTCCAGATCTGGAAGGGAAGATTCTGATCCTGGAGGCCAACAGCGGGAGGGCAGACCGGATCACGGCCTGTCTGGCACAGCTCTCTCAGATGGGAGCCTTTGAAAAAATCAGGGGAATCCTTTTAGGAACCTTTTCAGAACTGGAGCGGGAGGAAGGCCCCCAGGCCGCAGAGAGGCTGGTTCTTCCCTTTGCGGGGCAGCTGCCTGTGGCAGTCACCAGAGAGATCGGCCACGGGGCAGACGCCAGGTGTGCCCTGACAGGGGGACTGATTAGAACGGCTGAGAATGGCTGAGAGCGGAAAAGACAGTAAGACTCAGATATAAAATCTGCAAAAGAGCACAAAAATACGGACAGGGGGATGATTCGCCATCCCCCTGTCCGGTATAAAGCAATGCCTGATAAATGGCGTTTCCCTATCTGTTTGCCTCGTTGTATCTTCTGATCAGGTTCTGAATCTTCTCTGTAGAAGTCAGGGCATTCTCAAGGGAAGCATTGTGATTTAAGGAATTGATAATAGCTGCGATAAACTTGCTCATATCAGCCTCTACATACCACTCCCTCTTTAAGAGCTCCGGTGTTCTGTAGTTTAAGTTGGTTGTGATAACGCAGTCAATGTATTCCTTGTTGTAGAAATCGTCAAACTTCTCAAGGCCGTTGGTGAAAAGACCGAAGGTGCAGCAGATGAGCACGCGGGCTGCCTTTCTGTCCTTTAAAGCCTTGGCTGTGTCGAGCATGCTCTCGCCGGAGGAGATCATATCGTCAATGATCAGAACCGTCTTTCCCTCCACGGAGGAGCCGAGGAATTCGTGGGCCACAATCGGGTTTCTTCCGTTTACGATCTTGGAGTAGTCGCGGCGCTTATAGAACATACCCATATCAACTCCCAGGTTGTTTGCCAGGTAAACTGCACGGTTCATGGCGCCCTCATCAGGGCTGATGACCATCAGGTGCTCCTTGTCAATCTTAAGAGTCTTGTCGTGTTTGAAGATTGCCTTCACAAACTGGTAGGTGGGCATGAAATTGTCGAAGCCGTTGAGCGGGATGGCGTTCTGCACTCTCGGATCGTGGGCATCGAAGGTGATAAAATTCTCAACGCCCATGTTTACAAGCTCCTCCAGCATCATAGCACAGTCTAAGGACTCCCGGGAGGTTCTCTTGTGCTGTCTGCCCTCATATAAAAATGGCATAACCACGTTGACGCGGTGGGCAGTGGAAGCAGTGGCGCCGATGATTCGCTTCAGATCCTGGAAGTGATCATCCGGGGACATATGGTTGGTAAAGCCGCTGATATTGTAAGTCAGGCTGTAGTTGGTCACATCCACCATGGCATAGATGTCTGTTCCGCGCACAGATTCATGGACAGCGCCCTTTGCCTCTCCGCTTCCGAAGCGGGGACAGGAGCAGCTTAACAGATAGGAATCTGCATCATAGCCGCGAAACTGCAGATTTTCCTGCCTTTTTTTCAGCTCCTCGGCATCATTGCGGCGGAAATTGATAATGTGGTCATTGACCTTTGCAGCCAGATCACGGCAGCTCTCCAGAGCAGCGATTTTTAAAGGTGCTACCGGAAGCCGGTCCTTAAATACATAGTCATTCGACATAAAAAATTCCTCCATTTATCAGACAGGTTGTCCTGTCAGCAATCTTTGCACCATGTTTATACCATTTTTAGACACAAATCGTCAATAGGAAACGAAGAATTTCCCTGAAAAAGACAAGGAAAAGGCTGCCCGGCGCCCAAGCCGGTTCTTTACAAACCCAGACAATATTGATATGATAAAGAAAGTGATGCGGCAGCAGGACTTTACGGATGCAGGTTTGCACGGAAAACCTGCCGCTTTCTGAAAATCCTGAAGGATGAATTCTATAATAAATGCGGAAGGGCAGATACAGAGGAATGAAGAAAAAAGGCCATTTGATCAAATCCGTCGATCCGGGTTCCATCGCCGAGGAGCTGGAGCTGGAGGCAGGAGACAGCGTTCTCACCATCGACGGCGAGGAGATTGAGGATATTTTTGACTATGAATACATGATAAACAGCGAGTTCATCACCATGGTGGTGAGGAAGAAAAACGGCGAGGAGTGGGAGCTTGATATTGAGAACAACTACGAGGATCTGGGGCTGAACTTTGAAAACGGCCTGATGAGCGAGTACCGTTCCTGCCACAATAAATGTATTTTCTGCTTCATTGACCAGATGCCGCCCGGGATGAGGGAGACCCTGTATTTTAAGGATGATGACTCCAGGCTTTCCTTTCTGCAGGGAAATTACATTACACTGACGAATATGAAGGACAAGGATTTCGAGAGGATTATCCGGTTCCATCTGGCTCCCATCAATATCTCCGTGCAGACCATGAATCCCAAGCTTCGCTGCCGGATGCTCAACAACCGGTTTGCAGGGGAGGCACTGAAAAAGATAGACCGGCTCTATGAGGCCGGCATCCCCATGAACGGACAGATCGTGCTCTGCAAGGGGGTCAATGACGGCAGAGAGCTGGATTTTTCCATCCGGGAGCTGACCAGATATATTCCCTACATGCAGAGCGTGTCTGTGGTGCCAGTGGGACTTTCCCGGTACCGGGAGGGACTTTATCCGCTGGAGCCCTTTACGCCGGAGGAGTGCGGGCAGGCCATCGATCTGATCGAGAGCTGGCAGAGGAAGATTTATGAGGAGCACGGAATCCACTTTATCCACGCCAGCGACGAGTTCTACATGCAGGCAGGCAGACCGCTTCCGGAGGCAGAGCGGTATGACGGTTATATTCAGCTGGAAAACGGCGTGGGCATGATCCGCCTGATGACGGAGGAGGTAAGGGAAGCCCTTTCCTCTCTCCCTGAGGAGGGGACAGAAGAATGGCGCCAGCTCAATAAAGAGGAGGAGATTTCCATTGCCACAGGACTTCTGCCCTATCCATATATTAAGGAATACACAGAGCAGATAACGGCCAGATTTAAGGGAAAGAAGGTCCATGTCTACGGAATCAGGAACGACTTTTTCGGAGAGCTTATTACGGTGGCAGGGCTTATCACAGCCCGGGATCTCATCGCCCAGCTGAAGGGAAAGGCGCTTGGAAGCCGCCTGCTCCTGCCGGAAGCCATGTTCAGAAGCGGCGAGGAGGTATTCTTGGATGATCTCACCAGGGAGGATGTACAAAACGCTTTACAAGTACCGGTGAATATTGTAAAATCAAGCGGGCGCGATTTCGTAAATGCTGTCCTTGCCCCGGTTGAGGAGGAACAGAACCTGCCTGCTCACGGGCCTTATGAGCTGGACTCGCTGGAAGGGATGTAGGGACGGAACGCTCCATGAAGAGGACAGGCGGCAGGAGACTGCCGAGGGAACAGAGAGTACGGGACTGCTTTCTGCCGGTCGAAAAAGGCGTTAAGCGGGAGCAGAACCCTTGATGGAGGAATGAATATGAGCAGGAAGAAACCAGTCGTAGCCGTGGTAGGACGTCCGAATGTGGGAAAATCCACCTTGTTTAACGTCCTGGCCGGCGAGATGATTTCCATTGTAAAGGATACGCCGGGCGTGACCAGGGATCGCATCTATGCGGACTGCACCTGGCTTGACAAGGCGTTTACGCTGATCGATACAGGAGGAATTGAGCCGGATTCCAGGGATATTATCCTGGCACAGATGAGAGAGCAGGCGGAGATTGCCATCGCCACAGCCGATGTGATTATCTTTATCGTAGATGTGCGCCAGGGGCTCACGGATTCAGATTCCAAGGTGGCGGACATGCTGAGAAAATCCAGAAAGCCGGTGATCCTGGCTGTCAACAAGGTGGACAGCTTTGCAAAATTCGGAAATGACGTGTACGAATTTTATAACCTGGGAATCGGAGATCCGATTCCGATCTCCGCAGCATCCAGACTTGGGCTCGGAGAACTTCTTGACGCCGTGGTGGCTCATTTCCCGGAGGACACGGGGGAAGAGGAAGATGACGACAGGCCGAGAATTGCCATCGTGGGAAAACCCAATGTGGGCAAGTCATCCATCGTCAATAAGCTGCTGGGAGAAAACCGGGTTATTGTGTCAAACATCGCCGGAACCACCCGGGACGCCGTGGACACGGAGATTGTCCACAACGGTACAGAGTATGTGTTTATCGACACCGCAGGACTCAGAAGGAAGAATAAGATCAAGGAGGAGCTGGAGCGCTACAGCATCATCCGCACGGTGACGGCGGTGGAGAGGGCCGATGTGGTTCTGGTGGTCATTGACGCCACGGAGGGTGTGACGGAGCAGGATGCAAAGATTGCGGGAATTGCCCACGACCGGGGGAAGGGCATTATCATTGTGGTAAACAAGTGGGATGCCATTGAAAAAAATGACAAGACCATCTATGAGTATACGAATAAAATCAAGACGATTCTCTCCTTTGTGCCCTATGCGGAGTATGTGTTTGTCTCCGCACAGACGGGACAGAGATTAAATAAGCTCTATGACCTGATCGACATGGTGAGGGAGAACCAGACCATGAGAATCCAGACAGGTGTTCTCAATGAGATTATGACAGAGGCAGTGGCTCTCCAGCAGCCGCCGTCCGACAAGGGAAAGAGGCTGAAGCTCTACTACATGACCCAGGTGGCTGTAAAGCCTCCGACCTTCGTCGTGTTTGTGAATGACAAGGAGCTGATGCATTTTTCATACACCAGATATCTTGAGAACCGCATAAGGGATGCCTTCGGCTTCCGCGGAACGGCTCTTAAATTTATTATCCGCGAGAGGAAGGGAAAGGAGCAGTAGGAGATGATGGAACGGCTTGTCTGTTTGGGAATTGGGTATGCCTTCGGGCTGATCCAGTCGGGGTACCTGTACGGAAGGTCTAAGGGGCTTGACATCCGCCAGTATGGAAGCGGAAACGCAGGCTCCACCAATGTGCTTCGTGTCATGGGGAAAAAAGCAGGAGCGATCGTATTTTTCGGGGATTTTTTCAAGGCAGTGTTTGCCATGGCTCTGGCCCAGCTGCTGTTCGGCCGCGGAGACGGGGCCGTAAACAGTTCCCTCTGGGCTCTGTATGCAGGCCTTGGGGTGACGCTCGGACACAATTTCCCGTTTTATCTGAAATTCAGAGGCGGCAAGGGAATTGCCTGCATGGCGGGAATTCTCACCTTTATGGATTTTCGCATTATGCTCACCTGCCTGGTTGTGTTCGGGGTGACGGTGGGCATCACAAGATATGTGTCCCTGGGCTCCATTCTGGTGGCGGTTATCTTTTTTGCAGAGCTTGTGATTTTCGGAAGCCAGGGAAGCTACCGGGTGGCGGAAGGCTGTTTTCCAGAGTTCTGCGTTCTGGGAGGCATCCTCATGGTGATGGCCATCTGGCGCCACAGGGCAAATATCAAACGCCTTCTGACAGGCACGGAGAATAAGCTGGGGGCCTCAAAAAAACAGGCCGGACAGCAGTAAGAGACAGAAGAAAACAGGCGCAGCAGCCGAAAGGAAGGGGAAGAAAGAATGACATCAATCGGCGTGATCGGGGCCGGAACGTGGGGAACTGCGCTGGCCGTACTGTTACATAACAATGGGCACCAGGTGGAGATCTGGTCAGCTCTTCCGGAGGAGATCGAGGAGATGGGGCGGACGCGCCGCCACAAAAACCTCCCGGAGACTGTCATACCACAGGAAATTTCTCTGACTGCTGATTTAGAGCAGGGTATGGGAGGGAAGGATGTGCTGATCATGGCAGTGCCCTCTGTGTTTGTGCGCCAGACAGCGGCCAGAATGCGGCTTTTTCTGAGAAAGGGGCAGATTGTGGTGGACGTGGCCAAAGGTATTGAGGACGCTACCCTGATGACTCTTTCCCAGGTGATTGAGGAGGAACTCCCGGAGGCCGAGGTGGCGATTTTATCCGGTCCCAGCCATGCGGAGGAGGTAAGCCGGGGACTTCCGACGACCTGTGTGGTAGGCGCCCACCGGAGAAAAACGGCGGAGTATCTCCAGTCCGTCTTCATGAGCCCTGTCTTTCGCGTTTACACAAGCCCGGATATCCTGGGCATCGAGATAGGAGCTGCCTTAAAGAATGTAATCGCCCTGGCCGCGGGCATTGCCGACGGTCTCGGATACGGCGACAACACCAAGGCAGCGCTGATAACCAGGGGAATCGCGGAGATCACACGCTTGGGAGTGCGGATGGGCGGAAGGGAGCAGACCTTTTTCGGCCTTTCCGGAATCGGAGATCTGATTGTTACCTGTGCCAGTATGCACAGCCGCAACCGCCGGGCAGGCATCCTGATTGGAAAGGGATATACCATGGAGGAAGCCATGAAAGAGGTGCAGATGGTGGTGGAGGGCGTGTACTCTGCCAGAGCTGCCAGAGCGCTGGCAGAAAAGTACGGCGAGGATATGCCCATTGTGGAACAGGTGAACCAGGTGCTGTTTGAGGGAAAAGCGGCAAAGGCAGCAGTGGGGGATCTGATGCTCAGGGACAAGCGGATTGAAAACAGCCTGCTGCCCTGGGATTAGCAGATAAATTTAACGCGGTCTCTGACCGCGTTTGTTTTTCTCCAAAAACCATCTGTAGCTATTCTGCGGACAGACAGATGATTTGACACCATTATAATCTATTCCGATATAAGCTATAACCTGAAGTGATGAATTTTCAGGAAAACAGCAAAAAAAACGACTTTTTTTGACGAAATCGTGAAAACTATCACATTTTTGTATTGACTTTTGAAAAAGGGAAAATTATAATGGCGTCAATCAAAAAACATTAGCGAATTGTTAATGAAAGGTCTGGAGGAGATAGTATGAAAAAACGATTACTCAGTTTAGGACTGGCAGCCATGATGGCGCTGTCACTGGCAGGATGCGGAGGCTCTGGAAGTGCGGGAAGCTCCGACAGCACCGGTGCAGAGGAGGCCAAGACAGAGGAAAAGGGAGCGGCGGGAGAAGTATTCGTCCTCGGCGGCATTGGGCCGCTGACAGGTTCTGCAGCTGCCTACGGAGAATCTGTCAAAAACGGAATCGAGCTGGCTGTCAATGAGATCAATGAGGCAGGCGGTATCAATGGATATCAGGTAGAGTATTACTTCGAAGATGATGAGAACGACGCCGAGAAGGCAGTAAATGCCTATAATACATTAAAGGATAAGGGAATTCAGATGCTGGTCGGAACTGTAACTTCCAAACCGTGTATTGCGGTAGGAGCAGAGTCCGCAGTGGATAATATGTTCCAGCTCACTCCGTCCGGTTCAGCCGTTCAGTGTGTGGAGAATGACAATGTATTCCGCGTATGCTTCTCTGACCCGGATCAGGGAAAGAAATCTGCCGAGTATATTGCAGAGCATGGCCTCGCCACAAAGATTGCCATTATCTACGACAGCTCCAGCGAGTACTCTGACGGAATCCGCGAATCCTTCGTGACAACGGCTGAGGAAAAGGGACTTGAGATTGTGGCCAGCGAGGCCTTTACCGCAGACAGCAACACGGACTTTTCCGTACAGCTTGACAAGGCCAAGGAGGCAGGCGCAGAGCTGGTATTCCTTCCGATCTACTACCAGGAGGCCTCCACTATTTTAAAGCAGGCTGATGACAAGGACTTCCATCCGCAGTTCTTCGGATGTGACGGAATGGATGGAATCTTAAGCGTAGAAAATTTTGATCCGGCTCTGGCAGAAGGCTTAATGCTTTTAACACCATTCACCGTGGATGAGGAGGGAAGCCAGGATTTCGTTAAAGCCTACGAGGAGGCATACGGAATTGAGCCTCTTCAGTTCGGTGCAGGCGCATATGACAGCGTATACGCAATCAAGGCTGCCGCTGAGAAGGCAGGACTCACACCGGATATGGATATCTCCGATATGTGTGAGGCTATGAAGACCGCTATGACAGAGATCACGGTGGACGGACTGACCGGAGAGGGAATGACATGGAATGCAGCCGGAGAGCCGGATAAGGCTCCAAAGGCCGCCAAGATTGTAAACGGTGTTTATGAGATGATGGACTAATCAAACCGGAGAGGCTTGGCTCACCGGAAAGACCGCATAAAACAGAGGGCTGCTGCAGCAGAAAATGCGGCAGCCCTGTTTTGTGGTATAACAGCAAGGAAAGCGTATGCCATGCCTGCATGAGCATGCATCTGACGAGCAGTTCCATCGGGATGTCAGTCGGGATGGAACCGAAGAAAACGTTTCACACGTATATCTCCAGACAAAATATAGAAGAAAAAGAGGTGCAGGAAGATGATTAATTTTCTCTCCTATCTGATTAACGGCATCAGCCTGGGCAGTGTTTACGCCATCATCGCCCTGGGCTATACCATGGTTTACGGTATAGCGAAGATGCTGAATTTTGCCCACGGCGATATCATCATGGTGGGCGGCTTTACAACCTTTACGGTGGTCAGCACCATGGGCGGCTCCCCGCTTCTGGGAGTCCTGGCAGCTGTGGTAGTCTGCACTGTTCTCGGTGTGACAGTAGAGAGGGTGGCTTACAGGCCTCTGCGCGGGGCCTCTCCGCTGGCAGTTCTGATTACAGCTATCGGCGTCAGCTACCTGCTTCAGAATGTGGCGCTCTTAATTTTCGGCTCCAACGCCCGCCAGTTTACCTCTGTTGTGAATGTGCCGCCGTTAAAGCTGGCCGGAGGAGCCCTCTCCATTTCCGGCGTCACCATTGTCACCATTGCTGCCTGTATTATCATTATGATCGGCCTGATGCTCTTTATCAACAAGACGAAGATCGGTCAGGCTATGCTGGCTGTATCGGAAGACAGAGGGGCGGCCACTCTGATGGGTATTAATGTAAACGGAACGATCGCTGTCACCTTCGCCATCGGTTCTGCCCTGGCGGCTATTGCAGGCGTACTGCTCTGTTCCGCCTATCCGTCCCTGACTCCCTACACCGGTTCCATGCCGGGTATCAAGGCCTTTGTGGCAGCAGTATTCGGCGGCATCGGCTCCATACCGGGCGCTCTGATCGGAGGAGTGCTTTTAGGAGTGATTGAGAATCTGGCGAAGGCGTATATTTCCTCCCAGCTCTCAGATGCCATTGTATTCTCCGTGCTGATTATCGTCCTTTTGGTACGTCCGACGGGAATTCTGGGCAAAAAAATCAGTGAGAAAGTGTAGGTGCAGGCCATGAATATCAAAACATACAGAAAAAAAACGCTGGTTCAGAATGCCGTCACATACGGCATTGTTCTCGCCTGTTTCATTCTGGTGCAGATTCTGACGGCAACAGGAGGGATGACAAGCCTCTTAAAGGGAATTCTTGTGCCGCTTTGCACTTATGTAATCCTGGCAGTTTCCCTGAACCTGACGGTGGGAATTCTGGGCGAGCTGAGCCTTGGACACGCGGGATTTATGTGCGTGGGTGCCTTTTCCGGAGCCTTCTTCACAAACGCCATGATGAAGACATTTGGCATTGCCAAGAACGATGATATGGCAATTCTCGGCCTGTTTATCGTTGCCATTGTCATCGGGGCGGCTGTGGCGGCTGTATTCGGCATTCTGATAGGAATTCCGGTTCTCCGCTTAAAGGGAGACTACCTTGCCATTGTCACCCTTGCCTTCGGAGAGATTATCAAAAACCTGATCAACGCTCTGTTTGTAGGAATCGACAGCAGGGGAATCCATTTTTCTCTGAAGGATGCAGCTTCCCTGAATCTGGAGGAGGGAGGCGAGGTAATCATAAAGGGAGCCCAGGGAATTTCGGGCACCCCGAAGGCGGCTACCTTTACAATCGGAATCATCCTCGTGCTGCTCACGCTCTTCATTGTTCAGAACCTGATTCATTCACGGACCGGCCGCGCCATCATGGCGATTCGCGACAACAGGATAGCAGCGGAATCTGTGGGAATCAATATTACAAAGTATAAGCTTCTGGCTTTCTCCGTATCTGCGGCTCTGGCGGGAGTGGCAGGAGTGCTCTATGCTCATAACCTGGCTACTCTGGCTGCCACGCCAAAGGCCTTCGGCTACAACATGTCCATTATGATTCTTGTGTTCGTGGTGCTTGGCGGAATCGGAAATATCCGCGGCTCCATTATCGCTGCTGTGATTCTGACGCTGCTGCCGGAGCTTCTGAGAGGTCTCAGCAGCTACAGAATGCTGATTTACGCGATTGTCCTGATTGTCATGATGCTTTTGAATTCCAGTCCGAAAGCGATTGAGATAAGAAGCCGCATCATCGAATCAATCCGGGGCAGGAAGAAAAAAGAGCAGGCGAAGGAGGCGTAATTATGGCAATGCTGGAAGTGAAAAATTTGAGTATCTCCTTCGGTGGACTGAAGGCGGTGGATGACTTTAACATCACCATCGAGAAGGGACAGCTCTACGGCCTCATCGGCCCAAACGGAGCTGGAAAGACAACCGTGTTCAACCTGCTGACGGGAGTGTACAAGCCGGACGGCGGTATCATTCTGTTAGATGGGGCGAATATCGCCGGAAAGAAGAATATTGAGATCAACCGAGCAGGGATTGCCAGAACTTTTCAGAACATCCGTCTCTTCAAGGAGCTGAGCGTGCTTGACAATGTAAAGGTCGGGCTTCACAACCACCACCCATATGGGACTTTGACAGGCATTTTCCGCCTTCCCAAGTACAGGAGGGTGGAGCGCGAGATGGATGAGCAGGCTCTGGAACTGTTAAAGGTATTCGGGCTGGACGGTGAGTTCGCAGTCAAGGCCTCAAATCTTCCCTATGGAAAGCAGAGAAAGCTGGAGATTGCCAGAGCTCTGGCCACAGAGCCGAAGCTCCTTCTTCTCGATGAACCTGCGGCAGGCATGAACCCCAATGAGACAAAGGAACTGATGGATACCATCCAGTTTGTCCGTGACAATTTTGACATGACAATTCTCCTGATTGAGCATGATATGAAGCTTGTATCAGGGATCTGCGAGCGCCTGACAGTGCTGAATTTCGGCCATGTGCTTACAGAAGGGCCGACGGGAGAGGTGTTAAATAACCCCGAGGTTATCAAAGCCTACCTGGGCGAATAGCGAAAAGGGCAGACGCCTTCGCGGAAGGGAAGCTCTCAGCTTGCAGCAGGGATTTTGCTGCTTTGGAAGAGAATAGGATTAAGTTTGAGATATTAGGAGGTCAGAGTCATGGCAATGCTGGAAGTAAAGGATTTAAGTGTCTATTACGGCGTAATCCAGGCCCTTAAGGGAATCTCCTTTGAGGTGGAGGAGGGGGACGTCATCGCCCTGATCGGAGCCAACGGCGCCGGAAAGACGACGACGCTTCACGCCCTTACGGGACTGATCCCGGTGAAATCAGGAAGCATTGTATTCGAGGGAAAGGAAATCACAAAGGTACCGGGCTATAAGCTGGTATCCATGGGAATCGCCCATGTGCCGGAGGGCCGGCGGGTGTTTGCCCAGCTGACAGTGCTGCAGAACCTGAAAATGGGAGCATTTACGAGAAATAACAGGCAGGAAAGCGAGGAGACCATTAAAAGGATCTATCAGCGCTTTCCGAGGCTTGAAGAGAGGAAGAATCAGCTTGCGGGAACGCTCTCCGGCGGTGAGCAGCAGATGCTGGCCATGGGGCGCGCCCTCATGTCTCACCCCAGGCTGCTTGTCATGGATGAGCCCTCCATGGGACTTTCTCCCCTGTATGTAAATGAGATTTTCGAGATTATCCAGGAAATCAGCAAAGAGGGGACAACGGTTCTTCTGGTGGAGCAGAACGCAAAGAAAGCTCTCTCCATTGCCAATAAGGCATATGTGCTGGAAACGGGAAAGATCGTTCTCAGAGGAGATGCAAAAGAGCTGATGAATAACGATCAGGTGAAGAAGGCGTATCTGAGCGAATAGCGGACAAAATCCGTGCTGGAAAAGATGGCTGTAAGGGATGCTGCCGGGGACGGGATGTCCGCGGTTTAACAAAGAAAGCAAAAATCAAAATACTGAAAACCGCCGGGCAGCAGGAGATATGGCTGTGCGGCGGTTTTTTCTGTCCAGCCTTTGTATGGCGCCGAAATTTGAAGCAGCTACATCAAAATATTCAGAAAAAAGAAACCGCCCCGGGGCGATGGTAAACCAGGAAAAAGGCGGAGCATGAAACGGGGCTTTGAAACGTCATGTCTATGACGCCCTCCAGGTGCATATACTGTACCAGCACAGCAAGGGGGTAATAATATGGACAGTTTTAATGTATACAGCGATATTAAGGCCCGCACGGGCGGAGAAATCTACATAGGCGTGGTGGGGCCCGTGCGCACGGGAAAATCCACGTTTATCAAGCGCTTTATGGAGCAGATGGTTCTCCCTGGCATGGAGGATGAGCATGTGAGAGAACGCACCAGGGATGAGCTGCCCCAGAGTGCGGCGGGAAAAACCATTATGACCACAGAACCCAAGTTTATTCCCAAGGAGGCGGTACAGATTCCGCTGGGAGAAGGGATTGACGCCAAAGTCAGACTGATTGACTGTGTAGGATTTATGGTGGAGGGAGCAGCAGGGCACATTGAAAACGACGCGGAGCGTCTGGTGAAGACGCCCTGGTTCGATTATGAGATTCCCTTTACCCAGGCAGCAGAGCTGGGAACCAGAAAAGTCATTACCGATCACTCCACTATCGGACTTGTTATCACAACCGACGGCTCCTTCGGAGAGATAAAAAGGCAGAACTATACAGCGGCGGAGGAAAAGACTGTAAAGGAGCTGAAAAACTTAAATAAGCCCTTCCTGATTCTGCTCAATTCCATGCGCCCCTACTCAGATGAGACAAAGCAGCTGGCCTCGGAGCTTGAGAAAAAATACGGAGTGCAGGTTATGCCGGTCAACTGCGAACAGCTGAAAAAAGAGGACATTCGCAGAATTATGGAGGAGGTTCTCACAGAGTTTCCAGTGTCGGAGCTCGACTTTTCCATCCCCAAATGGCTGGAAATTCTGCCTCAGGATCACTGGCTGAAGGCTCACGTCATCCAGGCGGTAAAGGAGATTCTTAAAAAGACCAGCCATATGAAAGATGTGCAGGGAGAGCTGCTGACTGCCCCTGACGAGTCCATCAGGCGCATGAAGGTGACCGGTATGAAGATGGCGGACGGAAGTGTTTCCGTGGAGATCGATGTGGATGACGGGTGCTATTACCAGATTTTAAGCGACTATGTGGGGGTGCCCATTGACGGCGAGTACAGACTGATGCAGACCTTAAAGCGCCTGGCCGCCATGGAGAGAGAGTACGAGAAGGTAGGGGACGCACTGAGCCAGGCGCGGCTGAAGGGATACGGGGTGGTGACGCCGGATCGCTCTGAGATTGTGCTTGATGAGCCCCAGATTATCCGCCATGGAAATAAGTACGGTGTAAAAATGAAAGCCCAGGCCCCGTCTCTCAATCTGATCAAGGCTCATATAGAGACGGAGATTGCTCCCATTGTGGGAAGTGAAAAGCAGGCGGCGGATCTGATCGACTATATCAAGGCCAACGCTAAAGAAAGCGAGGACGGTCTCTGGAACACAAATATTTTCGGAAAAAGCGTGGAGCAGATCGTGAGTGACGGCATTCAGGCTAAGATATCCCAGATGACCGAGGATTGCCAGATGAAGCTCCAGGACACGCTGCAGAAAATAATTAATGACAGCAACGGAGGAATGATTTGCATAATTATCTGAAATAAGTTATAATATCTAGGAAAACACAGGATAATGTGAAAAAAGACGGACAAACAGACGTATTGTATCTGAGTAAAAGAGGAAAACAGGCGGCTTTTGTCTGGATTTTTCGCAGAAAAGGCCCAGAATGAAGGCGGTATGCGGCCGGAGGGGGCGGTACTGGCAAAACGCAGCGGGCAGAAAGACAGGAGAGGGTTATATGAGACTGACATTTATCGGAGCCGATCATGAAGTTACAGGGAGCTGCCATTATCTGGAGGCCTGCGGGCTGAATATTCTCATTGACTGCGGAATGGAGCAGGGCTCCAACAAGTACCAGAATCAAGAACTGCCAGTCAGCTATGCGGATATTGATTACGTGCTTGTAACGCATTCCCACATTGACCATGTGGGAATGCTGCCGTTTATCTTTGCGAGAGGTTTCTCGGGCCAGATTATGGCTTCTCGTGCTACCTGCGATCTGTGCAATATTATGCTGAAGGACTGCGCCCATATCCAGGAGTCAGAGGCAGAGTGGAAGAACAGGAAGGCAAAGAGGGCCGGCCGTCCTCAGGAGCCGCCTCTCTACACGATGAATGATGCAGAGGGAGTTCTGAAGCACTTTGTGCCCTGCGAGTACAATGAGATTATAAGACTTTCGGAGGGGGTGGAGATCCGGTTTACGGATGCAGGCCACCTGCTGGGCTCTGCATTTATTGAGGTGTGGCTGACGGAAGACGGATGCTCCAAAAAGATTGTATTTTCCGGCGACATCGGAAATATGAACAAGCCTCTGATCCGCAATCCTCAGTACATTGCCCAGGCAGATTATGTGGTGATGGAGAGCACCTACGGGGACAGGCTCCACCGCCATTCGGCTGAGCATATCGAGGAATTTGCCAGGGTGATTCAGGAGACTCTGGACCGGGGAGGAAATGTGGTAATCCCTGCCTTCGCTGTGGGGCGTACCCAGGAGGTGCTCTACTATATCAGGAGGATCAAGGAGGAGGGACTGGTGACAGGACACGGCGATTTTGACGTGTACGTGGACAGCCCTCTGGCTGTGGAAGCTACCCAGGTGTTCAAGAAAAATATGCTGGACTGCTACAATGAGGAGACAAAAGCTCTTGTGAAAAAGGGGATCAATCCCATTGCTTTTAAGGGTCTTAAGCTGTCTGTCAGCAGCCAGGAGTCCATCGCCATCAACTTTGACGATAAGCCCAAGGTTATCATCTCTGCTGCCGGCATGTGCGATGCCGGGCGAATCCGCCACCATCTGAAGCACAACCTCTGGAGGCCGGAATGTACGATCCTGTTTGCCGGCTACCAGGCAGTGGGAACTCTGGGGCGCAGCATTATTGAAGGGAAAAAGGAGGTTAAACTGTTCGGCGAAACCATTGACGTGGAGGCCCATATTGAGAAGATTGAGGGTATCAGCGGGCACGCGGATCAGAAAGGCCTTCTTACATTTATCAACAGTTTTATGGAGAAGCCGAAACAGGTATTTGTGGTTCACGGCGATGATGAGGTCTGCACTCACTTTGCCGAGAAGCTGGAAAAAGAGTACGGGCTCAATGCCTTCGCCCCGTTCAGCGGAACGGTCTATAATCTGGCTGAAGGAAAATTTGAGACAATCACAGAGGGTGTTCCGATCCGCAGGGAGGAGGAGAGAGAGACATCCAAGAGAGCGGCCGGTGTATTCGGAAGACTTCTGGCTGCTGTGGATCGCCTCCGCCGTGTTGTCATGGACAATGAGGGCGGGGCAAATAAGGATCTGGCAAAATTTGCAGATCAGATTAATTCCCTCTGCGACAAGTGGGATCGCTAGCCTTCCAAAAAAGAAACGGACAGAGAGGACAGACATGTGAAAGTGGAAATTTACACAGATGGAGCCGCCAGGGGAAACCCGGACGGGCCAGGCGGTTTTGGAACCGTCCTTCACTATACAGACACCAGGGGACAGCTCCACGTGAAGGAACTGTCGGCAGGGTACAGGCGGACAACCAACAACCGTATGGAACTGATGGCGGCTATAGCCGGGCTGGAAGCGCTGAACCGTCCCTGCCAGGTGGAGCTTTATTCAGACTCAAAATACCTGGTGGACGCTTTTAACCAGCACTGGATTGACGGATGGATAAAGAAAGGCTGGAAGAGGGGAAAAAACGAACCGGTTAAAAATGTAGATCTCTGGAAGCGCCTCCTGGCTGCAGCCAGTCCCCATAAGATCACATTTATCTGGGTAAAAGGGCACAACGGGCACCCGGAAAATGAAAGGTGTGACTTCCTTGCAACCTCTGCTGCAGACGGGGAAAACCTTCTGACAGATCCAGGGGTATTATAGGCGAAAAAGACGGGAAAACAGACTGAAAAGTGCCGGGAGCCAGAGGGCTCTGAACAGGAAACAGCGGAATAATTTACAGTTAAGGCAGGCCGGCATTGCAGATGCCGGCCTGAGTCAGCTGCAGGAAAATATTAATTATATCTTACAATATATTACGTCTTTCTTCTGCTTCTTTTCTTTCAGCACCATTTATGATATGGTATTTATATCAAAGTGTGCAAAGGAATGGCTCAGATTGAAAAATAGAGAATTTATCATTACCGTCCTTTTGATCTGCGCGTTCGGCTTTTTTGTAACCTTCCATGTGAGACGATTTGTATCCGGAGGAGAAGAGACCGGACAGCCTGGTGAGTATACAGCCCAGGAATACACCGCTGAAGAGTTTGAGGTACAGAAAGAAGGGGCTGAGGCAGAAGCAGATCCTGCAGAAAACAGCCTGCCGCCGGCAGGAAGGGCTGCAGACGAGGCAGACGGCCCGGATACTTCTTCCACTGCATCTTACTCTGACGGAATAGGGCCGGCGAAAGCACAGAACAGCGCCCCGGAGCCAGAGGCTGCCGGAACTAAAGGAAAAGAGCAGACAGGAGATAAGACAGGAAAGGATACTCAAGCTGCCAAGAATAGCGAGATTTCCGGGACTTCCGGTGAGCAGGCCCAAGCAGGAGGAGAGACTGGGAAAAACACATCAGAAAAAGGAAACTCAAAGTCCGCGTTAAATAACGGTGCAGCGCCATATAAAGAGGAATCCGGGAAGGCGCCGGAGAGCGGCTTATCTGCCGGGACACTTCAGACAGAGAACCCTTTGGCAGGCAAAGTTCAGGAGAATGAAAAGAAAGATAGCTCCGCACAGACGGAGCTGCCCGGAAAAAATCAAAAGACAGAAGCTTCTTCAAAGGGACAGACGGGACAGACAGAGGCAGGCCCCGGGAGCACCCCTTTTTCCCTTCAGGCCGATAACAGTCAGTCCAGGGGGAAGGAGAGCTCTGCCGGAGGAGCAGCTTCGGATAAGGCTGACGCCAGGCTTCGATCCGTACCCAAAGCCGCAGCGCTTTCGGGGAGAGAAGGGACGGAGGCAGCAGCTCAGCCGGGAGGACAGACAGAAGCAGCCGGCTCAGCATCCCGAAATGCAGATGGCACTGCCTCAGATACAAAGGCAGCCTCCGAGGGAACAAAGGAGGAGATGACAGAACAGGACTACCGCCAGGAATTAGCAGATATTGAGGTACTGGTGGAGCAGCTGAAAAATTCCAGAGCAGATACGAGCACATGGTCATACCTGAATATGGCGGATTATGAGCTGAAGCTCTGGGATGATGAACTGAATGTGATCTATAAGGATATTATGAGCCGTCTCGATACCGAGGAGGCGGAGAAACTGAAAAAGGAAGAGAGGACATGGATTCGGCAGAAAGATGAGGATGCCAGAAAGGCGGCTTCCCGGTATAAGGGAGGAACCCTGGAGGGATTGGAGCACACGGCATCTCTTGCCAAATCTACCAGAGAGAGAGCCTATGCTCTTTTAGACTCCTATGGAAGCTGTCTCCCCCAGGAGGAGACGCAGTGACGCCGCAGAACGGCACAGGCACAGCTGTTTTGGAGAAGGAAACAGAGCAGCTTTGCCTGTGCCGTTCTGCTTAACATCTTTTTTCATGAACGCCGCCCCTTTCTCCCACCTGCACCTTGAAAAACCGTTCTTCATGTGATAGGATATACCAATGGATAAAAATATTACTTAAATGTAACAGGCAGGAGGAAACAACGTGGAAAGATACGGTGTAAACGAACTGAGAAAGATGTTCCTGGAATTCTTTGAGAGCAAGGGACATCTGGCGATGAAGAGCTTTTCTCTGGTTCCGCATAATGATAACAGCTTGCTGCTCATCAATTCCGGTATGGCGCCCCTTAAGCCATACTTTACAGGCCAGGAAATTCCGCCGAGAAAACGTGTGACGACATGTCAGAAATGCATCCGTACAGGAGATATTGAGAATATCGGAAAGACAGCCCGCCACGGCACGTTTTTCGAGATGCTCGGAAACTTCTCCTTCGGAGATTACTTTAAGACAGAGGCGATTCACTGGTCCTGGGAATTCCTGACAGAGGTTGTAGGACTGGATCCTGACCGCCTCTACCCATCTGTATACCAGGATGACGATGAGGCCTTCGATATCTGGAACAAGGAGATGGGAATTCCGGCAGAGCGCATTTTCCGCTTCGGCAAGGAGGACAACTTCTGGGAGCACGGCGCAGGCCCCTGCGGTCCATGTTCTGAGATCTATTACGACCGCGGCGAGAAATACGGCTGCGGAAAGCCGGGATGTACCGTAGGATGCGACTGTGACCGCTACATCGAGGTGTGGAACAACGTATTCACCCAGTTTGACAATGACGGCCATGGCCATTACACAGAGCTGGAGCACAAGAATATCGATACCGGAATGGGCCTGGAGCGTCTGGCAGTTATCGTTCAGGACGTGGACTCCCTGTTTACGATTGATACAAACAAGGCTCTCCTTGACCGCGTCTGCGCCCTGGCAGGAAAGGAGTATCAGAAGGATCACGAGACAGATGTGTCTCTGAGAATCGTGACGGATCATATCAAGTCCTGCACCTTCATGATCTCCGACGGAATCATGCCTTCCAACGAGGGACGGGGCTATGTACTCAGAAGGCTGTTAAGACGTGCGGCCCGTCACGGAAGAAAGTTAGGAATCGAGGGCAAGTTCCTGGCAGAGCTTTCCAGAACCGTCATCGAGCTTTCCAAGGACGGATACCCGGAGCTGGATGAAAAAAAGGCTATGATCTTCAAAGTCCTTACTGAGGAGGAAGATAAGTTCAACAAGACCATCGACCAGGGACTCTCCATTTTAAATGAGATGGAGTCTGAGATGGCAAAGAAGGGCGAGAAAGTACTCTCCGGCGAGAACGCGTTCAAGCTCTATGACACCTACGGCTTCCCGGTGGATCTGACCAAGGAGATTCTGGAGGAGAGAGACCTCTCCGTAGACGAGGAGGGCTTTGCTGCCTGCATGAAGAAGCAGAAGGATGCGGCCAGGGCAGCCAGAAAGACCACAAACTATATGGGAGCAGACGTGACGGTTTACCAGTCCATCGATCCGGCTGTCACCACAGAGTTTGTGGGGTACGACAGGCTGGTGCATGAGTCTGAGATCACCGTACTCACCACGGAGGACGAGCTGGTGGAGGCTCTGACGGACGGACAGAACGGAACGATTATTGTGAAGGAAACCCCCTTCTACGCCACCATGGGCGGACAGCAGGCAGATATCGGCGTGATCTCCACAGAGAACGGCACCTTTGAGGTAAAGGATACAATCAAGCTCCAGGGAGGCAAGGTAGGCCATGTGGGAACTGTCACAAAGGGAATGTTCAAGGTAGGCGATCAGGTGACGCTCACCGTGAATAAGGAGAACAGAGAGCTCACGGCCAGAAACCACTCTGCCACACACCTGCTTCACAAGGCCCTGCGCACGGTTCTCGGCACTCACGTAGAGCAGGCGGGCTCCCTTGTGACAAAAGACAGACTCCGTTTTGACTTTACCCATTTCTCCGCTATGACTCCTGATGAGATTGCGGCAGTTGAAAAAATGGTAAATGATGAGATTGCGGCTTCCCTTCCGGTTGTAACGGATATTATGAGCCTTGAGGAAGCGAAAAAGACAGGGGCTATGGCGCTGTTCGGAGAAAAGTACGGCGAGAGTGTGCGCGTGGTAAGGATGGGAGACTTCTCCACCGAGCTGTGCGGCGGAACTCATGTGCCGAACACCAGCACAATCTCTGCATTCAAGATCGTATCCGAGGCGGGGATTGCAGCCGGCGTAAGGCGTATTGAGGCGCTGACCAGCACAGGGCTTATGGATTACTATCATGAGATGGAGCAGGAGCTTCACGAGGCTGCCAAGCTTGTGAAGAGCACACCGACCGCCCTTCACGACAAGCTGCAGGCGATGCTCGATGAGCTGAAGGCCCTTCACTCTGAGAACGAGAAGTTAAAGAGCAGGCTGGCCAATGACTCCCTCGGCGACGTTTTAAACCAGGTAAAGGAGATAAACGGCGTGAAGCTCCTGGCAGTCAGGGTGGACGGCGTTGACATGAACGGTCTGAGAAATTTGGGCGATCAGCTCAAGGAGAAGCTGGGCGAGGGCATGGTTGTCATTGCCTCCGTCCAGGACGGAAAGGTGAACCTGATGGCCTCCGCTACGGAGGGAGCCCAGAAGAAGGGCGCTCATGCAGGAAACCTGATCAAAGCCATCGCTTCTCTGGTGGGCGGCGGCGGCGGCGGACGTCCCAACATGGCTCAGGCCGGCGGAAAGAACCCGGCCGGCGTGGAGGATGCCCTCAGAAAGGCTGAGGAGGTAATCGCAGAGCAGGTGAAATAGCCGCTCTGCAGGAGATGCTTCTGGCGCCGAACCGACAAAATATAAATAAATTTTCAAATTTTGTAAAAATCCTGTTGACGAATACGGGATTTGTGGTATAATCATAACAGTGCTAAAAAAATGCCCAAACAGTTGTATTAATATGCACTTATTACACAACTGAAGGGAGGTTAGGTGTGAGCTATGTCAAATGTAATCGTTAAAGATAACGAAAGCTTAGACAGCGCTTTACGCAGATTCAAAAGAAACTGTGCAAAGGCTGGCATTCAGCAGGAGATTCGCAAGAGAGAGCATTACGAGAAACCAAGCGTTAGACGTAAGAAGAAATCCGAAGCTGCTAGAAAACGCAAATACAATTAATCAAGACAAAATTCCCGGCTGTCTATCGGCCGGGAATTTTTTATACAACAGGAAACGAAGTTTCCTGTTGTATAAAAACGCTCCGAGGGGATCGCACTGGGTTGGAGAGGAAAATGCCGCTTCTGCGCCCCGCGCGAGTGTGCGCCTTGGCGCACACTTTTTTATGCGCAAAGAATGAGGGAAGACGAGAGGAATTCCTTCCGGCTCCCCTCCGCCTTTGAACCGGGTCAGGCATAAGAAGCCTGGCTTTTTTCATATATTGGGTATGAAGATCGGGAAAGGCGGCGTTTGCTTGTTTGACAGGCAGAAACGGGCTGTGGTGTCGGCGCTGAGCCTGCCGGAGGATGTCATGCTCGGCGACATGCTTCTGACCTTTACAGGCAGCAGAGGCGCTCTGGTAGAGAACTACAGGAGCATTATTCTGTATACAGATACGGTACTGAAGCTCCAGGGGAAAAACGGCCGCCTCACCATAGAGGGAAAGCGCCTTCGGATTACCTACTTTGACAGGGAGCAGCTTCTTCTGTCCGGGGCGATCCGGTCGGCAGTATTTGAACCGCTGTAAGGGAGGGAGCAGATGAATGCGTGGAGGCATTACCGGGAAGGGGCGGTGAAGGTGAGGCTGCAGGGGCTTTCGCCGGAGCGCTTTTTTAACCTCTGCGGCCAGGGAGAGGTGGAGATCTGGAAGATTTCATGCGCTGGCGCGGAATATGAATTTTATATGACTGTCAGGGGATTTTTCTCCTGCCGCCCCTTTGTGAGGAAGTCTGGTGTGAGGCTTAAAATCCTTGAAAAAACGGGACTTCCCTTTTTTTTATACAGAAACAGGAAAAGAGGGCTGTGGGCCCTTGGCTTTCTATTGTTTTTTCTGCTACTCTATCTCCTCTCCCTGTTTGTGTGGGAGATTGATTTCCAGGGAAATCTGCGCCACTCGGACAATGAGCTGATGCACTATCTGGAAACAGAGGAGATCCGCTGCGGAATGCGAAAAAAACAGGTGGACTGCGAGTGGCTGGAAGGCCAGATTCGGAACAATTTTCCCGACATTACCTGGGTTTCTGCCCGGGTGGAGGGGACCAGGCTCTACATCCATGTGAAGGAAAACCAGGTGGTGCTGACGGTTCCAAAAAAAGATGAAACGCCCTGCGATCTGGTGGCAGATGCAGGGGGAGAGATTCTTTCCATGGTAGTGAGAAGCGGGACGCCTGCGGCAAGGCCCGGCGACGTGGTGGAACCGGGGCAGGTGCTTGTGAGCGGCAGGCTGTCCATCACCGACGACTCCGGACAGGTGGTATCGGAGCGGATGGTGCGGTCAGACGCTGATATTATTCTGAGAAGAGAGAGGACAGAGGAGAAGGAGATCTCCCTGTGGCATAAAAAACGGGTATTTACCGGCAGACAGAGAAGGGGGCTGTTTGTCCAGGCGTTTGGGAAGGATTTTACGCTTCTGATGCCGGATTTTGAGGAGAGGGAATGGAGCTATACCGCCCAGACCTTTCAGGCCAGGATCGGGAAGAATTTTTACCTGCCGTTTTTTGGCGGGACGATCAGGGCAGATGAGCAGGTCAGCTACTGGACAAAATATACGGAGGAAGAGCTCTCGGCTATGGCCGAGGAATACAGGAGGGAGACGGAGGCAAAATTAATAGAAAAGGGGGTACAAATTATTGAAAATAATGTTACAATACTAGATAATGATTCAGCCTGTCTGTTTCGCCTGGAAATGATCACGGAGGAACCGGCAGGCAGTCCCGCGCCGGTTGAGATGGGAATGGAGCAGGAGCAGCCCTCAGAAGGGGAGTCTTAATAATCAGGCGGCCCTCTGCTTTCTGCTCTTCCTGCCCGGCGGGGGAAGGTGAAATATGGCTAAAGGAGAAGAGAGACAGAAAATGAGTGTGATGGAAACCATTATCGATATCCCCATGGAGCATGAGCGGAATGTCTGCGGACAGTTTGACGTATACCTGAAAAAAATAGAGCGTACCCTCCATGTGACGATGATAGCCAGGGACGGAGCCCTGAAGATCATCGGGCCGGAGCACGCCATCCGGCAGGCAAAGAGCGTGTTTAACAACCTGCTGGAGCTTTCAAGGCGGGGGAATGCGATCACAGAGCAGAATGTAGACTATGCACTCTCTCTGTCCTTTACGGAGAATGATGATAAAATTCTGGAAATTGATAAGGATATTATCTGCCGTACGATCAACGGAAAACCCGTAAAGCCAAAAACCCTGGGGCAGAAGCAGTATGTGGACCTGATTCGGAAGAAGATGATCGTATTCGGCATCGGCCCTGCCGGAACGGGAAAGACGTATCTGGCCATGGCCATGGCGATCCAGGCCTTTAAAAACGGGGAGGTAAACCGGATCATCCTGACCCGCCCTGCCATCGAGGCGGGAGAGCGGCTGGGATTTCTGCCAGGGGATCTGCAGAGCAAGATCGACCCGTACCTGCGCCCCCTTTACGACGCCCTGTATCAGATTATGGGAGCGGAAAGCTACATGCACAATTCAGAAAAGGGGCTCATTGAGGTGGCTCCCTTAGCCTACATGAGAGGCCGCACCCTTGATAATGCCTTTATTATCCTGGATGAGGCACAGAACACGACGCCGGCTCAGATGAAAATGTTTCTGACCCGTATTGGCTTTGGTTCCAAGGTCATTGTGACGGGAGATCAGTCCCAGAAGGATCTTCCGGCCGGGGCCGCGTCAGGTCTTGACACAGCGATCCGCGTCCTGAAGGGGATTGACGATATCGGCTTCTGCTACCTGACCAGCGGTGACGTGGTGCGCCATCCTCTGGTGCAGAAGATTGTGGAGGCCTATGATGCCTATGAGAAAAAAGAGCAGAGGGCTGACCGCCAGAAGGAAAAAGAGAGGGAGAAAAAGTCCGGCCGTCTTACCTTAAACAGGGGCAGGCTTGCCGAAGTGAAAAAAGGCAGAAAAAAGTAGGGGCGGATACGGACGAGGAAGAGAGGATATACCATGACGATTCAAATTGAGTACGAGGCAGAGAAAAAGCTGAACCTGCCATATGAGACGATTATCAGGGAGGTTGTGCTTGCCGCGCTGGACTATGAGGCCTGTCCCTATGAGGCGGAGGTCAATGTGCTCCTGACAGATGATGAGGAGATTCACCGGATCAACCGGGAGTTCAGGGGCATCGACCGGGCCACGGATGTGCTGTCGTTTCCCATGGCTGACTATGAACAGCCGGCAGAGTTTGAGAAGCTGGAAGAACGGCCGGAGGATTACTTCAACCCGGAAACGGGAGAGCTGCTTTTAGGCGATATTGTCATCTCAGTAGATAAGGTGGAGGAGCAGGCAGAAAAATACGGCCACTCAGAGGCCAGGGAGCTGGCCTTCCTGACTGCCCACAGCATGCTGCACCTGTTCGGGTATGATCACATGGAGGAGGAAGAGCGCCTGGTGATGGAGAAGAAGCAGGAAGCGATCCTCAGCCTTAAAGGCTACACGAGATAGGCGGGCCTGTTTATGAGAAGGAAAAACGCAGGGAAAAGGC
The DNA here is from genome assembly GCF_003480545.1 of Clostridium sp. AM29-11AC. Classification (NCBI taxonomy): domain Bacteria; kingdom Bacillati; phylum Bacillota; class Clostridia; order Eubacteriales; family Clostridiaceae; genus Clostridium; species Clostridium sp. AM29-11AC. The sequence goes on from NZ_QUJI01000001.1 coordinate 210,074, forward strand.
AGAAAGATCACAGGCCGGAAAAGACCGTCCTCACAGTGGAGGATATTCAGGCTGTCCTCGAAAGCCAGTCTGGCAGCAGCCGGCAGAAAGTACAGCACAGCCGGCCGGAGCAGGGAACAGCTGCCCTTCGGGGAAACGGGGATATGCGGCGCCCCGGCTCAGGCGCCTATGGGACAGGCAGCTCCAGGGGAAGGAGAGAACCTTCGGGCGGTCCCATGCAGGAGAGGCGGCAGAAGGCCGGGCCGGCTGCCAGGCAGGGGGAAGATGGCTTCTCCATGGAGGAGGGGCGAAGCCGCCTCTTTTCAGAGCCGCGCCGCAGCCGCGGAAAGGGGCAGGCCCACGCAGGGCGTCCGATGTCTTCAGAGGACAGAAGTGAGCGGGAACTAAGACCCTCTGAGCGGGCCAGGCAGGCAGAGGGCTTGCGAAGACGGCCGGAGACGGGAGAAAAGAGGGGGAGAGAGGCTTCCAGAATGGCGGCTGCCCGCCCGAAGTCCCGCACCGGAAGCTTTGTAGTTCAGGGAACTATTCTGGCAGCTGCCGGAATCATTGTGCGCCTGATCGGTCTTCTCTACCGGATCCCGATGACGAATATCATAGGCGATGAGGGAATGGGCTACTATTCCACTGCCTTTAATGTCTACAATATTGTGCTGATCCTGTCCTCCTACAGTCTTCCGTTAGCTGTCTCCAAGCTGGTGTCGGCGAGGCTTGCAAAGGGAGAGTTCAGGAATGCGTCAAGGGTACTCTGTGCCGCTCTGGTCTACGCCACTTGCGCCGGCGGCGTGGCCTGCGGCGTGGTCTGGCATTTCGGCAGCTTTTTTGCGGGTACAGTCTTTAAAACGCCGTTCTGCGTCTATGCCCTCAGGACGCTGGCCCCGACGATCTGGATTATGGCCTATCTGGGGGTTCTGAGGGGATATTTTCAGGGCCACGGCACTATGATTCCCACTGCTGTTTCCCAGATATTTGAGCAGATTGTAAACGCTGCTATCAGCGTGACAGCGGCAGGCGTACTCTTTAAGGTGGGCCTGGATTCCAACCGGGTATTTGAGACAACCGGCTACCCGGAGGCTTTCGGGGCTGCAGGAGGCACCATAGGAACCGGAGCAGGAGCCCTGACTGCGCTTTTGTTTATGCTGTTTCTCTTCGCCGTATACCGTCCCTTTATGAAGAAAAAGATCCGCAGGGACAGGCAGGGCAGCAGAGAATCCTACGGACATATTTCAGGTGTCTTTTTTATGACAGTGATGCCTGTTATTCTGAGCTCCGCCGTCTACAATATCAATGCGGTGCTGGACAACAGCATTATGGCTTACGGGATGGACGCCCTGGGAAGGGGAGAGGAGTTCCTGGCTCTCTGGGGCATCTACAACAACAAGTACCTTCTCCTGGTGCATGTGCCGTTAGCCATGGCAAATGCCCTGTCCTCCTCCCTGATTCCTTCTCTGGCGGCGGCAGTGGCCAGAAAGCAGAGGGGGGAAGCGGCCAGAAAGACGGGAATGGCTATCCGTTTTTCCATGGTGATTGCCATTCCGGCGGCTGTGGGCCTTACGGTACTGGCAGAGCCGGTAAACCGCCTGCTGTTTCACAGCGGTGATACGGCCGAGGCGGTGAGAATGATGGTGTGGGGGTCCTCCGCCATCGTCTTCCTGTCTCTCTCCACTGTGATGAATGCGATTCTGCAGGGACTGGGTCATATGAATCTTCCGGTCAGACATGCGGCAGCAGCCCTGGTGCTCCATGTGGCGGCCCTCTATGTGATGCTGATGGGCCTTCACTGGGGAATTTACAGCGTCCTTTTTGCCAATATTCTGTTTGCAGTGATTATCTGCCTGCTCAACTGGCTCTCTATCCGGAGGATTCTCCATTACCGCCAGGAGCTTAAGAGAACTTTCATCATTCCATTGGCCGCCTCTGCCGTCATGGGTGCTGCGGCCTATGGCTGCTACCAGGGGCTTTCCCGCCTTTTTGGAGGCAGTGGAATTGCAACTGTGGGAGCTGTTTTGGCGGGTGTCTTAGTCTACGGCATCCTGCTGTTAAAAATTGGCGGGGTGGATGCGCAGGAACTTCAGACAATGCCCGGAGGCACCAGGATTCTGAAAACCGCCAGGAAGCTCAGAATTCTCCAGTAAAATCAGGGACGTCTTATCTTCTTTTACTGTGAGAAAACAATTTTCCGGCATTTTTCGCCTGCAGGCGTTTAAAAAAGTCCCTCTTGACGATACTATTCGTTAAGGAGGGACTTTTTCCATGAAACGGTATTATTATATAGCTGTAATTGCTGCTGCCGCGCTTCTCATCGGCGGAATCGGCGCGGGAGTGTTCCTGCTCTCTAAAAGGCCTGAGCCGGTCAGCCCGGTTCCCGGAGCAGTTCTGGAATCGGAAACTGTGACGCAGGAGCATGAGGCGGACAGCAGCGGGCGGGAGTCAGAAAAAGATCAGACAGGAGCCGGAAAGGCTTACGGGGACCAGTCCGGGGGCGGGATGGCAGCCGGACTGCCCGGAAGTCTTGTAAAGGCGCAGCAGGCAGAGGGCCGGATATCGGAAGACAGTTTAAGCCAGGCGGGGACGCCTGGAATGGAGAGGGAGACAGGAGAGGAATACTGTCTGGTGTCTGAAAATGGATTTCTCCTGGTATTTGCCAAGGACAGAAGCTCCGTCTTTCTGGATACCCATATGCCTCTGGCAGAATTTCCGCTGGCAGAGCAGGAGCGTCTTTTAGACGGAATCTGGTTCTCATCCATGATCGAGGTACTCAACTACCTGGAATCTTTTACGAGCTAGGAGAATACAGCCGGAACGGGCGCGGTCTTTTCCGCATGCATGGGCGCTTGGGCCTGAGGATTGAAGCTTCTGAAGGCCCTGCCGGTGCCGTATGCGGCAGAACAGAGCGCGGAGGGTGACAGGAGTACGAACAGAGAAGTCTGAACTGCCGGATTGCACTTTTTTACAGGTTCATGTATACTTAACCATTATCCCGCCACGGCCGGGCAGCCCCGGAGGAAAAAGCGGCCGGAGAAAGTTATCTCCGGTTTGGCGTTCCGGTTCTGCGGCTTTTTAGCCGGGAAGGGAAACAAGGACAGGAGAATTGTCATGAAGAAACACGTACTTATCATAGGCGGCGGAGCCTCCGGGATGGCGGCTGCGATTTTTGGAGCCAGGCAGGGCGCTGAGGTAACGATTCTGGAACACATGGATCGGGTTGGAAAGAAAATTCTTTCTACAGGCAATGGAAAATGCAATCTGACCAACCGCCGTATGGAACCTGGCTGCTATCGCTGCAGCGTGCCGAAATTTCCCATGGAGGTGCTCAGCCGGTTTGGGGAAGAGGACACGGAGGCTTTTTTTGAAGATCTCGGCATTGTGCTGAAGGACAGAAACGGGTATCTCTATCCGGCTTCCGGACAGGCCTCGTCGGTGCTGGATGCCCTGAGGGCGGAACTTTCTCTTCGGGGTGTGGCTGTGGTCACAGAATGCGGACCCGTACATATAGAGGCGCCGAAAGGTCCGGCAGAAAAGTGGAGAGTGACCTGCGAGAGAGGGACATTTTTTTCGGATGCCCTGATTCTTGCCGCCGGCTCTAAAGCGGCGCCGGCCACCGGATCAGACGGAAGCGGATATAAGCTGGCAAAAAAGCTGGGACACAGGATCCTCACTCCTCTGCCGGCACTGGTGCAGCTTCGGTGCAGGGAGCCGTTTTTTAAGCAGATAGCGGGGGTCAGAACCGACGTCCAGGTGAAAATTCTGGCAGAGGGGGAGGAGCTGGCCTCTGACTGCGGGGAGCTTCAGCTGACGGACTACGGAATTTCCGGAATCCCTGTGTTTCAGGTGAGCCGGTTCGCCGCCCGGGCGCTTTACGAAAAAAAGCAGGTTACGGCAGTGATCGATTTCTGTCCGGATATGGGAAAAAAAGAAACAGGCCGTTTCCTCAGGGAGAGGAGAGAGCTTCTGGCAGAGCGGAGCGGGGAAGGCTTTTTTAACGGGTGGTTAAATAAGAAGCTGGCCCTTCTGTTTCTGCGCATGGCAGGTATCCGTCCTGAGCGCCAGACGGAGAGCTTTACGGAGCGGGAGCTTTCGGCTCTGGCCCGGCTTCTTAAAGAATTTGAAACAGAGGTTGTGTCCACCAATCCCTTTGAAAACGCCCAGGTGTGCTGCGGGGGAGTGGATGTGCGGGACATAAACCCTTACACGATGGAATCAAAAATAAAGAAAGGCCTTTATCTGACAGGAGAGCTGTTGGATGTAGATGGTATCTGCGGAGGATATAATCTGCAATGGGCGTGGAGCACCGGTGCGGTGGCCGGAATCCACGCAGGGACAATGGGATGATACGGATCAATCAGTTAAAGCTGCCGGTGAATCACAAAAGACAGGATCTGCAGAAGAAAGCGGCAAAGCTGCTGCGTCAGCCGGAGACAAGGATTCGCTCTCTCCATATCCGGCGCCAGTCCATTGATGCGAGAAAGAAGGGAGAACTCTTCTATATCTACGCGGTGGACGTGGAGTTTGAGGGAGATGAGGAGTCTGCTGTGAGGCGGGCAAAAAATGTCAATATTGCCATATCAAAGGAGAAACGCTACCAGTTTCCGGAGGCGGGCAGGGAGGCACCGAGGCTGAAGGAGCGCCCGGTGATTATCGGCTGCGGCCCTGCGGGACTGTTCTGCGGCCTGATGCTTGCCAGGGCCGGCTACTGCCCTGTGATTTTAGAGAGGGGAGCCGACGTGGACACAAGGACGGCCCAGGTGAAACGGTTCTGGGAGGAGGGAATTCTCGACCCTGAATCCAACGTACAGTTTGGAGAGGGAGGAGCAGGAACATTTTCTGACGGAAAGCTGAATACTCTGGTAAAGGATGTTTCCGGCAGAAATGGGGAGGTGCTCAGAATTCTGACTGAGGCAGGGGCAGACCCTTCCATACTCTACTCCAGCAAGCCCCATGTGGGAACTGATGTGCTGGCCCGGGTGGTGAAGCATATCCGGACGGAGATCACATCCCTGGGAGGGGAGGTGCGCTTTCAGACGAAGGCAGCAGATATTGGCATCCGCGGAGGAAAGGCTGCTTTCGTTGAGACAGAACATCCTGTGCGGGGAAGAGAGGTGATTCCGGCCGAGGCGGTTGTCCTGGCAGTGGGGCACAGCGCCCGTGACACCTTTGAGGTTCTGTATAAGAAGGGGATTGAGATGGAAGCCAAAGCCTTTGCTGTGGGACTTCGCATCCAGCACCCCCAAAAGCAGATCAATCTCGCCCAGTACGGCATGGAGGAGCCGGGAGAGCTCGGAGCCGCTCCCTACAAGGTGACGAGACAGACATCAAACGGCCGCGGCGTCTACTCCTTCTGTATGTGCCCCGGCGGCTATGTGGTCAACGCGTCCTCGGAGCCGGGAAGGCTTGCAGTCAACGGCATGAGCTATCACAGCAGGGAGGGAGTGAATGCAAACAGCGCTCTGATTGTGACCGTTACGGCGGATGATTTCCCGGAGGCCACGGCCATGGGGGGAATCGCCTTCCAGAGGCAGCTGGAAGAGGCGGCCTTCAGGGCCGGAGGCGGAAATATTCCGGTACAGCTTTACGGCGATTTCAGGGACGGCAGGGTAAGCCGATCTTTTGGGGATGTAGAGCCGGCCTTTATGGGAGGAACCGCCTTTGCAGACCTCAATCAGGTGCTTCCTGCCGCCCTCTGTGCCTCCCTCAGGGAGGGCATGGAGGCCTTCGGAAAAATGATCCGCGGCTTTGACCGGCCGGACGCTATTCTGGCAGGCGTAGAGAGCAGAACCTCCTCCCCGCTGCGCATCGGCAGAGGGGAAACTCTGGAGGGAAGCATTGGAGGGCTCTATCCCTGCGGGGAGGGGGCCGGATATGCGGGAGGCATCACTTCGGCGGCTATGGACGGAATTAAGGTGGCGGAAGCCATTGTCAGGCGCTTTCAGAGGCCCGAGAACTGATGGGCTCTGAAAAAGAATTTGACGAACCGCGCCGTTTGGTGTAAACTTTCAGAAAATGCTTCGGCATATTTCGAAACGCAGGATGGAGCAGCGCAGAAAGGGGATAAGAGGATGACGGCAGAGAGAGAAGCACTGAGAGAGAAAAAGAGGATTGTGATTAAGATTGGATCATCGTCCCTGACGCACCCGGAGACTGGAGATCTGAACCTTCAGAAAATTGAAAAGCTGGTTCGGGTAATCAGTGATCTGCGGGGACAGGGAAAGGAGGTAGTTCTGGTTTCCTCAGGTGCGATTGCAGCGGGACGGCAGGCCCTGGGTTTTACGGAGCGGCCAAGGAAGATTTCTGAAAAGCAGGCCTTTGCGGCTGTGGGTCAGGCCAGGCTGATGATGGTTTATCAGAAGCTCTTCGCCGAGTACAACCAGACGGCAGCTCAGATCCTTATGACGAAGAACACCATGACCAACGAGGAATCCCGCTTTAACGCGAGAAATACGTTTGACGAGCTTTTAAAGCTGGGGACTGTGCCGATTGTCAATGAGAATGACACGGTATCCACCTATGAGATTCAGTTCGGAGACAACGACCGCCTATCAGCCCTTGTTTCGGCGCTGATAGGAGCAGATGTTCTCCTTCTTCTGTCCGATATTGACGGACTTTACACAGACGATCCCAACAAGAATCCAAAGGCCCAGTTTATCCCGGTCGTGAGGGAACTGACTCCGGAGCTTCTAGCCATGGGAAAGGGCGCGGGCAGCAGCGTAGGCACCGGAGGAATGTCCGCCAAGCTCATGGCAGCCCAGATTGCCATGGGAAGCGGTTCAGACATGGTGATTGCCAATGCGGAACGCCTGGATGTGATCTATGAGATCCTGGACGGAGAAGACAGGGGAACTCTGTTTGTAGAAAAAAAAGATGAAAATTTCAGCCTGAGTGACTACCTGGAAAACAGGTAACAGGCGGAAGATAAAATGCAATAACAGCAGGAGATGACAAAGATGAATCAGGAAAAAATAGACAGGATTAATGCCCTCTACCACAAAAGCCAGTCTGTAGGGCTTTCACCGGAGGAGCAGGAGGAGCAGGCCGCTCTGAGAAAAGAGTATATAGAGGCGATTCGGAAAAATCTTCGCGGAACCTTAAACAGCATTCAGGTTAAGGAAAAGGACGGAAGCATCACCGATCTCGGCAGGAAATACGGAAATGTGGGAACGGTAAAGAGCTGAGAAAACGGGAAAAGAACACAGGGAAAGGCTATGGAAAGACGGAAACTATCTGTTCACCTGCCCGCTCTTTCAGGGCTTTCAAAGGGGGAACTGCGAAGCAGGATACTGTCTGCCCGGAAAGCACTGAACGGGGAGGAGCGCCTTGTCTGGGACAGCAGGATCCGGGAGCGCCTGTTGGCTCTGCCGGAGATTCTGGAGGCGGATACCGTATACTGCTATGCGGATGTGAGGAATGAAGCGGGCACTGAGCTTCTCATCAGAGACCTCCTTTCAAGGGGAGTCCGCGTGGCGCTTCCGAGAGTGGAAGGGAAGGAAATGTTCTTTTACTATATCGGGGGGCCTGATGATATAGAGCCTGGCTTTATGAATATCCCGGAACCGGGCCCTGCCTGCCGTCCGGCAGAGAAGCAGACTGCGCCGGTTATTGTTCCGGGACTTGTTTTTGGAAGAGATTTTTTCAGGATTGGCTATGGCGGAGGCTTCTACGACCGGTTTTTCGAGAGGGAGCCTGTGCACTGGAAGGCAGCCATCTGCTATGAGTTTCAGCTGACAGATGCGGTTTTATCCGAGGAACACGATGTGAGGATGGACTGCATCGTCACACCGGACAGATGCCTGAAAAGAAAATAGGGGGACGGAAAGAGAAAGGAGAGGCAAAGGATGCTGATTGAAACTGGAAAGAAGGCAAAGGCGGCCGCGAGGCTTTTAAATAATCTGGGCTCAACGGAAAAAAACAGAGGACTTCTGGCGGCGGCCCAGTCTCTTTTGGAGGGAGAGGAGGAGATCCTTGCGGCCAACCAGGACGATGTGATCCGCGCGGCGGAAAACGGTATGAGCCAGGGCCTGATCGATCGTCTGGAACTGAATCCGGCCCGCCTGTCGGCTATGGTGGAGGGAATCCGCCAGATTGCAGGGCTGGAGGATCCAATCGGGGAGGTAATCTCCATGAAGCCCCGTCCAAACGGACTTTTAATCGGACAGAAGAGAGTTCCCCTGGGCGTTGTGGGAATCATCTATGAGGCGAGGCCGAATGTGACGGCCGATGCCTTCGGGCTGTGCTTTAAGACGGGAAACGCGGTGATTCTCAAAGGCGGCAGTGATGCCCTCTGTTCCAACCAGGCCATCGTAAAATGGCTGAGAAAGGGACTTTCAGAGGCCGGACTTCCCGCGGACGCGGTTCAGCTTATCACAGACACCGACAGGGAGGTCACAAGGCAGTTTATGCGTCTGAATGAGTATGTGGACGTCCTGATTCCCAGAGGCGGGGCAGGATTAATACGGACTGTGGTGGAGAACAGCACGGTTCCTGTTATCGAGACCGGGACGGGCAACTGCCACATCTATGTGGATGAGAGTGCGGATCTTAATATGGCTCTGGATATTATTTTTAATGCAAAGACGCAGCGGATCGGCGTGTGCAACGCCTGCGAGTCGCTGGTGGTACACAAGGGGATCGCAGAGGAGTTTCTGCCGAGGCTGAAGGAGAGGCTGGACAGGAAGCAGGTAGAAATCCGGGCAGACCGGGAGGCCAGGGCCATTATGCCGGAGTGGAAGGAGGCTGAGCCGGAGGACTGGGGCAGGGAGTATCTGGATTACATCCTCTCTCTGAAGCTGGTAGATTCCTTAGACGAGGCCATTGAACACATCAACACGTATAATACAGGACACTCTGAAGCGATTGTCACAAGGGACTATGAACATGCTCAGCGGTTTTTAAATGAGATCGATGCGGCGGCCGTGTATGTGAATGCCTCCACCCGGTTTACGGACGGCTTTGAATTCGGCTTTGGAGCAGAGATTGGAATCAGCACCCAGAAACTCCACGCCAGAGGGCCCATGGGGCTTAAGGAACTTACGACGACAAAGTATATCATCTACGGGAACGGACAGATCAGGGAGTAGGAACAAAAAACGGGAGACAGACGATCAGAAATCCGAACAGTATTTGAAACGGCCGGAGCGCTTCTGCCTTTGCAAAAAAGGCAGAAAGGATTACCGGCCGTTTTGCTGTCTTTTTGCAAAGGAACAGCCGATCTGTTATAATTCTGTAAGAAATTAACAGATTTTTTGGTATTTCCATTGGCAGGCATTTATGTTATAATCTGTAGATGCTGGCCAGGTCTGGAGGAAAACGTCCATTCTGCTGCCAGGACGCCCCAGGATAAGGGGCGGAACTTTGATACGGAAAGGAACCTGTGAATGGATTTAAAAAATATAACATACACGGAGGGATGGAACCTTGCCCCGTCTGCGGAGCCGGAGCGCCAGAATTATTTTATGGAGCGCTGCCGGGAGGCTGTGGAAGCCTGGAAGGCGGAGGAGGGAAAGGAAGCTGTCACCTTCCACATTGAGACTTTCGGCTGCCAGATGAACGCTCACGATTCAGAAAAGCTGGAGGGGATTCTTCTGGAGGCGGGCTTTGTAAAGACAGATACGGAGGAGGCCGATCTGGTCCTCTATAATACCTGTACAGTCCGCGAAAATGCAAATCAGAGGGTATATGGCCGTCTGGGCTATCTGAACAGCCTGAAAAAGAAAAATCCCCGCATGCTCATCGGCCTTTGCGGCTGCATGATGCAGGAAGATCAGGTGGTTGAAAAAATCAAGAAGACGTACCGCTTTGTGGATGTGATTTTCGGAACCCACAATATCTACAAGCTGGCAGAGCTTCTGTTTGCCCGCCTGCACACGGGAAAGATGGTTATCGACATCTGGAAGGATACAGACAAGATTGTGGAGGATCTTCCCAGCGAGAGAAAATATCCGTTTAAATCGGGAGTCAACATCATGTTCGGCTGCAACAACTTCTGCAGCTACTGTATTGTTCCCTATGTGAGAGGCAGGGAGCGCAGCAGAAGGCCGGAGGATATCATAAAGGAGATTGAAGGCCTGGTGGCAGACGGCGTGGTGGAGGTGATGCTCCTTGGCCAGAATGTGAATTCCTACGGGAAGAATCTGCCGGAGCCCATTACCTTTGCAGAGCTTCTGCGCCGGGTGGAGCAGATCGAAGGGCTTGAGCGAATCCGCTTTATGACGTCCCATCCCAAGGATCTGTCAGATGAGCTGATAGAGGTGATGCGTGATTCCAAAAAGATCTGCCGCCACCTTCATCTGCCGCTTCAGTCGGGCAGCAGCCGGATCCTGGGACAGATGAACCGGCGATACACAAAGGAGCAGTATCTGGCGCTGGCAGAAAAGATTAAGACAGCTATCCCTGACATCTCCCTGACCACGGATATTATTGTGGGATTTCCCGGGGAAACGAAAGAGGACTTCGAGGAAACCCTGGATGTGGTGAGAAAGGTGCGCTATGACAGCGCCTTTACCTTCATCTACTCAAAGCGCACGGGAACTCCGGCGGCAGTGATGGAAAACCAGGTGCCGGAGGACGTGATTAAGGAGCGGTTTGACCGTCTGTTAAGTGAGGTGCAGAGAATCTCAAATGAGATCAGCGGAAGGGATGTCCACACCGTTCAGAAAGTTCTCGTGGAGGAGCCTGACACCCACGCGGAAGGGATGGTGACCGGAAGACTGTCCAACAACATTACTGTCCATTTTGAGGGCAGCAGGGAGCTGATTGGAAAAATCGTGGATGTCTATTTGGAAGAATCAAAGGGTTTTTATTATATGGGAAAATTATGTAACCGTTAAGGAGGATATACATATGAAAAAGCGAAACTTAAGAGCCGCCGCGCTTCTTCTGGCAGCAGCCATGACAGTAGGGGGAGGAAGCACAGCCTTTGCCGCAGAGGAGACTGCTACCGGTCCAGGACTGGAAATCGAGCAGAAAGAGCAGCAGAATCAGGGTGCGCCGTCGGGAGCAGAGGAAGGCGGCCAGAATGCCGGCGGACAGGGTGCAGAAACTCCTGCCGATCAGGGGCAGACGGGGACAGACGGGACGGCACCTTCCGATACGGGCCAAGAGACGCAGCAGGAGGAGCAGGCCTCCACAGCCCCCTATGTCAGCGTATCCTACACTCAGGGAGTGGGCACAGAGGTGACAAATCTGTCCATGACCCTCAATAACTACAACGGAATCGGCGGGGTATCCTACCGCCCATATGTAAACAACGGCGGATTTATCTGGTGGAATCACGACGGAGGCCCCTCCGGCGGCACAGAGGCTTCTACTTACGTGGAGGCCGTCGAGATTGTCCTCACCGGAGACGCAGAGAGAGACTATGATATTTACTACTGCGTTATTTCCAGCGGACAGGGAAAGATGGGCTGGGCCAAGAACGGGGAGATAGCAGGTACCAGCAATCTGGGCGAGCACCTGGTCAGCATTGAGGTGATGCTTGTGCCGAAGGGACAGCCGGGACCTGTCTCTGTTGCAGGCCGTTACTTAAATGAACTGACCAATTACATCAGGATTGCGCCTGAGGGCAGCACGATGACAAACCATAATGGAACGCCGTACAATGGCTGGGTTTCCTACGACCATGAAAAGTTCTATTTTAAGGATGGAAAATCAGTTTCCGGCTGGCAGTATATCGACGGCCTGAAATTCTACTTTGAGCCGTCCGGCCGTCTGGTGCAGGATGTGGACAGCCTGATCGGCAAGCAGAGCAGCTATGTGATCAAGGTAAATAAAGCGCTCAACTGCTCTACCATCTATGCAAAGGATGGAGACAACGGCTATATTATCCCGGTTAAGGCTATGCTGACCTCTGTGGGCGATGACACGCCGCTTGGAACCTTCAAGACACCGGAGAAGTACAGATGGAGACTTATGGTAAATGACACCTACACTCAGTGGGCTACAAGAATTACCCAGGGCTTCCTGTTCCACTCCATCACCTATGCGGAGCCGGATATTTACAAGCTCAACACAGAAGGATACAATGGGCTGGGCGTTTCCCGTTCTCTGGGATGCGTGCGCCTGACCTGCGAAAATGCCAAGTGGGTGTATGACAACTGCGCACTTGGAACTACAGTTGAGATTTACGAGGATTCAAATGTGGCTTCTCCATTTGACAAGCCGGATCTGATTCCTATCTCAAACAGCCAGAACTGGGATCCGACGGACCCGTCCATTCAGCGCTAGCCCATCTGTGCGGAAGATTAGACAGAGAAACCATAAAGAGAATGAAATAAGAAAAGCTGCGGCCCGGCCTCCCTGTAAGGGACGGCCGGGCGGCGGCCGTTATACTATAGAGAAGATAGAAGAGAGGACAGACAGTGGCACAATTATCACCAATGATGACTCATTATCTGGAAACGAAAAAACAGTATCCCGACTGCATCCTTTTTTACAGGCTGGGCGATTTCTACGAGATGTTCTTCGAGGACGCCAAGACGGCCTCAAGGGAGCTTGAGATCACCCTGACCGGCAAGGAGTGCGGTCTGGAGGAGCGCGCCCCCATGTGCGGAGTTCCCTATCACGCGGTGGAAAGCTACCTGAACAAGCTGGTGCAGAAGGGGTATAAGGTGGCCATCGCCGAGCAGGTGGAGGATCCAAAGACAGCCAAGGGCCTTGTAAAGCGGGAGGTTATCCGCGTGGTGACGCCCGGAACGATCACGAATTCCCAGGCCCTTGAGGAGTCAAAGAATAATTACCTGATGGGAATTGTGTATATGGACGGGATGTTCGGCATCTCATCTGTTGACATCAGTACAGGAGATTATCTGGTGACAGAGGTAAAGTCGGAGCGGACGCTTCTCGACGAGATATTCAAGTTTGCCCCGTCGGAGATTATCTGCAATGAAGCGTTTTATATGTCCGGTGTCGACCTGGAGGAGCTGAAGAACCGCCTGCATGTGGTGGTGACGGCCCTTGAAAACAGGTTCTTTTCTGATGATTCCTGCCGGAGACTCCTCAGGGAGCACTTCCATGTAAACCACCTGGACGGACTGGGGCTTTCCGAGTACGAGGCCGGGACTATCGCAGCCGGAGCCGTGCTCTCCTATCTCTATGAAACCCAGAAGAGCACCCTCGATCATCTGACTGCCATCACACCTTACACCACAGGGCAGTATATGATGCTTGACACCTCCACCAGAAGAAATCTGGAGCTGACGGAGACCCTCCGGGAGAAGCAGAAGAGAGGGACGCTGCTCTGGGTGCTGGATAAGACGAAGACGGCCATGGGAGCCAGGATGCTGCGCTCCTTCGTGGAGCAGCCGCTGATTGACAGGGAAGGAATCCTTGCAAGGCAGAATGCCATTGAGGAGCTGAATATGAATTATATTTCCAGGGAGGAGATGGCAGAGTACCTGAACGCCATTTACGACCTGGAACGGCTGATTGGCCGGATCAGCTACAAGACGGCCAACCCGAGGGACCTGATTGCCTTTAAAAATTCCCTTGCCATGCTGCCGCACATCAAGAAAATTTTAGGGGAGTTTGGAGCAGACCTGCTGCGGGAGGTGGATTCCGGCATGGACACCCTGGAGGAGCTGACGGCGCTGATTGAACATGCAATTGTGGACGATCCGCCGATCTCTGTCCGGGATGGAGGCATCATCAAGGACGGCTACAGCGAGGAGGCTGACCGCCTGCGCCATGCCAAGACAGAGGGGAAGGACTGGCTGGCTGCTCTGGAGGCCGAGGAGAGGGAGAAGACGGGAATTAAAAATCTGAAAATCAAGTTCAACAAGGTGTTCGGCTACTATTTCGAGGTGACGAACTCCTTTAAGGACCAGGTGCCTGACTACTTTGTGCGCCGGCAGACCCTCACCAATGCGGAGCGCTTTACCACAGACCGGCTGAAGGAGCTGGAGGGGACCATTCTGGGAGCGGAAGACAGGCTGTTTTCCCTGGAATACGATCTGTTCTGCCAGGTCAGGGACACGGCAGGAGCCCAGGTGGAAAAGATTCAGCAGACGGCCAAGGCCATCGCCCTTCTGGATGTGCTGATCTCTCTGTCCACAGTGGCCACCAGGCATAATTATGTGAAGCCAAAGATCAACGAGAGGGGAGTCATCCACATTAAGAACGGCCGCCATCCGGTGGTGGAGCAGATGATGCGGGATGACATGTTTGTGTCCAATGACACCTATCTGGACAACGGGAAGAACCGCATTTCCATTATCACCGGGCCAAATATGGCCGGAAAGTCCACCTATATGAGGCAGACTGCCCTGATCACACTGATGGCTCAGATTGGCAGCTTTGTGCCTGCAGACGAGGCCAACATCGGTCTCTGCGACCGGATTTTCACCAGAGTCGGAGCCTCAGACGATCTGGCTTCGGGACAGAGTACCTTTATGGTGGAGATGACGGAAGTGGCCAACATCCTCCGCAATGCCACGAGAAACAGCCTTCTGATCCTGGATGAGATCGGAAGGGGAACCAGCACCTTCGACGGCCTGTCCATCGCCTGGGCGGTGGTGGAGTATATCAGCAACACGAAGACGCTGGGTGCCAAGACACTGTTCGCCACCCACTACCATGAGCTGACGGAGCTGGAGGGCGCCATAAGCGGCGTCAACAATTACTGCATCGCAGTGAAGGAGCAAGGGGACAATATTGTGTTCCTGCGAAAGATCGTAAAGGGAGGGGCAGACAAGAGCTACGGCATCCAGGTGGCCAAGCTGGCCGGTGTTCCGGAACAGGTGATCACAAGGGCCAAGGAGCTGGTGGAGGAGCTGTCTGACGCGGATATTACGGCGAGGGCCAAGGAGATTGCGTCCGGCAGCCGTACCGTACAGCCGAAAAAGAGCGTGGAGAGGCCGGACGAAGTGGATCTTCAGCAGATGTCCATCTTTGACACCGTGCGGGAGGAGGATATCATCAGGGAGCTGATGGAGATCGATATCAGCCGCCTGTCTCCGGTGGAGGCTCTGGTGACTCTTGACAAGTTCCAGTCACGGCTTAAAAACCGATGGGAAGCAGATAAATAGGCAGGAGGCCGGCGGCCGGCCGTCTGTCAGTTGCGAGCAAGGAGGAAGAGGGATTGGCAAATATCAGGGTACTTGACCAGAATACGATCAACCAGATTGCGGCGGGAGAGGTGATTGAGCGGCCTGCCTCTGTGGTGAAGGAGCTTTTGGAAAACGCCATTGACGCCAGGGCTACGGCGGTGACCATTGAAATCAAGGAAGGGGGAATCGGCCTGATCCGGGTGACAGACAACGGCTGCGGCATTCCAAGGGAGGAGATTCCCACCGCCTTTCTGCGCCACGCCACCAGCAAAATCAGGACGGTGGAGGATCTGTTTACCGTGGCCTCCCTGGGCTTTCGGGGCGAGGCGCTGTCCAGCATCGCCTCCGTGGCTCAGGTGGAGCTGATCACAAAGACAGAGGACAGCATGTCCGGGACAAGGTACTGCATCGACGGAGGGGAGGAGAAGAGCATTGAGGAGGTGGGGGCACCGGAGGGAACAACCTTTTTGGTGAGAAACCTTTTCTACAATACGCCGGCCAGAAGGAAGTTTTTAAAAACGCCGGCCACGGAAGGGGCCCACATTGCGGATCTGGTAGAGAAGATTTCCCTCTCCCACCCGGAGGTTTCCATCCGTTTTATCCAGAACGGGCAGAGCCGCCTGCATACCTCGGGAAACCACAGCCTGAGAGACATTATCTATACCATCTACGGAAGGGAGATCGCCTCAAATCTACTCCCTGTAGATATGGGGGAGGATCCGGTGCGTGTGACAGGCTTTATCGGAAAGCCGCTGATTGCCAGGGGAAACAGAAATTTTGAAAATTATTTTATCAACGGCAGGTACATTAAGAGCAGCCTTATAAACAAGGCCATCGAGGATGCCTATAAGCCGTTTATGATGCAGCATAAGTATCCTTTTACCATGCTGCATTTTGCCATCGAGTCCTCCTTCCTGGATGTCAACGTACATCCGGCCAAAATGGAGCTTCGCTTCCGCGACGGGGAGATGATCTACAAAATGGTCTACCACACGGTGTCTATGGCCCTGGCAGGAAGGGAGCTGATCCCGGAGGTAGGGATTGGCTCTGAGAGGACAGAGAGGGGAGAGAACAGGTCGCAGGAGCTGTCCGGGAAGACCGGTTCAGGTCCGGCAGGATACGGAGAAAACCGTCCGGCTCTGAAGCCGGTGCGCTTTGACCGGCCGGAGCCCTTTGAGAGGAAGAGAAAGGCCCTTCTCTCTCCGGAAATTCCAATAGAAAGGGAAGCGCTCCGGCAGGACAGTCAGCCGGATAAAAACCCAGGGACAGAGTCTGGAGGGCCCGCAAGGGAAGATGTGCCCCAAAAGGATATGGAAAAAAATACGGAAAAGAATATGGAAAGGGATACAGAAAAGGCACGGCCCCTTCCGGGAAGCGGACTTCTCAGGGAAAATACTTCAGCATACGGTTCTCACCTTTCAGAGGCAGGAAAAGGCCCCGGGATGGGAATGATCCATGCTCCTGCAAAAGAGCAGGAATCGCTTGGGGTGCGTTCCCCGGGGGCTTCTGATGAGGATGAAAGCGGGAGAGCTGCCAGGGTGCAGGCTGCTAAGGCTAAGGGGCAGCTCAGCCTGTTTGAGCCTAAGCTTCTGAGCCGGGAGGCCAGGGAGGAACACCGGATCATCGGCCAGCTGTTTGACACCTACTGGCTGGTAGAGTACAGGGACAGCCTGTATATTATCGACCAGCATGCGGCCCACGAGAAGGTTCTGTACGAAAAGACAGTGGCCTCTCTGAAGAGCCGGGAATACACCTCCCAGATGATTAACCCTCCTATCATTCTCACCCTGAACAGCAGTGAGAAACTCCTCTTAGAAAAATATATGGAGCATTTTACGGGAATCGGCTTTGAGATAGAACCTTTTGGCGGCAGGGAGTATGCAGTGCGGGCGGTCCCTGCAAACCTCTTTTCCATCGCCAAAAAGGAGCTTCTCATGGAGATGATAGACGGACTGTCTGACGAGATGGACAGGGGAAATTCCGATCTGCTCAATGAGAAGATCGCCAGCATGAGCTGCAAGGCGGCTGTCAAGGGAAACCACCGTTTATCTGAGGCGGAGGCCAGGGCCCTGATCGACGAGCTTCTGGAGCTGGAAAATCCCTATGCCTGCCCTCACGGCCGGCCCACGATCATCTCTATGAGCCGCTATGAGCTGGAAAAGAAATTTAAGCGGATAGTATAGGGTATTGAGTGAGACAGTGAATGAGCCTGCCTGCGGCGCAGGCGGGAAAGGAGATTTAAGACATGGAACAGAAACGTCCTCTTATTATTATCACAGGTCCTACGGCGTCGGGAAAGACGGCTCTCTCCATTGAGCTGGCCAAGAGAATCGGGGGAGAGATTATAAGCGCAGATTCCATGCAGGTCTACCGCCATATGGACATCGGATCCGCCAAAGTGACAGAGGAGGAGATGGATGGAGTTCCCCATCATCTGATCGATGTGCTGGAGCCGTCGGAGGACTTCAATGTAGTGAAGTTTCAGTCCATGGCGAAAAAGGCCATGGAAGAAATTTACAGCCGCGGGCATATTCCTATTGTGGCAGGAGGAACCGGATTTTACATTCAGGCTCTCCTCTATGACATCGACTTCACAGAGACAGACGAGAGCACAGAAATCAGGAGAGAGCTGGAGCAGACCGCCAGGGAGAAGGGACCCAGGGCTCTCCATGAACTGCTGCGGGAGGTGGATCCCGAGTCTGCAGATGCGATACATGAAAATAATGTAAAAAGGGTGATCCGGGCCATCGAATTTTACCGGCAGACCGGGCGGAAGATCTCGGAACACAACAGGGAAGAAAGGCAAAAGTTTTCGCCCTATGAGTTTTTATATTATGTAATTGACCTGCCCCGCCCAGTTCTCTACAGCCGGATCGACGAGCGGGTAAGCCGGATGCTTGAAGCAGGACTGGTGGAGGAAGTAAAAACTCTCAGAGACATGGGCTATACCAGGGATATGGTTTCCATGCAGGGACTGGGGTACAAGGAAATTCTGGACTATCTGAACGGAGAGTGCTCTCTTGACGAGGCCGTTTATATTATAAAGCGGGATACCCGCCACTTCGCCAAACGGCAGATTACCTGGTTTAAGAGAGAGAGGGACGTGAGATGGCTGAATCTGGAGGCCTTTGGAAACGACAGGGAGCGAATGCTTAAAGCGGTGCTTGACGACTGCCGCAGGACCTTTCCACACAGGCAGATCCGTTCTGCTGACAGGAAAAATGAGGAAGGAACAGAGCAGGACAAGGGAAAGATAGAATAAGATAAGGCAGAAAGGAATACAAAATGGAATTAACGGGAATGTATGAAAAACTCGGAATCAGCAGAGAGGTGCTTGAGTTCGGAAAAAAGATAGAGGAGAGCTTAAGAGAGCGGTTCAGGGCGATCGACGAGAATGCGGAGTTTAACCAGCTCAAGGTAATTTCCGCCATGCAGGAGAACAGGCTGAGCGATATCCACTTTTCGGGAACTACGGGATACGGCTACAATGATCTGGGAAGGGAAACGCTGGAAAAGGTATACGCCAGCGTATTCCATACAGAGGATGCTCTGGTGCGCCCGCAGATTACCTGCGGAACCCATGCTCTTTACACTGCGCTGGCAGGAAACCTTCGCCCAGGCGATGAGCTGCTCTCCCCTGTGGGAAAGCCCTACGACACCCTGGAGGAAGTAATTGGGATCAGAAAATCCAACGGCTCTCTCCGGGAATACGGCATCACCTACAGACAGGTAGATCTCCTGCCGGACGGCAGCTTTGACTTTGAGGGCATCCGCGAGGCCATAAATGACAGGACGAAGCTGGTGACCATCCAGCGCTCCAAGGGATATGCGACCAGACCCACGCTGTCTGTAGCCCGCATCGGGGAGCTAATCTCTTTTGTGAAGAGCATAAAGCCGGATGTTATCTGCATGGTTGACAACTGCTATGGAGAGTTTGTGGAGACCATCGAGCCCAGTGATGTGGGAGCAGACATGGTGGTAGGCTCTCTGATCAAAAATCCAGGAGGCGGCCTGGCTCCTATCGGCGGCTATATTGCGGGTACGAAGGAGTGTGTTGAGAATGCCTCCTACCGTCTGGGGGCACCTGGACTTGGAAGAGAGGTTGGGGCCAGCCTCGGCGTGAACCAGTCTCTGTTCCAGGGACTCTTCCTGGCTCCGACTGTTACTGCAGGCGCTCTCAAGGGGGCAATTTTTGCTGCGGCCATCTACGAGAAGCTGGGCTTTGACGTGGTTCCAAACAGCACTGAGTCCCGTCATGACATTATCCAGGCAGTTACCTTCGGAAAGCCGGAGGGCGTGATCGCCTTCTGTGAGGGCATCCAGGCGGCAGCTCCTGTGGACAGCTTTGTGACGCCGGAGCCGTGGGATATGCCGGGATATGATTCCCAGGTAATTATGGCTGCCGGAGCCTTTATCCAGGGCTCTTCCATCGAACTTTCCGCAGACGGCCCCATTAAGCCGCCGTATTCCGTATTCTTCCAGGGCGGTCTGACCTGGTACCATGCAAAGCTGGGAATCCTCATGTCACTTCAGAGGCTGATCGACGCAGGAATTACGACAATTTAGCGGGAGAATCGGGAAAATTTTTCCACTTTTTTAAGAAATGTTTTAGAAAAAAATAGAAATTCTCATATATACACACCGCAGTGATTATGTTAAAATAGGTGGGATAGAGATGCTGTTTCGTCCGGCCGCTGTATCTGCGGTGTGTACGTGTGCAGGAGGCTTATCTATGGGCAGAGCGAAAAATTTTTGGATTCTTCTTTTACTTTTAATGGCGGGGATTGTGCTGGGAGGCTTTATCGGTGAGGTGGCGTCCGGCTTTCCCGCCCTTGCCTGGCTGAATTTCGGGGAATCCTTTGGAGTGAAGGAGCCGATTGTGCTGAACTTCGGCATCCTTGTCATCACCTTCGGCCTTACGATCCGCATTACCATGGCCAGCATCATTGGCGTAGCAGTCGCCATCATAGCCTACCGTCTGCTTTGACGGGAGGCATTCTGTCAGTCCCGTTGTACCTGGAGAGGCACGAGCAGAAAGGAGTGGCAGATATGGACTATCAAACCATGAAAGAAATTCCGGGGCCGGACAGGCCCTATGAGAGATGCGAGCGTCTGGGGCCTGAAGCTCTGACAGACGCGGAACTTCTCTCTATTATTATCCGCACAGGAGCCAGAGGAGAGCATTCCCTCTCTCTGGCCCAGAGAATTCTGGCCTTAAATGAACCCCAGGGGATTTTAGGGCTCCTGCACCTGACGCTGCCGGAGCTTACGGCGGTGAAGGGAATCGGCAGGGTGAAAGGGCTTCAGCTTCTGTGCATCGGCGAGCTTTCCAGACGTATCTGGAAAACCCTTGCGCAGAAAGAAATCAAGTCTTTTGACGGCCCGGAATCCATCGCCGCCTTCTATATGGAAGATATGCGCCATATGGAACAGGAAGAGCTTCATCTTATGATGTTTAATACGAAAAATATGCTGATACGGGAATCGTGCCTGTTTCGCGGGACAGTCAATGCCTCTGTGGCCTCAGCCAGAGAGATTTTCATTGAGGCCCTGCGGTACCATGCTGTCCGTCTGGCCCTTGTCCATAATCATCCGAGCGGGGATCCGTCCCCCAGCGGGGAGGACATCAGACTGACACGCCAGGTGGCCCAGGCAGGGGAACTTCTGGGAGTTACCCTGCTTGATCATGTCATTATCGGGGACAATTCCTACTTTAGCTTTAAAGAACGGGGAATTATATAAAATATGAAGAACAGCAAGTATATTCTGGCGGGACTGTCTTTATTCTGTATTGTGCTGATCGCCGTCACATCCATCAACAACAGCATTCTGGCTCCTCTGAGAACCGGTGTGGGTTATGTGCTGGTTCCCTTCCAGTCGGGAGTCAACGCCGTCGGGACAAGCCTTTACAACGGTATCCGGGATCTTTCCACGCTGCGGGAGGCTCAGGCGGAGAATGAGGATCTGAAAAACCGCGTGGCAGAGCTTACAGAGGAAAACAACAGGCTTCAGGCTGAACAGTATGAGCTGGAAAGGCTGAGAGAGCTCTATGAGCTTGACCAGGACTATATGCAGTATGAAAAAGTAGCGGCCAGAGTAATCGCCAAGGATTCAGGAAACTGGTTTCAGATATTCCGGATTAACAAAGGAGCCGACGACGGGATCAGGGAGAATATGAATGTGATCGCCGGAGGCGGCCTGGTGGGCATTGTCACCGACGTTGGCGCCAATTATGCCACTGTCCGCTCCATCATTGACGATTCCAGCCGTGTCAGCTGCATGTCCATGCGCTCCGGAGACAACTGCATTGTCAGCGGAGATCTGACGCTTTATAAAGAAGGGCTTCTCGGTCTTGACCACGTAAAGAAGGAAGCTGATATTCAGGAGGGCGATAAAATTGTCACATCCAATATCAGCGATGTGTTCCTGCCGGGAATCCTGGTGGGCTACGCCAAGGAGCTTACCACTGATTCCAACAATGTGACAAAATCGGGAGAGATTGTACCGGTAGCCCAGTTCGACAATCTCCAGGAGGTGCTTGTCATCACACAGCTCAAGGACGGCGGTGAGGAGTAATATGAGCAGAAACAGCATAAGGAAAATTTTAATCAATATTATCCTTCTGATCCTGGCCTTTACCATCCAGATCTGTGTGTTCCCTCAGATTGGTTTTCTGTCGGCGGCGCCGAACTTGCTTCTGATTCTGGTATTTACCAATGGGTTTATTGACGGAAAGGGAGCCGGTATCTGCTATGGCCTGGTGGCAGGGCTGTTCATGGATCTGTTTTACAGCGGCCCCTTTGGCTTCTATACCCTGTTTTTCATCAATGTGGGATATATCAATGGAGTTTTTACAAAATACTACTACGAGGACTACATCACGCTGCCTCTTATTTTAAGCATTACCAATGATCTGGCCTACAACATGTACATCTACGTGTTCCGCTTCCTGATCAGGGCCAGACTGGATTTCCTCTATTATTTTAAGGAGATTATGATTCCCGAGATCATTTTTACCACTGTGACCACACTGCTGGTTTACCGGTTCTTCCTCTTTATAAGCAGAAAGCTGGAAGAGCGGATGCAAAGGAGAGATTCTACCATTGTTTAATGATTTACTTGAATATTTAAAGGAACTGGTAAAAAAGACAGTTACCTCCCGGCTTTTCGTCATTTCCCTGGTGTTCCTGCTGCTGTACGGAATACTGGTTGGGCGCCTGTTTGTGCTTCAGATTGTGCGGGGCGAAGAGTATCAGGCTGAATATATAGAGCTGACCGAAAAGGTAATCAAAACGGACAGCACAAGAGGTAATATCTACGACAGGAACGGCAATGTGCTGGCTTACAATGAGCTGGCCTACAACGTGACTGTGCAGGACATCGGCGCCCTGGAGGACAGCAATGCCTGGAACCTCATGCTCTGGGAGCTGGTGGAAATACTGAACGAACACGGAGAGACAGTGGAGGGCAGCCTGGAAATCGCCGTCGACGCAGAGGGAAATGTATCCTACACATCGGCGTCCGAGGCAGCCAGAAAGCGGTTTCTGCGGGATCTGTACGGACTGAGGAGCGTGGACGAGCTGGACGATCAGGAAGGAGAGCATCCATCGAGTGTCACGGCAGAAGAACTTTTGCGGGGACAGATGGAAACCTACGATCTCGATGAGGTGAAGGATGAAGACGGAAATCCCGTGGAGATTCCTCTCAGCACGGCTGTCCAGATAGTAAACATCCGATACACCATGAGGTTTACCAGCTACCAGAAGTACAATGCGACGACAGTGGCAGAGAATATCAGCGATGAAACCATGGCTGACATCATGGAGCACAAGGCCGATTTGCCAGGCGTGGACATTGAGGAGTCTACCATCCGCGTTTACAATGACGCCATCTACTTTGCCCCTGTCATAGGATACACAGGAAAGGTTACGTCTGACGGCCTGGAGGAACTGAAAAAACAGAGCGACGACTATGAGCTGAATGACGTGGCCGGACGTACGGGAATTGAGGCGTCCATGGAACTGGATCTGAAGGGAAAGAAAGGCTCTCAGACGATCTATGTGGATAACCTGGGAAAGGTGATTGAAACGGCCAATGTGGTGGAGCCGACTGCCGGAAACGATGTCTGGCTGTCCCTTGACCGGGACCTCCAGAAGGGTATCTACCATATTATCGAAAAGCAGCTTGCCGGTATCCTCACGAATGTTATCGTGAACCAGGAGCCGGATCAGATCAACAATGTGGATGCCTCCGAGATCAAGCTGCCTGTCAAGGATGCCTATTTCCAGCTGATAAACAACAATGTGCTCTCCTTTCATGCGTTTGCCTCCGAGGAGGCCTCCGATACGGAACGGCAGATAAACGCCAAGTTCGAGAGCGCAAAGACGAGGATAGAAAACGAGCTGAGAAACGAGCTGACCAGCAGTTCGGCAGCTCCCATGAATGCACTGACAGAAGAGATGCAGTCGTATATGCAGTATATTTACACGCTCCTCTCCTCCGACTCAGAGGGTGTCATCATGACCTCTGAGATCGACACAAAGAGCGAGGAGTATGAATCCTGGAGAGCGGGAAATATGAGCCTTCGGGATTACCTGTACTATGGAATTGCCAGCAACTGGATTGACACCACAAAGCTCGATATAGAGAGCCGGTATTCCAGCGCGGACGATGTGTACAGTGTTCTGGTGGAGCGCATCTTCGAGCTTCTCCAGGACAACGACGCCTTCTCCAAGAGGATTTACCGGTACCTGATCTACAATGACGTGGTGACAGGAAAAGAGCTCTGCCTTGCCCTCTACGACCAGGGGGTGCTGGCCTACGATGAGGCTCAGGTGGCGGCCCTCAGACAGGGGGATTCCAACTACACCTATTCCTTTATGATGGAAAAAATCAGGAATATTGAGCTCACTCCGGCACAGCTGGCTCTGGATCCCTGCACTGCGTCCTGCGTGGTGACAGATGCTCACACGGGAAAGGTGCTGGCCCTTGTCACCTACCCGGGCTATGACAACAACCGGATTAACAATGTGGATTATTTCGCCCAGGTAAACAGCGATCTCTCAGGTCCGCTGAGAAACAACGCCACCACAACGCTGAAGGCGCCAGGCTCCACCTTTAAGCCGATCACCGCCATTGCGGGGCTTGAGGAGAAAACGATCAATCTTTCTGACATCATTGTGTGTGACGGTGTATACAAGGAAATCAGTATTCCCCTTAAGTGTACAGGCCACCACGGACCTTTGAATGTGGTGGGAGGCATTGCCAACTCCTGCAACGTATTTTTCGGAGAGCTGGCTCACAGGCTTTCCACAGATGCTGCCGGAACTTACAGGCCGGAACAGGGGCTGGAGATTCTGAAAAAATATGCATCCATGTTTGGCCTGGACCATACCTCCGGAATCGAGATTTTCGAGTCAGAGCCTCAGATCAGCGACATGGATCCGGAGCGTTCTGCCATTGGACAGGGCACCCATGCTTTTGCCAATGTACAGCTTGCCCGCTATGTGACAGCCCTTGCCAACAGGGGAACCGTGTTTGAGCTGAGCCTTCTGTCCAAGGAGACAAGCTCAAATGGGGATCTGGTGAAGGAATTTGCGCCTGAAGTCTATCAGCAGTTAGATATTTCCCAGGAAACCTGGGACGCAGTATTCCAGGGAATGAGAGGAGTGGTGACGAGAAGCGCCAGGTTCCAGGATCTTCCTGTGAATATTGCAGGCAAGACAGGTACAGCTCAGGAGGTAAAGACAAGGGGAAACCACGCGTTCTTCATTTCCTTCGGGCCTTATGAGAACCCGGAGATCAGTGTGGCTGTAAACATTCCAAACGGATATACCTCAGCCAACGCAGCCCTTCTTGCCAAGTATGTGTACCGCTATTATTACGGATACATGAGTCTTGACGAGATTATGAGCTCCGGAGCGCTGAATGCTTCCATGGAGAAGATTAACGGAGAATAGGATAAAATGGCGGCGGTTCAGCCAGACGATGGATGCGGAAGGCTGGACCGCTGTACATCTGACAGGATGTCTGCTGCCAGACGAGAAGCTGCTGCAATCAGACAAAACAGATGGGAGATGACGCGGAGGATGCACAGCACAGTAGTGATTAAGGGAAGCCAGGCCGGAATGACGGTTATTTTGGATCCTGACGTTCCGTTTGAAAAACTGTTGGAGGATATTGCAAAAAAATTTAAGGACAGCGCCAGATTCTGGGGAGCTGTCCAGATTACTCTGACTCTGGAAGGCAGAAGGCTTACTCCACGGGAGGAGCTCGCAGTGGTGCAGGCTATCACTGACAATTCCCAGATCGAAATCCTCTGCCTTCTCGATACAGACGCCAACCGGATTGCCCGCTGTGAAAAGGCTCTGACTGAGCGTCTGATGGAGCTGTCCTCCCAGACAGGCCAGTTTTACAAGGGAGACTTGAAGCGGGGAGATGTATTGGAGTCAGAGGCGAGCATTGTGGTGATCGGGGATGTAAATCACGGGGCCAGGGTGATCGCAAAAGGGAATATTGTCATCCTGGGTTCCCTGCACGGAAGTGCCTACGCCGGAGCTGCCGGAAATGCTTCTGCAGTAGTTATGGCTATGGAGATGGTTCCGATGCAGGTGAGGATCGCCGATTTTTCCACCCTCCCGGAAGATAAGGGAAAGAAGCTGGGAAAGGGGCCGGTCATAGCCTCTGCCCAGGATGACAGCATCATTGTCAGACCAATTAGAAAAAGTTTCTTAAATTACTTAAATTTTATTTAATGCTGGAAACTTTGGCAATTTTGGGGTAAAATATAGATGTAAACTGAATACAGGAGGATATAAAGCCATGAGTGAAGTCATTGTGATTACCTCGGGAAAAGGCGGTGTAGGCAAGACGACCACCTCCGCAAATGTGGGAACAGGCCTTGCCATGCTGGGAAAGCGGGTAGTGCTGATTGATACAGATATCGGCCTTCGCAACCTGGACGTGGTGATGGGACTGGAAAACCGCATTGTCTACAATCTCGTAGACGTGGTGGAGGGAAACTGTCGGATGAAGCAGGCACTGATAAAAGACAAAAGATATCCTAACCTGTTTTTACTGCCGTCTGCCCAGACGCGGGACAAGTCGTCCGTAAATCCTGGACAGATGGTAAAGCTGGTCAGCTCCCTGAGAGGAGAGTTTGACTACATACTGCTTGACTGCCCGGCCGGCATTGAACAGGGCTTTAAAAATGCCGTTGCAGGTGCAGACAGGGCCATCGTGGTGACAACACCCGAGGTGTCCGCTATCCGTGACGCAGACCGGATTATCGGTCTTCTGGAGGCGGACGAGATGAAACGCATCGATCTGGTTATCAACCGAATACGCATGGACATGGTGCGCAGAGGCGATATGATGTCAGTGGACGATGTGATGGACATTCTCTCGGTGCCTGTAATCGGAACCATCCCGGACGACGAGGACATTGTGATTTCCACCAATCAGGGGGAACCTTTGGCCGGGACGAACAGCTTCGCCGGACAGGCATATTTAAACATCTGCAAGAGAATACTGGGAGAATCGGTACCATTCCTGAACTTCGACAACAGCCGGAATCTCTGGTCCAAAATTACCTGCCTGCTTAAGCGGGCGTAAGGAGGGCTGACTGGATGATCATTTTCAGGCTGCTTGGCAGAAGCAATTCAGGTGAAATAGCGAGAAAGCGTCTGAAGCTTCTTCTGGTGTCTGACCGGGCAGGCTGCTCTCCCGAAGTTTTGGAGATGATACGCACAGACCTGCTCCATGCTGTATCCAGATACATGGAAGTGAAGGAGGAGGACGTCACTGTACAGATGATGAGAACCTTGCCGGACGGTAGGAATGTTCCGGCGCTCTGCGCTACCATACCGGTTCATGACATTAATCAGAACAAGGAAACCTTTACAGCATGATATTCAACTACAATCTGAGAAATTACAACTTCCGCATCGTGCTCTACATGCTTTTTCTGAGCATTGCGGGAATTCTGGTGTTAAGAAGCGCCAGCGGCGGAGATTCATCGGTAGTCGGAAAGCAGATTATGGGCGTGGCGCTTTCGTTCACAGCCTGCATTATCATTTCGTTTATTGACTACCACAAAATCTTCCGGTTCAACATTTTAATCTATGTGGGCTGTGTTGTCCTGTTAATCGCAGTTTTGATTGCAGGCCACAATTCCCACGGAGCAACACGATGGCTGAACATTTTCGGATTTACTGTTCAGCCATCGGAATTTTTGAAAGTAGGACTGATTATTGTTCTCTCCTGGTATGCAGCCAAAAACCAGGAGAGAATCAATAAGCCGTCTGTGCTGGGCACGGCGGTGCTGCTTGTGGCATTTCCCGTGGGACTCGTTCTGGCTCAGCCAAACCTGTCCACCAGCATTGTAATTACGATACCGCTTATTTTTATAATTTACGCTGCAGGATTGAGCTACAAATGGATCGGCGGGGTACTGGCGGTGGGAATTCCTGCCGGCGGGCTGTTCCTTTATCTGGCTCAGTACGGCATTGTACCATTCCTTCATCAGTATCAGGCTCAGCGAATTCTGGCCAAGATTTTCCATGGCAGCGCCCAGTATGCGGACGCAAACAGCCAGCAGGACAAATCCATCATGGCCATCGGCTCCGGACAGCTCTGGGGCAAGGGCCTCAACAATGTGGGCGTCGGTTCTGTAAAAAGCGGAAACTTTGTGGCAGAGGATCAGACAGACTTTATTTTTGCCGTTATCGGTGAGGAGCTGGGATTTGTGGGAAGCATGGTGATTATATCTGTGCTGGCCCTTCTGGTCTTTGAATGCCTGCTTACTGCAAGCCGTGCAAAAGACATGGGCGGACGCCTGGTCTGCATTGGAATTGCGGTTCTCATCGGCTTTCAGGGCTTTGCCAATATTGCCGTAGCCACGGGAATTTTTCCCAACACGGGACTTCCGCTTCCCTTTATCAGTTCCGGCATCAGTTCGCTTTTAAGCATATTTATCGGTATGGGAATTGTACTAAATATTGGACTTCAGAGAAAAAGCAACAATAATTAAGGAGGTAGCTCAGTATGAATATAGGGTTGGTAGCGCATGATTCCAAAAAAAAGCTGATGCAGAATTTCTGTATCGCTTACAGAGGTATTTTAAGCAGGCATTCCCTTTACGCTACAGGAACAACGGGAAGGCTGATTGAGGAGGTTACAAATTTAAACGTATACAAGTATCTTCCGGGACATCTGGGAGGCACCCAGCAGTTAAGCTCACAGATCGAGCACGATCAGATGGATCTCGTAATTTTCCTTCGCGATCCGTCCACGGCCAAATCCCATGAGCCGGATGTAAACAACGTGGTTATGATCTGTGATATGTACAACATTCCCGTAGCCACAAATCTGGCCACAGCGGAGCTCCTGATCAAATCTCTTGAGAGAGGTGATTTGGAATGGCGCGAGATGTACAGATAATTTTTTACAGCAGACAGGTTTTTACCAGAGCAGGAGTGTAATGACTTGAAGCACTTATTAAAGTCCGATTATAGAAAAAAAAGAGTTAGCCGTCTGTTTGCCCTTATCATCATCTGCAGTGCCGCAGTTCTCCTTTCAGGCTGTTCAGGCAGCTCGCTGGAGGAGCCGTACTCTTTTGCTGACAGGTCGGGGAATATGGGGGTATCGGAGGGCTCAGCCTCACTGGCCCCGCTATTTGCCTCTGCTCTCTGTGTCATTGACGGGGAGACAAAAGATGCAGGTACAGAGCTGACTGCTGAGGCTGGAGCGCTGTTTAATGTTACAGACGGAACGGTCCTCTACAGCAAAAATGTCTTTGAAGAACTGTATCCTGCCAGTATTACGAAGGTGATGACTGCCATCTTGGCCATTGAAGAAGGAGAGCTTTCCGATGAAGTGACTGTAACCCAGGATGCCGTGATCACAGAAGCTGGGGCTTCTCTTGCAGGGATCAAGCCAGGGGATACGCTGACGATGGAGCAGCTCCTGTATGGTCTTATGATCCCCTCGGGAAATGATGCGGCAAATGCCATAGCAGTACATATGTCAGGCAGCTTGGAATCCTTTGCTGAGCGCATGAATGAGAAGGCCAGGGAGCTGGGAGCCACCCACACTCATTTTAAAAATCCCAATGGACTCACCGATCCGGAGCACTACACCACGGCCTATGATCTCTATCTGATTTTTAACGAGGCTCTTAAATTGCCGAAATTCAGGGAGGTTATCGGAGCGGATTCCTACACGGCATCCTACAGGGATGCAGACGGGAATACGGTTTCAAAGACCTGGAAAGTGGGAAACTGGTATCAGAATGGGGAAGAGAAGGCTCCTCAGGGGGTTACCGTCTTGGGAGGAAAAACAGGAACCACTCAGGCCGCCGGCTACTGCCTGATCATGGCCGAGAGGGACGAAAGCGGCAGGGAATATATATCCGTTGTGCTGAAAGCTGAGAACCGTCAGGGACTTTACGATAACATGACAAATATAATTACTAAAATTGTCGATTAGTGATTGCGTTTTTTAGACATTTATACTATAATTGGAGATATAATAAAAGAGTTTTTATACAAATTAAATAAAGTCCAAGGAGGAGATTTGATATGGTTCAGATTATTGCGGGAAACAAGGGAAAAGGCAAAACAAAATACCTGCTTGATATGGCTAACACAGCAGTAAAGGAATCTACAGGTTCCATCGTCTATCTTGACAAAAGCTCCAAGCATATGTATGAGCTGAACAACAAAATCCGTTTAATCAATGTGAATGAGTACCCCATCACTTCAAGTGAGGGCTTCATCGGCTTCATCTGCGGTATCATTTCACAGGATCATGACTTAGAGCAGATGTACTTTGACAGCTTTCTGAAGCTGGCTTCCTTAGAGGGGGAGAGTATCGAAGAAACCTTTAAGACTTTGCAGGACATCAGCGAAAAATATCATCTTACATTTGTGCTCAGCGTATCTGTTGATGCGGATCATCTGCCGGAGTGCGCAAAATCAAGTGTAGTTGTTTCATTATAAAACATAATAATCAGAAAACAATTTGATAGCATAATTTTTGCTAATTTAGCTCAGAAAAGAAAGTACATGTCATCCGGACAATCCGGGAATATTACAGAATACAGGGTACAAAGGAAAAGGGAGTGCTGCATCGGCAGCACTCCCTTTAGTTGGAATCTGAGGACGTCCGGAGTAAGCATGAATATTCATGTACAGGGACAGGCGGATAATCTGGTCTGAGCCTCAGAGCAGGAGTCTGAGCTGTTGCGGGACAGAGGCTTATTTCCTGAATTGTCTTGAACTTTTTTCCGATTCCTTTTATAATACATAGGGAAAGGAGCACGGTTCATATCATGGCCAAGACAAAAAAGGTAGTACCGTACAGACGACCAAGAAATAACTTTAATATAGGCACATTGATCTTTCTCCTCATATTTATCTACATGGCTTATTCTGTCATCAAATATGTAGGCAGGGATAAGATTCAGTTTTATGAGGTAGTGGAGGGGAGCATTGTCAATGATAAAACATATACGGGTCTGATACTGAGAGATGAAGCGGTGAAAACCGCGGAGCAGTCCGGATATGTCAATTACTACATACGGGAGGGCAAGCGGGCCGCTGCAGGTTCCCGAATCTACTCGCTGGATGAAACGGGAGAGCTGGAGAAATACCTGGAAGAGAGTCAGGAAGAGGGAGAGGCTTTTTCAGACGAAAATCTGTCTTCCATCAAGAAGCGGCTCAGTTCTCTGTGCCTGTCTTATGATGATTCCGATTTTTCCTCCGTCTATGATGAAAAATATTCTCTTGATGCCTCTGTGGCAGAGCTTGTAAATTTCAATGCGCTGGAAGATCTGGACGCTGAGCTTCAGGCCAGAGGAATCAACTTTAAACAGATATACAGCGATCAGGCAGGAATCATCTCCTACGCCATTGACTCCTATGAGGGGATGGCGCCCACAGATGTGACGTCTGACTCTTTCAAGAAGGAGAACTATAAAAAGGCAGTGGGGCAGGCCGGACAGCTTGTGGAGGCCGGAACGCCGATTTACAAGATTGTCACCTCGGAGAACTGGTCCCTTCTGTTTCCGCTGAGCGAGGAGGACAAGGCGGAGTATGCGGACAAGGAGACTCTGAAGGTCAAGTTTACCGGAAATGGCCTGACACTGTCGGGCAGCTACACCCAGATTACCGGATCTGACGGCGGGTCCTACGGAAAACTCGATTTTAGCAAATTTATGGTTCAGTTTGTGTCTGACCGTTTTGTGGATTTCGAGGTAATTTCGGAGGAGGAGGACGGGCTCAAGATTCCGGCGACAGCCGTAACTACGAAAGACTTTTTTACAATTCCTGTGGACTTTATTGCCGCCGGAGGCGACGGCGATGTGACGCAGACCGGCTTTTACAGGGAAGTATATTCTGACAGCGGCGAGGCTTCTATTGTATTTACACCGGCGGAGATTTACTATGCTACGGACGAATACTACTACGTGAATTCCGGCGAGGAAGGGGAATTTAAAAACGGAGATTACATCGTAAAGCAGGATTCCAGTGAGCGATACCAGATCGGCGCTACAGCTCCTCTGGAGGGTGTCTACAATATAAATAAGGGCTATGCAGTGTTTAAGAGGATTGAAAAGCTGTCCGGAAACGGAGAGTATTTCACCATTGCAAAGGGAACAGACTACGGCCTTTCTGTCTATGATCACATTGTTCTGGATGCCTCCATGGTTAATGAGGGCATGATCATCTATGAATAGAAAGAATTCATAAAATTCTGAATAAACATTTGGGAGATGAGTGTATGATAAGAGAAAATCTGGAAGAGGTAAGAGAGAGAATACGGCTTGCCTGTGAGAGAAGCGGCAGGAGAGTGGAGGATGTGACTCTGATCTCTGTGAGCAAGACAAAGCCGGTGGAAATGCTTCAGGAGGCCTATGAGGCCGGATCCAGGGACTTTGGAGAGAACCATGTCCAGGAGATCCTTGAAAAGCACGGACAGATGCCCGAGGACGTCAGGTGGCACATGATTGGACACCTCCAGAAAAACAAGGTACGCCAGGTCATTGACAAGGTAGTTCTGATCCACTCTGTGGATACGGTAGGGCTTGCAGAGCAGATCGAGAAGGAGGCTGCCAAGAGGGATCTCGACATCGATATCCTCCTGGAGGTCAATGTGGCCGGAGAGGAGAGCAAATTCGGATTCTGCCCGGAGGAGGTAGAGGAGGCTGTCAGAAAAATCTCCCTGCTGCCCCATGTCCATATTAAGGGGCTTATGACAATTGCTCCATTTGTAGTGAATTCGGAGGATAATCGGGAAGTATTTAAAAAATTATACAATTTATATGTTGACATAAGGGGGAAAAACATTGATAATGTTAGTATGAGTGTGCTGTCCATGGGAATGACTGGCGACTATGAGGTTGCCATCGAGGAGGGCGCAACCATGATTAGAGTCGGCACCGGAATTTTCGGAGCCAGGACAAGGAATGGAGAGAGCAGAGCATGAGTATTTTGAACAAGATTATGGATACGATGCGATTAAATGAACCAGATACCGATGAGGATGACGGATACTTCGACGAGGAATACGAGGAGGAGAGGCCGGCCCGCAGACGTTTATTTAATAAACAGCACAGCGAAGACTATGCTTACGAGGAGGAGCCGGAGCAGAAGCCGAGATTTCTTTCAAGGCCTTCCTCCAACAACAAGGTGGTGCCCATGCGCCGGGGAATGGAAGTATCTCTGATCAAGCCGGTTTCCATGGAGGATTCCCACGAGATTTGCGACTGCCTGCTGGAAGGAAAGGCTGTAGTCCTGAACATGGAGGGCATACATATGGAAGTCGCACAGAGGATCATTGATTTTACCTGCGGGGCAACTTATTCCATGAACGGAAACCTTCAGAAGATTTCCAACTATATTTTTATTGCCACACCAGAAACTGTAGAGCTGTCCGGTGACTTTCGCGAGCTTCTCTCAGGGACGTCGACAGGCGGAAATATGAACATTGCCGGACTTAATTTTCACTTATAAGGAACATGGATAAAGAAGAGCAGTTACTGAAAAAAAGGATTATGGAGCTGGCAGCTCTCTGTTACCAGCGAGATATTCCGTCATATACCGATTTTCTGAATCTGAATGAACAGACAGTTTTTCACTCCATCGAGCGGAGCCTGCCGCCTGTGCGTTATCTCATGACAGGCGGCTATGAACCGGCAGAGCGGAAAATTGTCTGTTTTCTGCCGTCCTATGAGGAGGATGCAACAAACCTGCCGATCAGTATCCTGAAGGTGGAGCCGGTCAATGCCCGGTTTGCCGAGGGGCTTACTCACAGAGATTACCTGGGAGCTTTAATGAACCTGGGAATCGAGCGTGGTATGGTGGGGGACATTGTGATCAATGAGGACGGCTGTTTTATTTTCTGCCTGGAGCGGATGGCAGAGTATATATCCGGAGAACTCAGACAGGTCAGGCGTACCAGCGTTTCATGCACAGCGGTTCCTGCTTTCTCCTGCAGAGTAGAACAGAAATTTGAGGAGATCCGGGGAAGCATCGCATCGCCGAGACTTGACAACGTGCTTTCTCTGGTTTATCACACATCCAGGACAAAGATCCTTCCCTACATTCAGGGAGAGAAAGTATTTGTAGACGGAAAGCTGGCCGTCTCTCCTTCCATGCAGCTAAAGGGAGGAGAAATTGTGTCTGTGCGCGGCCTGGGCAAATTTCTGTTCACGGGAACAGAGAATGAGACACGAAAGGGAAGGATCTTTGCAGCCGTCAGAAGATACTGCTGACCAGAGGAGAACCTTACAAAGCAGACGGCATAAGCAGGCAGAGGGACAGTGGACAGAAATAATTTAGCGATTGTTCAGTCAAAAATACAGAAAGGGCTGGCCAGCTCCAGGGGAAGAGAAGCAAGGAATTTGCTTTCCCGCTAAGGGCTGCCGGTAATGGAACAGTGAAGAAATGGCAAACAGAATGACAGTACAAATGAATGGAAACCCGGTTTATGATATTGTTCTGGAACAGGATTTTCAAGCCCTGCCGGCAGAGCTTGAAAAGCTGAATCTGCAGTCCAGAAAAATCTGC
The DNA here is from genome assembly GCF_003480545.1 of Clostridium sp. AM29-11AC. Taxonomy (NCBI): domain Bacteria; kingdom Bacillati; phylum Bacillota; class Clostridia; order Eubacteriales; family Clostridiaceae; genus Clostridium; species Clostridium sp. AM29-11AC. The sequence continues at coordinate 244,176 of NZ_QUJI01000001.1, forward strand.
ATTGTGACAGATTCCAATGTCGCCCCCCTCTATCTGGAAGAGGTGAAGCGTCTGATGGAACCCTGCTGCCGCCAGGTCATTTCCTTCGTCTTTCCTGCAGGGGAGGAAAACAAAAATCTGGATACGGTGAGAAACCTCTATGAAACGCTGATTCTTGGAAAGTTTGACAGGAATGACATGCTGGCGGCCCTGGGCGGCGGCGTAGTGGGAGATCTCTGCGGATTTGCCGCTGCAACCTATCTCAGAGGAGTCTCTTTCATTCAGCTTCCCACTACGCTGCTCTCTCAGGTAGACAGCAGCATTGGCGGAAAGACAGGGGTTGACTTTGACGCATATAAAAATATGGTGGGAGCCTTCCACATGCCGCGTTTGGTCTATGAAAATATCGGAAGCCTTAAAACCCTTCCGGCAGAGCAGTTTTCCGCCGGCATGGGCGAGGTAATCAAGCATGGCCTGATCCAGTCCAAAGCCTACTATGAGTGGATCCTTTCCCACAGAGAAGAAATCCGCAGCATGGAGATGGGGACGCTGGAAGAGCTGGTAGTGGAGAGCAACCACATTAAGCGCCGCGTGGTAGAACGTGATCCAGAGGAGAAAGGTGACCGGATGCTTTTAAACTTCGGCCACACTCTGGGCCATGCCATAGAAAAGCTGAAAAACTTTGAGCTTCTTCACGGGGAATGTGTTGCGCTGGGCTCCATCGCAGGTATGTACATCTCAGCGAAAAGAGGCCTTCTCCCAACGGAGGAGATTGACCGCTTTTGCGATGCCCTTTCCTGGTTTGGCCTTAAAACATCCACAGACGGCCTTGACCGGGATGAGGTGATCACTGCAACAGCCAATGACAAAAAGATGGATTCAGGCGTGATCCGCTTTATTCTTCTGAGAGAGATTGGACAGGCATTTGTGGACCGCACGGTGACGCGGGAGGAGATGGCTGAGGCCCTTGAGTTGATCTTAAGGTAAAATTCATCTTAAGGCAAAACGCAGAGCGGCGGCGTCTATGATAAATATTCAGGGAGATTATAATTATGAATCAGAAAGCCAGACAGCTTATCTTTTTTGTAGCCGGCCTTATTGTGAGCATAGGCTTCGACCAGTGGACGAAGGCTCTGGCAGTTGCAAAGCTGAAGGGAAAAGAGCCTTTTGTGCTGATTGACGGAGTGTTTGAATTTTTTTATTCTGAAAACAGGGGAGCTGCATTCGGGATTATGCAGGGAAAACAGATTCTGTTTTTTATTATTACAGCTGCAGTGCTTCTTGTGGTCATTTTGGCGCTGGTGAGGATGCCGGCTTCCAGGAGGTATCTGCCTCTGACAGCCTGCCTTTTCCTGCTGGCTTCAGGCGCAGTCGGCAATATGATTGACCGTGTCAGCCAGGGCTATGTGGTGGATTTCCTCTACTTTAAGCTCATCGATTTTCCGATTTTCAATGTAGCTGACTGCTATGTGGTGATCGCTACGTTTCTGCTGATCATCCTGGCATTTTTTGTCTATTCGGAGGAGGAGCTTTCCTTCCTGTCATCGAAGAAGGGAAGGGCAGACTCTGTTTAAGGAGCCTGCGGCAGCCGCAGGGGCCGTTAAAAGGCCAGGAACCGAACGGGCCGGGAAGAGAAGGCCAGGAAAAAAACTATGAGAAAGAGGCCGCAGCAAAAGTCTGTGCAGGGCAGGCTGCAGAAGACAGCATACAGGCCGCTGCCTCTGAGAGGAGGAAAACAGCTTGAGACAGAGCTATGTGGTGCCGGCTGAGGCTCAGGGAGTGAGAATTGATAAATTTCTGTCAGAAGCCTGTGACGGGCTGTCCCGGTCATATCTGCAGAAGCTGCTGAAATCAGAGCTTGTGGAGGTGGACAAACGGACGGTCAAAAACAGCTATAAACTGTCTGCCGGAGAGAAGATTGAATTTGAGGTGCCGGAGGCGGCAGAGCCGGAAATTAAGGCGGAGGATATCCCCCTTGACATTATCTATGAGGATTCAGACATTATCCTGGTCAATAAGCCCAAGGGAATGGTCGTCCATCCGGCTGCGGGCCACTACAGCCAGACTCTGGTAAACGGGCTGATGTACCACTGCCGGGACGGGCTTTCCGGGATCAACGGCGTCTTGAGGCCAGGTATCGTCCATCGGATTGATATGGACACGACAGGTGTTCTGATTGTGTGCAAGAATGATTTTGCCCACAATGCAATAGCAGAGCAGCTCAAGGTGCACTCCATCACCAGAAAATATTTTGCCATTGTCCACGGGGTAATCCAGGAGGACGAGGGGACGGTAGACGCCCCCATAGGACGGCATCCGGTAGATCGGAAAAAAATGAGTATTAACCGGAAAAACGGAAAAGAGGCTGTCACCCACTACCGGGTGCTGGAACGGTTCCGCCAGTTTACCTACGTGGAATGTCAGCTTGAAACGGGGAGGACACACCAGATCCGCGTCCATATGGCAAGCATCGGCCATCCGCTCTTAGGGGACAGCGTCTACGGCCCGTCCAAGAGCCCTTTTAAGCTGCAGGGTCAGACACTCCATGCAGGAGTGCTCGGCATTGTCCATCCGAGAACCGGAAATTATATGGAATTTTCAGCCCCTCTTCCGGAATATTTTTCCGAGCTTTTAGATAAGCTTAGAAAAATTGGATAAGCTCAGTCAGAAAATCTAGTCTTCCTTCTGGCTCCGACAGAGCTTTTATGTGCACAATTTATGAAAATTTGTCTAATAGCACATAAATATTTTTTATATGCAAAAAAATAGATGACTTTTCGGAAAATTTGCGTTATACTATCAGTATAGATAGCATAATTATAGTAGTCGGGCAGAGGGGAGTGTGTTATTATGAAACATAATCTTGTGATTACAATAGGACGTGAAAGCGGAAGTGCAGGCCGCCATATCGGCCAGCTGCTGGCCAATGATCTGGGTGTTAAGTGCTATGACAAGGAGCTGCTGACACTTGCGGCAAAGCACAGCGGACTCTGCGAAGAGCTTTTTAAATCACACGATGAAAAGCCTACAAACAGCTTTCTCTATTCTCTGATTATGGATTCCTATTCCGTAGGCTATTCGGGAGGCGGTTATCTTGATATGCCTTTAAATCAGAAGGTTTTTCTGGCCCAGTTCGATGCGATTAAGAAGCTGGCTGAGGAAGAATCCTGCGTGATCGTGGGCCGCTGCGCTGACTATGCGCTTGCCGACTATCCGGGAATGGTTTCTGTGTTTATCTGCGGAAACGAGGAAGATAAAATCCGCCATCTGATGGAGCGGCACAATATAGAGCGCTCAAAGGCAAAAGAAATCATGATTAAGACGGATAAGAGGCGTTCCAGCTATTACAATTACTATTCCAGCAAGCGCTGGGGAGACTGCAAGAGCTATGATCTGTGCATCAACAGCAGTGCCGTTGGCTATGAAGGGGCAGTGAAGATTATTAAGGCATTTGCAGAGACAAAGATGGAGTATCGGAAAAATAAACCGTCAGAGAAATAAAACAGCTAAATCAAATAGCTAAATAAAACAGCTTTATAACCGCTGTTAAGAAGAGCCGCAGGCTGAGCATTGTTTCAATTGTTTCAATGATTTTCAGCCTGCGGCTCTTTGCTGTGTACGATAAAAGTATGGGCTGGCTTGGCCGTTTTACGAATGGAGCGCATTCAAAGTTCTGCCTATATCGCCTTCAATGCAAATGGCCTGCCTCTGAATCTCTTTCGGGCAGTAGGCTTCTGAAAGATTTACACAGGCATAGGCGGCCTTTGGATTCTGACAGGTCATCCTCCAAAAAGGATATTTGATGATAGACGGCGTGTTGCCGCCTACGCCCAATTCCAAATAGAGAATATGCATTCTTTCATGGCGGCGAAGAAAATCTTCATAGCGCTGAGCGGCCCTGTACCAGCCTTCATCTTCGACAAAAGTCATATCTGCCCGCAGATTCATAGACATAGGCGCTCCGCATACGGGGCAGTGGGGCACTAATTCACCGGGCACTTTCATGTCCTTTTGTTCGGTCAGCATCCTTTTGACAACGGCTTCGTTGTCGTAGGTCTTCTGGCTGCAGGGTCTGGAACACTGCCAAAGGCCATAATCGCCCTGTGTGTAGAACAGCCTGTGCTTATCAAATCCGGCCTTCTGGAAACAGTGGTCTACATTGGTAGTCAGCACAAAATAGTCCTTGTCCCGCACCAGCCTCAGAAGATCGCCGTATACAGGTTTTGGCGCGTCCAGATAGCGGTTGATGTAGATATACCGGCTCCAGTATGCCCAGTGTTCCTCTAAAGTTTCAAAGGGATAGAAGCCGCCGGAATACATATCATGGAAACCATACTTTTGAATGAAGTCCCCAAAATATTTTTCAAAGCGTTCTCCTGTATAAGTAAAGCCAGCTGAAGCGGAAAGTCCAGCACCGGCGCCGATGATAACTGCATCTGCAGTATCCAGTTGGTGTTTCAGCCGCGATATTTTATCATAACAGACGTTTGTAGATTTCATAGTCGCTGTCTTTGAAAACATTGAAGATCACCTCGATTCTGTTTGAATTCTGCTGCTGCCATGTCCTGACTGTCTGTATGGCAATCTCTGCCGCCAGTTCATTTGGAAAATGAAATTCGCCAGTGGATATACAGCAAAATGCCACGCTCTTCAAACCGTAAGCTGCCGCTAATTTTAAACAAGAGCGATAGCAGCCTGCCAGCAGTTCACAGTCTGTCTTTGTGACGGTTCCGTAGATGATGGGCCCCACGGTGTGCAGCACATAGCGGCAAGGCAGATTGTAGGCTTTCGTGATTTTTGCCTTGCCTGTGGCTTCTTCTTTCCTCTGTCCAGCCATAATGCGGGCACACTCCATACGGAGCTGTATGCCTGCGTAAGTGTGAATAGCGTTGTCAATGCAGCCGTGACAGGGAACAAAACAGCCCAGCATCCGGCTGTTCGCCGCATTTACAATGGCGTCAGCGGCAAGGGTGGTGATATCGCCCTGCCAGAGATATATTCCCGGCTGTACCGGCGTTAGATTCTCCGGTTCTGTAACGCCCCGCTCTGCAAGCCGTTCCTGCAGATAGGTATCCTGCACTTTCAAAAATTCCTCACTGGCTGGGACAGGCGGGCGCACATTCATCAGGCTTCGCAAAAGGCGACGCTTATCCGGCTGCCCGGCAGGAATCTCTCTATTTTCATATTCCTCGTTTTCGTTCAGCAAGCAGCGGATAAGGAAGTCAAGCCGCTGTCCCTGGGTAATTGGCTGTGTCATGGGGACTGCCTCCTTTCGACTGCCCCTGCGGGACAAATTTCAAAGCAGTTCCCGCAGTGCAGGCAGTGTTCCTGTTCAATCGCGACGGGCTTTTGCGTAATATCAATGCATTTCTGCGGACATTTCGAGTAGCACAGTTTGCAGCCGATACATTTATCTGTCACAAAGTAGCCAGTTTCCTTTGCCTGTGCGCCCCCGAAAGAAAAACTGGCCCGGTCTATGGGCCGTTTAGAAAGGTCGAACCATTCGCCAGCCCCCTCGTAGATTTTGAACACAGTGAGAGCGCTGCGGGAGGGGATATCGGGATAGATTTTCTCCATGTACAGATTTTTACGGAACAAGTCAGGCAATTTATCCGGGCCGATTTCTTTTGCCTTGCCCTGCACTGATACGGCCACGCAGGAAAGGGGATCTTCTCCCTTCATGGCGGTAAAGGCGATATTTTTATTGGCTTTCAAGCGGTCATAAAAGTTCTTCCCTTTTGCGGTCAGAAAATAGAGGCCGCTTTCATCATAGTCCATGATGTCGATGGCGCAGGTGACGGGCCGCCCCTGGCTGTCCACAGTGGCAAATGCGGAAGAATGGATTTCTTCCGCGATATATTTCAGATAATTTCTTGTCTGCATGATGAACCTCCTATTTCTGTCTGCCCTTTAATATCGGGGCAAGCCGTTTATAAAGCGGTATAGTGGCAAGGCTGATACCGATTCCTTTCAGTAAACTGAACGGAAACGCGCTGAACAGCACAACATCGAGTTTCATCCTGATGAAGGGAATAAACTGGCCAAAAGAAGCAATCAGCTGGTCCAACGGTATGAATGCTTCAAATAGGGGGAGCAGAATAAAATAGTTGACGATGGCTGCTGTGATTCCCATTACGCCGCTGGCCGCCAGACAGGCAATGATCGCTGTCCTTTTTGTCTTATGCAGTTTATAGATAAGGCCCGCAGATACGACAAAACTGCTCCCAATGATAAAATTGGCAAGTTCACCGATACCGCCAGTGGAAGAAGTTAATAGCTGCAAGGCATTTTTGACAAATTCGATCAATATGCCAGACACAGGGCCGTATGCAAAGGCGCCGATCAGCGCGGGCAAGTCCGATAAATCCATTCGTGCAAAGGCTGGAGATAAAGGAACAGGGAATTCAAAAAAGGCAGACACAAAAGAAATAGCAGAGAGCACGGCACTCACTGCGAGCATACGCACATTCTGAATCGACGTTCTTTTTTGCGCGGCAATCGTTTTCATGATTCTCCTATTGAGATATGATTTAGATTAGGAACAATCCCCACAAGGTTTGATTCCTGCGGGGCTGCTCCTGTCATATCTTCTCTCATCCGGACTATTACCGTCGGCAACGGGATTTCACCGTTTCGGCTGCTGATGCAGTTCGCAGACTATCACTGCCGGTCAGGGATTCCACCTTGCCCCGAAGATAGTTGGAAAGCTCTTCTTACAGGTCATACTCCTTAGGCGGATTGCCGGAGAAGTCGGCAATCACAGCGTGAGCGTTCTTCAGATAGAGCACCTCGAAGATCGGGTTGGCCGCCTCACCATACTGTCCCTTGACAATGGGGTTCCGGATGCACATCTCTTTGGCGGCCATGTTGTTTTCGAAAACGGCCTCGCCGTTCAGACGGATCCACGCATAAGCCGGACTGGAAACAGAAATCTCAATATTGGGATTGGCCTGCATATCCTTGTAGACTTCCTTGGTGCTGTTGGTGCAGAACCACAGCCTGCCATCCAGCTCACCGGCAAACATGAAGGGGCGGCACTTGGCCTTTCCGTCACGGCCTACGGTAGCCAGATACTGTACGGGATTTTCCTGTAAAAATTTAACAACTTCGTTCATGATGAATACCTCCTGTGTTTTCTTATGAGCTTATTGTAATCTCCTTTGTGCGGACTGTGAAGTACGCACAATATTGTGGCATAGTTACCTGTTTGTAACCATGAAAGCCTGACGTTCTGATTCAAAAATTTTGTGATTTGTGATTGATATGGAAAGAGCGTTCGTGATATGTTATTAGTACAGGTTATTTTCAGTTAAGTTTTACAGATGGGAGACAGGCGAAACGCCGAAATACAGATATGACCAATCAGCTCAGAACATACATAGCAGCTGCCGCTGCCCTGGCGGCGGCCTCGATTTTGCCAGTTAAAATTTCACAATATACGGACATCAGCGGACTTGCCGCTTTTGAGGAAAATGAAGGCGGAGAGGATGAGAAAAAAAATTTAAAAGAGGAGGCTGTGGTGAGAAAGGCAGGTGCTGAAGCCGGCCTCAAAATAGATGGAAGGAATACGAAAGTGTTCACAGACACAGGTGCCAAAGAAACGGGTGTTTTAAAGAAGGCTGCCTGGTACTGTCAGGAGTTTCTGGAACACCTTCAGCCGTCGAATATGGGAGCCGGATACACCTCGTCTGCCCTCAGTTTGAATCTGGCATATCTCTTTTCACAGCCAGGGAATGCAGCGGGGATGGAGAATCTGATGTTTCAGGAGATACAGAGAGGGCTCTGCCTGCTCAATCCGTCCCATCACCTTCAGTCTCTGGGCGGAAAGCTTTTTGAAAAGCTGAATGAGAAGGAACAGGAGTGGATGTACAGAATTTACCATGATTTGAACCAGCTTCCATACAGGACGAGCATCCATCTGCAGTTTTTAGACGGAGATGCCCAGGCAGATGAAAGCTATACCAACTCACAGGAAATTTTGTCCTTAGCCAGTGTTTATGCCTATTACCACTCCTGGGATGACTATGAAGCAACAGAAGACTATGCTTTTAAATTGTGGGAGCTTTCTCACCAGTATGATATTTCTGTAGGCTCTGTCTATTACTGCGGCGGCTGTGAAGAGGAGGAGAGCGGGGAAACAGAAAGTGTGCCTAAGAGAGAGGTGCTTCCAGAAAATGAAACTCTGAATCAGGAAAAAGCTGCAGAGATTTCAGCTGAGGGGCCGGCACTGCAGATGCCCTCCGGGCCGGCTTCCGATCCAAAAGCTCAGGCAGACGAAGGGGCGGCGAAGGCGGGAGAGAACCATACGGCAAGTACAGACAGCAGAGAACAGAGCGGAGAAACTGTAAGAAAAGAAAATACAGACAATGAAGCAGACAGCGAAGCTGCAGGAAATACAGTAAAAAATGGAAACAGCCAAAATATGGATACTTCAGTAAAAAGCGAGAACAGCCAAAATGGGGATGTTTCGGTAAAAAATGAGAACAGCCAAGGTACAGGAGTTTCAGTAAAAACCGAATACAGCGAGAAGACAGGTAATGCAGAGGGAGAAAAGATAAATTGTCAGCAGATACCTGACATCAGCCAGGAAATGGCACAGCAGGCTTCGGCGGGACAGGAGACGGGAGACGGAGAGAACTTTTCAGGGTGCCCGGGACATGTGGACGTCACAGTAACTGTCCGTATCAACGGCCTTGACGAAAAGAACAATCTTTTTTTGCTGGCTCAGGGCATACAGGAGACAGAAGCTGCAGAGGAGGAGAGCCCGGAAGATGCCGTTTATTCTGCCATGGCAGAGACTCTGATTTGGCCGGGGTGGAATGACGATACCATGAAGGCGGCGTGTGCCCTGGCTGACCAGGATTGGGAGGCACAGTTCGGCTTTACCCGCCCGGCAGTGTCCTTTGGAAAGACTCTTACGAGACAGGAATATGAAACGTATATGAGCCTCCTGCCTGATGAGCTGTCGGCGGAGAGAAAGTCCCTGATAGCTTTTGCGCTGGATTCCGTGGGAAAGGTTCCATATTACTATGGAGGAAAACCGGCCTGCCCTGGATTTGGCGGAAACAACTTCTTTTCGCTGACATCTCCGGACACAATGGGGCGCACCTTAAAAGGCCTCGACTGTTCCGGATGGATCAACTGGGTTTACTGGTCGGTTCTGGACTCCCCAATTACAAGTGCGGGCACCAGCAGTCTGGCCGAGAGCGGAAGAGCAGTCACAAAGGAAGAGCTGAAGCCGGGAGATATTGCAGTTATATCAGGAGATGATGCCCATGTTGTCATGTTTCTGGGATGGGATGAGGCGACGGGGGATATGATATGTATCCACGAGAGCGCCGGAAATACCAATAACGTGACAGTAAGTCATACGAACAGGGAATGGACTGATTACCGGAGTTTAGTGGAATAGGGATAATGGTTTGAAATAGAGCAAAAAGACGATGAACCTGTTGCTTTTGTCCAAACCGTTCTGGAAGGCCGGAACCTGATGCTGAAGGAAATCAGATAAAAAAACTTTTCCCCTGGGGCATGGCTACAGGGGATTTTTATAGATTATCAATGATTCAGTATATCGCCATCAGTTCACCCGGCTGGACCTGCATAGCACAGCAGCACATGAAAACCAGAATCACCGATAACAAACCGGAAAACATCTTACGGAACAGAAGAACCACCTCCATCTATAACTATTCGTGAAAGAATAGTTTATCGAATAGTTTGTGCGAAAAAGCGGTTTATACAGCTCTTTTGCCTTTCACCGGTTCCTGTTTGCCTTTACAAGGCCCATACAGCTTTATCATTTCAACCAATCGCCCAGTCCGTGCCTTGTTTATTTAAACTCTGCCGGCTGTTATAAAATGCTTTGCATTGTCTGCTGTTTATTTTACATTATGAATCATTTGATTATTTTAATTGTTTGACCTTTTCCCTTTTCATTTTCTGTTTCGTGTACGACTTGTCCCCCTTTGCACCTATTTGCATGTTCCACTCCATACCTGTCGTCTAATGTTCTCTGTGACAAAGCTGGTTAACGCTTCTGAAATCTTACCTTAGAGTTCTTCCCGTGGCTAATGTAGGCTATATTGATCGTTTTAATTGTTAATTAAATAACAAGAAGGCAATAAAGAATTGCCGTTTCCAATCCCTCCGATAAGTTCTCTCAGCGATAAGATCAAATAAAAAATAAGATGAATAAAATCAGGAAAATAAAGATAAATACAAGCTGTTCCCGTAAAGTCAGTCCATTTCCAGTCTGTGTTTTAGAACCGCTGCAGCCCGGCAGAATATTTTGACTTTTCAGTTTTGCAGAGAATCGTTCTTATGTTATAATGAACAGTGGATAAACGAACGGTAAATAAAAACAACTATTTCAATACCCAGACACTGAAGATACAGGAGAATTTATGAAGTTACAACGACTGTTGAGCCTGACGCGTCAGGCTTTGGATGACTATGGAATGATTGAATCAGGTGACAAAATTGCTGTGGGGCTTTCTGGAGGTAAAGACAGCCTCGCTTTGCTGTATGCGCTGAAGCATATTCAGAAATTTTATCCGAAGTCCTTTGATCTATGTGCTATAACTGTTGACTTGGGATTTGGAAACTTTAATCTGGAGGCAGCTCAGGAGTTCTGCTCTTCTCTCTGTGTTCCCTACACAATTGTCCCTACAGAAATCAGCCAGGTGGTGTTTGAGACCAGGAAGGAATCGAATCCCTGTGCGCTCTGTGCGAAAATGAGGAAGGGGGCCCTCAATCAGGCTGCAAAAAATTTGGGCTGCAATAAAATTGCGTATGCTCACCACAGAGACGATCTGATTGACACAATGCTGCTCTCTCTGATCTACGAGGGGCGGTTTCACTCATTTTCTCCGAAAACCTATCTGGACAGAATGGATTTATTCGTTATCAGACCTTTTTTATACATCCCGGAAGCGGATATTATAGGATTTAAAAACCGTTACAGCCTTCCGGTATGCAAAAACCCCTGTCCGGTTGACGGGAAAACCAAGAGGGAGTATGTGAAGCAGCTGATTAAAACCATTAACATGGAGGCATCTGGCGTCAAAGACAGACTGTTCCACGCTATTATAACGGGAAACATTCCGGGGTGGCCAGAAAGAAGCCGCTGAGAGTACTTATTTGGAGGGATTAGAAATGGCAAATCTTTCATACCATGAGCAGGAAACCATTGAAAATACGAAAAAACTGAGAAAACTGATAGGGGAGCTTCCGCCCTTCTGCGCTGACTTTTTCCGGGGGATTGAGCCGAGAACCTCCTCCCGCACCAGGATTGCATATGCCTACGATTTAAGCATTTTTTTCGACTTTCTCTGCCAGACAAATCCCCTTTGGAAAGATCGGGATAAGCGCGACTTTACAGTGGACGTATTGGATCAGATTGGCGTCATGGATTTAGAGGAATACCTGGAATTTCTGAAATGCCATTCCACTGAAAATAAAGAAGATTTAGTCAATACAGAGAGAGGCTTGACGAGGAAAATGTCCTCGCTGAAGAGCTTCTACAACTATTTTTTCAGAAATGAGAGGATCAAGACAAATCCGGCGGCACTGGTAAAGCTGCCGAAACTCCATGAGAAGGAGATCATCCGGCTGGAAATCGACGAGGTAGCCCGCCTGTTAGACCTGGTTGAGGACGGCCAGGAGCTTACAAAAAGGCAGAAGGCATACCATGAGAAGACAAAAATCAGGGATCTGGCCCTTATGACCCTTTTGCTGGGAACAGGAATCCGCGTGTCTGAATGTATCGGGCTGAATCTGAATGACGTGGATTTCAATGTGGACGGAATCCGCATACACAGAAAAGGCGGTAAGGAGGTTATCATCTATTTCGGAGACGAGGTGGAGCAGGCGCTCAGAGCCTACCTGGAAGAGCGGAAAAAAATGATACCGGCACCAGGGAACGAGGAGGCACTGTTCCTCTCCATGCAGAAAAAGAGGATGAATGTGAGAAGCGTTGAAAATCTGGTCAAAAAGTATTCACGGATTGTCACTCCTCTGAAAAAGATCACCCCCCATAAACTGAGAAGCACGTACGGAACGAATCTTTACCGGGAGACAGGCGATATTTACCTGGTAGCCGACGTTCTGGGCCACGCAGATGTCAACACAACGAAGAAACATTATGCGGCCCTCGAGGATGAACGCCGAAGAAGTGCCCGGAATAAGGTAAAGCTTAGAGAAAACTGATTAAAGAGCATACTGTCTCCGGCGTCGGAATTTTCCCAGGGCTTCTGAAAAAGGGAATACAGTACAGCCTGTTTGATGGGTAATCTGCTTTGGCAGCTCTCAGCAGGCTGTCTTCCGGTTATTTTCTGTTCTTCTATTTCAGCTCTAAATCATAGTAGTAAACGGTCAGATAGTTCCCCGCGTGTATGGTATCATCTGAGAGGGAGTTCATCTGTCTTAAATCATGGACGTACTCTGCTGTACTTTTTCCCGAATGTGTTTTATAGCTTTCTGCTATGCTCCAAAGGCTGTCTCCCTCCTGGATTCGGATGCTGGTGTAGTATTTGTGATAGGGACTGGTCTTTTCCTGCGCCTGAGAGTGGAGCAGATTCATTCCGGTAAAAAATGCGCAGATAAGCAGAACGGCGAGGACCGCCACTGCTGTTCTTCTACTGAATACGGAATCTTTCTGTACCTTTGAAATGTTTTGTTTTCTGCTCTGACCTTTCATAAAAATAATCTCCTTTATCCTGTGTGTTTCACCTAAACAGCAGATACATAAAGGGAACCTATGTTCCCGAACACGTGTTCTTTCTTGTAAGTGTATTATATTACCCGAACATGCGTTTGTCAATGGGATTTGAAAAAAATCGAACAAAAGTTTGCTTTTTTTAAAGATTTATGCTAATATAGTATTATCAGGGGCAGAATACTCTTTTTGCCAATACCTACGGGAGGTTTTACTATGTCACAGGAGAAAATTACACCAAAACAGCAGGAAATTTTAGAATATATTAAAGAAACGATTTTAAAGAAGGGATATCCGCCGGCTGTGCGCGAGATCTGTGAGGCTGTCAAGCTCAAATCCACATCATCCGTTCACTCTCATCTGGAAACGCTTGAGAAGAACGGATATATCCGCCGCGATCCCACGAAACCGAGGACCATTGAAATCATCGATGACTGCTTCAACCTTGCCCGCCGAGAGGTTGTGAATGTGCCGCTGATCGGCACAGTAGCTGCCGGAACTCCTCTTCTGGCACAGGAAAATATCGAAACTTACTTTCCAATCCCGTCAGAGCTTCTCCCCAATAAAGAAATTTTTATGCTCAAAGTAAAGGGCGACAGTATGATCGAGGCAGGAATTTTTAACGGGGATCAGATTCTTGTGGAAAAGACGAATACAGCCGAAAACGGGGAAATTGTGGTAGCTCTGCTGGATGATTCCGCCACAGTGAAACGCTTCTACCGGGAGGACGGCCACTATAGACTGCAGCCTGAAAATGCTTCTATGGAGCCTATTTTTGTGGACGAGGTTCAGATTCTCGGAAAAGTGATTGGGCTGTTCAGAATGATGATGTAATAGATTTGGACCAATAGAACTGCACAAACGGAATTATGAAACTGCGCAAACGAAATTGCATGCATCGGACTGCATACATCTCAGAGGCCCGGGAAGGAAAAAAACCGGGTTTTCTTTCCGGGCCTCTGCATTTCCGGTATTCTTACAGTTCGTCAACGCTTTCGAGCATTTTCCCATCCCGCCAGATTCTCTCCAGATCATAGAAAAGGCGATCCTCCCGTGAGAAAATGTGGACGATAATATCGCCGTAATCCATCAGAATCCAGTTAGCCGTGCTGTAGCCCTCTATCTGGCGCGGTTCAAAACCAGCCTTAAACAGCTCTTCCTCCACGTTGTCCGCCATGGCCTGAACCTGGCTGACATTGGAGCCACCGGCGATAATAAAATAGTCAGCCAGAATGGAAACGCCCTGGATGTCGATAATCTTTACGTCCTCACCCTTCTTATCTTCAAGAGCCTTTACGGCCAGCTTTACCATATCTTTTGATTGACTCATCTGTTTATTTACTCTCCTCTTTCTTCTCTTTATAATAATGATACGCTTTCTGTGTCATTGTGTCCGTATAAGAGCCGGATGATTCGAGATAATGAAGCGTTCCCTCCATTATCTGAAACAGTGCCTCGTCCAGATCTTCAAAGGCGAGACGGCGAATTTCGGGAAGTGCCTCCACCTTGTTCCGGCGCGGCTCGATGTAGTCTGCAATATATAAAATTTTGTCCAACAGGCTCATCTCAGGTTTTCCTGTAGTGTGACAGGCAATGGCACTCAAAATCTCCGGATCTGTCACCCCATATCTGTGCTCTGCCAGAAAAGCCCCAAGCTTTGCATGGATAACGGAAGGGGCCTGAAGCTCTCCCTCTGTCAGTTCAAGGCCGTATTTTCTGCATTTTTCTATGATCGCAGTGTTGTCGTAACATTTTGCACAGTCGTGGAGAATCCCCGCCAGCTCTGCCCGGTCCAGATCAAAGCCGTATTTCATGGCAAGAGCCATGCAGGTAAAAGAAACGCTCAGGGAATGCTCATACCTTCCAGGCTTCAGTCTGGATGCCAGATCCTCCCGGATGCTTAAAATTTTACTGTTCATATTCGGCGCCCCCTTCAGTATAGACAGTGAGGAAGTGTCTCACCGTTTCGGCTGTCTTTCACTGTCTTTCATCGAGATATAAATTTTTCTGTCTGATAAACTGCTCCACAGGTTCCGGGATATAGGCGGAGACAGATTCTCCGCGGCGTATCATAGCGCGCAGATGCTCTGACGACACATTCATCCTCCTGGAGTGGAGCCGGCAGATCCTCGCATCGTATTTTGCGGAAAGGTACCGGATCTGGCTGTCCAGAGGCTGATCGTCGTGACCGCAGGAGCGGTCTGCCGCTAAAATGACGGCGAGCTTCATCACAAGCTCCGGATGATACCATTTTTCTATGTCAAAGATGGAATCTGCTCCCACAATAAAATAAAACTCTGTGTCGGGATACTCTTCTTTCAGAAGGCGGAGGGTGTCAGCCGTATAGGTGTTTCCATCCTTTCTGCGAAGCTCGAAATCGGAGCAGGAAAAAAACGGCGTGCGCTCCACTGCCAGATTCACCATTTCAAGGCGCAGGGCAGCAGGAGTGATCCCGTGATCTTTTTTGTGGGGCGGCTGTCTGGACGGCATATACCAGACACAGTCCAGATCATATTCTTCATATGCCTGCTTCCCAAGCATCAGATGGCCTGAATGGATGGGATCAAAGGTTCCGCCCATAATACCTATCTTCTTCACTTTCAGTCAGGCCTCCCTTCCCGGACAGTTCAGCCTTACGGAAGAACGATCTTTCTCTTTTTTTCATCCTTAGCCGGCTTATAGAGAACGATTTTCTTTCCGATTACCTGAACCACCTCAGAATGAGTGCGCTCAGCCAGCACGGCGGCAACGGATTTTCCATCGTCCAGACAGTTTTTAAGAATGCTCAGCTTAATCAGTTCTCTCGCCTCCAGGGCCTCTGCCACTGCAGCGGTGAGCTCAGGAGTTACACTGGATTTTCCAATCTGGAAAATCGGATCTATTGTCATAGCCAGCCCTTTTAAATAGGCTCTCTGTTTACTTGTCATATCTATTCCCCTATCAGCCGGAAGCGGCATCGCAGGACGGAAGATCCTCCTGCCGCCGCGGCTGTCTCTGTATATCACATAATTTCTTTAACGGTTCTTTATAGAAGTTCCATTTACGAATATTGTCTCTATTTATAATAATCAAATTCCAGGCCGTACATGCGGACTGTATCGCCCTCCTCGATGCCGGCCTCCTCAAGCTCTGCCAGAATACCGGAGTCCTTCAGGAATTTCTGGAAGAACTGGAAGCCCTTCTCGGAGTCCAGGTTTGTATATCCCAGCATCTTCTCAATCTTCGGCCCCTCAACCACATAGACGCCGTCCTCATTCTTCTCAACGGTGTACGGCAGATTTTCAGCCTGATACTGGTATTCAAACTCTTTTTCAAAAATAACAGGGGCCTGATCCACTGTTTTCAGCAGCTCGTTTACGTGGTAGAGAAGCTCCTTCACGCCCTGGCCGCTGACAGCAGAGATGGCAAATACCCGAATTCCCTCCGGCTCAAAGGCCTTTTTCAGGCGCTCTACGGGGTTCTCCTCACCGCTTTCCGGATCCACGTAGATGGCGTCAATCTTATTGGCGGCGATGACCTGCGGACGCTTCAGAAGCTCCGGATTATAGGCCCGCAGCTCTTCGTTGATAGCCTTAATATCGGCCACCGGATCCCTTCCTTCTGTGGACGCGGCGTCCACTACATGGATGAGTACCTTTGTCCGTTCGATGTGCCTGAGGAAGGAATGGCCAAGACCCACGCCCTGGGAGGCTCCCTCGATAAGGCCCGGAATATCCGCCATCACAAAGCCCTGCCCCTCGCTTAAGTCCACAACTCCCAGGTGGGGGTTCAGGGTTGTGAAGTGGTAGTTTGCAATTTTGGGTCTGGCATTGGATACACGGGAGAGAAGGGTGGATTTTCCCACATTGGGGAAGCCCACAAGTCCCACGTCGGCGATCACCTTTAATTCAAGCTGAACCCAGAGTTCCTGGGCCGGCTGTCCCGGCTGAGCATATTTGGGAACCTGCATGGTAGACGTGGCAAAATGCATATTGCCAAGGCCGCCCTTTCCGCCCTTTAAGATCACTTCCCGCCGGTTGTCGCCGGACATATCGGCGATCACCTTTCCGGACTCAAAATCCTTGATTACAGTTCCTTCGGGAACCTTGATGATTATATCCTCACCGTCTGCTCCATGGCAGCGGCGTTTCCCGCCCGGCTCACCGTCCTGTGCCGCATACTTGCGGACATGGCGGAAGTCTGTCAGCGTGTTGAGGCCGTCGTCAACCTCGAAGATTACGTCTCCGCCTCTTCCGCCGTCTCCGCCGTCAGGGCCACCGGCAGCCACATACAGTTCACGCCTGAAGCTTACATGGCCATCTCCGCCTTTTCCGGATCTGATATATACTTTTGCGCTGTCGGCAAACATAATAACACCTGTTCCTTTCGCTGTTTGTTTTCACATATCCAAAAAACAGCCCCATACGATGAGGTATGGAGCTGTTTTAATTACTCGTTAATTGCTCTTGGGTAAACAGAAACCTGCTTCTTGTCTCTGCCCTTTCTCTCAAATCTAACAACGCCGTCAACCTTAGCGAATAATGTATCATCTCCACCGCGGCCTACGTTGACACCTGGATGAATCTTTGTACCACGCTGTCTGTAAAGAATGTTTCCAGCTAATACAAATTGTCCATCTGCTCTCTTGGCTCCCAGTCTCTTGGACTCGGAATCACGGCCGTTCTTTGTAGAACCAACACCTTTTTTGTGAGCGAATAACTGAAGGTTCATTTTAAACATCACTTACACCTCCTCAAACCGGATTTTAATATATTGTTCTCCGTAGGTTTCAGCAATATTCCGGAGTCCCAGAATAAGCGAATCCATAAGGAGTTTCGATTCTGCGCTGATATTGCCGGTAAAGGAAAATTCAAATGCTCCGCTCTCCTCCTCCACACTCCCGTCAAATCCGTCGTCCGTAAACTGTTCAACAGAATTTGCCATGTTGAGTGCGAGAGCCGACACGGAAGCACAGATAATATCTCTGCCGTAATCGTCATATCCTGCGTGGCCCTTTAACTGGATTCCACGGCAGTTCCCATCAGAATCTTTGAATACGTTTACTCTTATCATCTCTGATTAAGCGTTGATCTTTTCAATCTTAACCTGTGTGAAGAGCTGTCTGTGACCGTTCTTCTTGTGATAGCCAGTCTTGCTCTTGTACTTGTAAACGATAACTTTTTTGCCTTTACCCTCTTTTACTACAGTTGCGGAAACTGTTGCACCGTCAACGGTCGGGCATCCGATCTTTAACTCACCGTTGTTTACGGCAAGAACCTGATCAAAGGTAACTGTCTCGCCAGCACCTGCACCAAGTTTCTCAACTTTAATGATATCGCCCTCGGCTACTTTGTACTGCTTACCACCTGTTGCAATAATTGCGTACATATGGCACCTCCTCTTATCATTACTCGCCAGTTTCGGCGCCGGACGGATTGAAAATCACCGGACTTGTCAGCCTCGCTGTGCGGCATACTATAGTATAATAGCATTGTTTTTGCGTGTTGTCAACCATGTTGATGGGAGAAATATGAAAAAATTGTAACAGTTCAGCCATATATCTTCTTGCCCGCTTGAAGCGGACAAGAAGCGTCTGGCGTCCGCCCTATGAAGATTAGGACAGGAAAACTCTTATGAAAGCACGCTTTCAACGCATTTTCCTGTCCTAATCTTCGCATGGCTGAACTGTTACGAGAAATTACAGCAGTTTTTTAGAGCAGTTTTGACTGCTGACAAAGGACAGGGGGCCGGACTGGGTTCTAGGGAACGATCCTCAGATGGCTGTAGTCAGCTGCCGAGTCATCTAACTCTGTCACAATGCGGTTGTAGCGGAAAAACCAGTCTGTATTTCTGGCTCCTGTGTAAGCGGCAGCCTGGCTGACAGAGGCGCCTCCTCTCAGCATCATGGCAATCCCCAGTGTGCGCAGGTCATTCATGGTAAAGGCGGGGATTTTGCAGGCCAGACAGGCCTCTCTCAGCCGCATCTGAAGGGAACGGACCGTCAGAGGGCGGCCGTACTTATTGAGAAGAAGGCTCTGCTCCCTGTTCTCCTCTCCTGCCGGACGCCCCGCAGTGAGCAGGCGTATGATTTCTGCCGCATCCTCAGGGACTTTGACGATCCGGCTTCTGGCACCTGAACTGCCTGAGCTTTTACGGCTGTCTGATACGGGAAGGCGAAGCCCTGTTCTCCCATGGGCATCAAGGAAAAACATGGATCGTCGAAGACTCACGAGCTCCTGAACCGTGAGGGCGCAGCGCAGAGCCAGGGTAACGGCTGTGAAGGTGGTCAAGTCATTGGTTTCCCTGAGCCAGCCGAGGACACCGTTTATCTCCTCAAAGGACGGGAGGGATTCCATGGAAAACTCCATCTCCTCGGAAGAGGAACTGAGAGAGGAAAAAAGCCCGGTATAGACCGGCATCAGGCCGTACTGTTCGGCGTGCTCGTCCAGAAAGCGTGCAAAGGCCCGGTATACCCTGAGATTGTAGTGAAGGGATGTTTCTTTGGCAGGCGAAGGAGCTGAAGACTCTGCGGGCTTTGAAGATGCTGCATCATTTGCAGAACCTTGAGATTTCAGATCGGACGACTGAAAATATTCCAAAATATGCTCAGGGCGAAGTTCAAAGAAGCTGCACCCGGCGCTGTTGCAGAGGGAGGCGATTGCGTACAGGTACTCTCTCCTGGTTCTTTCTTTTTTAAAACGGGAGCTGTAGGCCGAAAAAGCCGAGAGAAACAGCGGGGAGAAATAGGGGCTGAGGGACTGTAGGGATTCTTCATTCTTCTTATCCATAAAGCGGCTGGCCTCCTTTCTGATATCTTAAGTGATTCTAACTGATAATCTGCTCGTCTCTCAAGTTGGTTAAATAGTTATCAATAAACTGTATAAAAATTCATAAATTATACAGGAAATATACAGTATTGCCGTATACAGGAGTACTGTTATGCAGCGGGAGTCTGTAATGTAAAATGAGTATCTGTCGTAGGTGATATTTTTTGTTAGTGTGGAGGGAAGAAGGTTTTTGCTTTTTGAGAGAAGGCGGAGGGAAAAAGAATTAATTATAAAAAACGAGAGGCTGTAAAATATTCTGTGTCTATGGGAATGAAACCTTCCAGATAAGAATTCGATATGTAGTGGTTTTTGTCGGCTTTTGCAGCCGTATCTTTTGTCGAATTTATCTTTCTGGTTATAGTATTTCCTGCCCGCTTTCTTTTATACATGCTTTTTAAATTTTTACATGCTGATTAGACATTTACAGAAGCCAAAGCCATTTCCCGTACTTCAGGTTTAAAACGGGCTTTCCCGGCTATACTGTAAATGTCTGTATAACAGAGCCGGAACAGCTGCTTATGCCTATAAAACGCTGTCCCGGCTTTTATTGCTTTTTCTTCCTTTACAGATACGGTGTAAGACGTTCCGGATACAGAAGAATCAGCTGGCTGAGCACCTGGTCCCAGTTCCGGTATCTCTGCGTCCATTTCTTTGTCACATTTCCGCTCGCCAGATACAGCATTTTCTCCAGCGCGCTGTCGCTCGGGAATACACTCTTTGTTTTTGTTACCTTCCGGTACTGGCGGTTCAGCCCTTCTATGATGTTTGTGGTATACATGATCCGGCGGATGTCCCCTGAAAACTGGAAAAAGGAACTGACATCCTCCCAGTTGTTTTCCCAGTTACTGATCGCGTATGGGTACTTCTTTCCCCATTTTTCCTTCACTGCCTCCAGCTCTGCCAGGGCTGCTGCCTCTGTCGGGGCATTATAGACCGCTTTGAAATCAGAGGAAAATTTCTTAAGGTCATTGTAATTCACATACTTGAAGGAATTGCGCAGCATGTGGATGACGCACCGCTGGATCTGTGCCTGCGGGTATACGGCCTGGATCGCGTCCTTAAATCCCGGCAGTCCGTCCACACAGAAAAACAGGACATCCTGCACGCCGCGGTTCTTCAGGTCATTGAGCATCCCCAGCCAGAACTTTGAGGTTTCATTGGCTCCTACAGTGATGCTGAGGATTTCCTTATAGCCTTCCGTTGTAACGCCCAGCACCACATAAGCGGCCCGGCTGAGGATCCTGCCCTCTTCCCTGACCTTGTAATGGATACAGTCCATAAAGACAAAAGGGTAGATGGGATTGAGGGGACGGGACTGCCACTCTTTGATTTCAGGGAGGATCCGGTCTGTGATCTTACTGACCATTTCAGCGGACAGTTCAATCCCATAGAGGTCCTGAAGCTGGTCATGGATATCCCTGGTGCTGAGGCCTCTGGAATAAAGGGAGATCACCTTATCCTCAATGCCGGAGATATCCCGCTGGTATTTGGGGATGAGCTTCGGCTCGAATTCCCCGTTGCGGTCTCTGGGGACGTCAATCTGGAACTCTCCATACTGGCTTTTCAGGGTTTTCTGGGAATGGCCGTTCCTTTTGTTAGAGGAAACGGAATCCCCTTTCTGATTCTTTTCATAACCGAGGGAGGCATCGAGTTCCGCTTCCATCAGCTCCTGGAGGATATCCTTAAAACTGTCCCTGAGGAGGGAATAGACATCAGCAACACTGGATAAGTTGTTATCAGCAATAATCTGTCGAATCTGTTCCTTAGCTACCGGCATAAAAATACTCCTTTTCGATAAGAATTTTCATATCGTAATTCTTACCAAAAAGGAGTCATTTTCTTCCAAAGACACAAACTTTTTTACACTACCAAGTAATATGAACCTATTAATTTTGAAGGAGAATTTATCAAGAATAACGATATTTTAAAAACAGAGACTGAGAACCAGACCTGCCCTGCTACGGGCTACCAGAGCGCATCCATCTGCGTTCCTGTGACTATTACTCCCTACGCAGAAGCAGGAGTGACGTACACCAAATGCTGCGGCGAGCCCGTTGTAACTCCGGGAAAGACCTCCTGCAGCGGACAGAAAAACGGAACCTGCTCTTTCACTATCACCCAGGACATCTGCGTAGCTGTGCCTGTATCTTTCGGTGCTGCAGCGGCTGTGGGCGATACCTATGTATCCGTGGGCGGCGCATCCTCCAGGGATATCTGCACAGACTGCGGAAAAGAAGAATCGGAAGATATGGATTTTTAAAGAGCAGAGGAGGAGCTTCAAAGCTCTCTCCGGCAGCTTTGAAGCTTTTGGAAACATCACGATCTTCCCGTACAGGCAGGCTCATGAAGTCTCTGAAAACTGTGATTTTAAACCTTTGGCAAAAAATTTCGCCTGGATGATTCCGGCCGGAAATATCAGTCAGGCTTAGAACCCTGAGACAGAAGAGAAGCGGCAATGCTCCTTCAGAGGGGCACTGCCGCTTTTGCAGGTCAATCAGCAGGGGGAGGCACCCGAAATGAGAATTACCCGTAATTTAGAATTTATGACAGGCAGCAAAGAAGAAAAGCTGCCGTACCGCACTCCGGATTTCCCATATACCGCATCCCAGGCAGAGCTGGACTATTACCGGGAGCGTTTTGTCCCATGGCACTGGCACAGAGCCATAGAATTGTTTTACATGGAAAGCGGAGAGATACAGTACTGTACGCCTCATAAAACGGCAGTTTTTCCCGCCGGTACAGCGGGCATGGTCGATTCCAATGTCCTGCACATGACGAAGATAAGGTCCCACAGGGAGAAAAATATACAGCTGCTTCATATTTTTGATCCCAAGCTGCTTGCGGGCGGTCAGGGAAGTCTGATTGAGCAAAAATATATTACACCGCTCATCACAGCGCCGCAGATAGAGATCCTTGCCCTGTATCCGGAACAGCCGGAACAGTCTGCTCTGATCGATTCCAACCGCGGGGCATTTCTCCTGTCGGAGAGGGACTTTGGCTATGAGATAAACATAAGAGAAGCCCTGTCTAAGATTTGGGTGCAGTTATGTAAAATCAGTTTCGCCCTGCTGCAGGATAACCCCCAGAGGGAGAATCGGACCGCTGACAAAGTAAAGCAGATGATGGTCTACGTGCATGAGCATTACACCGAGAAAATTTCCATTCCGGAACTTGCCGGATGCGTGTTTCTGAGCGAGCGGGAGTGTTACCGGGCCTTTCAGAACTGCCTTCATATGACGCCGGCAGAGTACATAAAAAGCTACCGGCTGCAGATGGCCTGCCAGATACTGGCGGACAGCCAGATGCCGATCACAGAAGCCGGATATGCCTGCGGATTGGGAAATGCCAGTTATTTCGGAAAAGTCTTCCGTGAGTTTGCAGGCTGCACCCCGCTTCAGTACCGCCGCAGGTGGCAGAATTGTGATAAAACGTGACAGGATAAAGATATTATACCTCTATCACAGGCGCTATAATAATCATAACAGCAGAAGGCTGTCGGGAGGTGCCTATGATAAAAGTATATATTCTGAATCTGAAAGGTTTCTTAGAGACAGTAAACAAATGCAGCGGGCGGGTTATGGTATGTTCTCCAAACGGTCAGAAGACAGACATAACAAGACAGTATCTGATTCAGCGTGAACTGGAGAAGGAATATCAGAAAAACGGCAGTTACCTGCCGCTTTCGCTGACCTTTGATGAGCCCAGAGACTATATGGCAGTCGTAACCTCTTATATAAGCGGGTGTTAGACAGCAGCGGGCCGATTTGCTGCATAAGGGTCTGACGGGTAAGGGTCAGGCCCTTTTGCTCGAGAAAGGAACAGAGTATTGGAACTGAACTGTAAAACTGCAGAGAAAGAATTAGAATGGGCAGGGCGGCTGAATCCGGGGAGGTGGATCGAACACTCCCGCTTCGTTGCCCTTGCCTGCAAAAATATAGCTGCACAGTGTGAGGACTTATCTTCTGACAGGGCCTATTGCTATGGGCTGCTGCACGATATTGGAAGATACGCCGGAGTTACATCGGAAAAGCATTTAATAGACGGCTACCGCTTCTGCATGGAGCGCGGATGGGAGAAGGCGGCGCAAATCTGCATAACCCACGCCTTTATGATACAGGATATTAAAACGTCCATTGGCACCTTCGATATGTCTGAAGAGGATTACCGGTTTATGGAGGGCTTTATTAGGGGAGCTGCCTACGACGACTATGACAGGCTGGTCCAGCTGTGTGACGCGCTGGCGCTTCCAACGGGCTTCTGCCTCCTGGAAAAGAGGTTTGTGGATGTGGCGCTTCGCTACGGGACGCCGCCTTTTACGGTTGACCGCTGGAGAAAAACGCTGGAAATCAAAGAGATGTTTGAGAGAAAAATTGGCGGCTCGATCTATAAGCTGCTGCCGGGAGTGATTGAAAACAGCTTTCGATGAGGGGCAGAGGGTGATCCGCGCCCGGTGCGGCGGGAACAGAAGAAGCCGCCGAACATTCAGGCTCTGACACAGCGGTGTTCTGACAGTGGGCAGTTTGTCTGCTTCAGAAACGAGACAGCACCATAGAAAGGAACGAACCATATGAATCATGATATAAAACTGGTTGCTGTGGACATAGACGGTACGTTTGTCCGCTCTGACTATACGTATGATATTCCCGCTTTAAGAGGATATTATCCTACATGGAGAACGCTGGATGCAATTTTGTTGTGGCCAGCGGAAATCAATATTATCAGCTGAGAGATCTGTTCCCGGGTTACTGTGATGAGCTGTCCTTTGTAGCGGAAAACGGGGCCTTTGTAAAAGACAGAGGAGAGCTGGTCTTTACGGCGGATATGCCGAAAGAAACGGTCGATCGGATCATTGATCTGTGCAGGGAATATCCTGAAATATCAAATGTTCTGTGCGGAGTGGAAAGCGCATACTGTCAGAAGGGAACAGTAAGCCAGGAGTTTTTTGATCTTACTAAAATCTACTATCACCGACTGAAGTGGGCAGACGATTTGAAAGAGGTAAAGGATCAGATACTGAAATTCGCGCCGACGGTTCCGGAGGAAAAAACTTATTTTTACTATGACATGTTCTGTGAACGCCTGAAAGGAAAAGCGGAACCTACAACCAGCGGTCATGGATCCATCGATCTGATCGTACCGGGCTGTCACAAGGCATCCGGCATCAGACGGCTTGCAGAGCGATGGGGAATTTCACCGGAACAGTGTGCAGCCTTTGGAGATGGGGGAAATGATATCGAAATGCTCCAATACTGCCGATACAGCTATGCGATGGAAAATGCTCCGGAAAGCGTAAAACATGCAGCAGAGCATGTATGCCCGTCCAATGAAGAGGACGGCGTACTGATTACGCTGGAGCAGCTGTTTGCGTAGCAGATTTTTATTGGGATACATGAGACTGTGAGATTGTCTTGAAATAAAAAGGCAGGAAGATCCTGCAAAGAGAGGTGCCGGAGTGAATAAGGATTTGGAAAGATTAAGTAAAATCGTCCGCTCCTTCCCGCTGAAAGAGGGAGAAAACAAAACGGAAATTCCCTTTTTGTCCGTTTATCTGTCCAGGGAGAGGAAGATTGACATGCCCCGGGCGTTGAGTTTACCCTCCATGACGTGATATCTGTCCTGCCTGACATAGACGGAGATTTTGCGGAAAGGAAAGTCAGCCCTGATGATGTTCGACCGTCATGCAAATCTAAAGTACAAGTTCGGCAACAGACATACCTGACAGATACGTGTCTGACAGTTCAGGATAAAAATTATCCCGCTGTGAGCCGTGTTGCCCCTTGTACGCTGATGCTGCTGTATGTTATGATAAAAATCAATAGGATACGCACTACTTTTTAGAGGAGATACAGTACATACATGTCTTTTTTTGAAACATTGAACGAGAAATTTTTTAATCCTTTTTGCTGCAGAAATCGGGTGCTCTATTTTGAATGTATCAGCCAGCTGATCGAAAAATCAAAGGAAATCTCTGTTTTGTACGAAACGGACGCCAGAAACATACTGATTCTGTATCTTCAAAATTGCACATACTCCATAGAAACGGAAAATATTGGAGAAGAGATTGCCGGCGGGAAAACTCCTCAGGAGAACGCCTCCACAATTCTCAGGTATTTTCGTGCATGCGGATGGATTACTCCGCAGGAAATCGGACGCAGCGGGGACAATATCGCGTCCGTATCGGCATACTGCCGTAAGCTGATTGACGCAATCCATAAGATTTTTGATGGGGACGCCAATGGCGCGATTACGAATCATATTTTTTCCATGTATGAAATCCTGAAATTTTCCTTCAGCAAAGACAATGCCCGGTCGATACGTCCGTATCAGAACATCCTGATTCCACTGGTAGAAAATGAATGTGACTTGAAAAATGAACTTCTGATTCTGAAAGACAGTATCCGTGAAATTATGCGTGCAGTTATGAAGATGGCAGACGCCAACAGTTTCGGTCAGTTTTTGATGAAGGATGAACTCCTGAACCGTTTTTTCAATGATTATTTTTTCATTAAGAAAAGTGGTCTGATTCCTTCTTACATTTCGGACATTGACCGGATGCTGAGAAAACTGCGCCACTCGGAGCTTTATGACCGGATGATCCAGGAGTATAGAAAAATAGAAAACACAGACGAGATTCAGGCAAAGGAGAAGATTGACCGGCTGTTTAACGAGCTGGACAGCTTCATTAACCTGGAATATGAGCAGGAGATGTCTTACATTGACCGGAAAATCAACAACTACTACAATCTGTATTCTACCCGGATGATGATGGTACTGAGTGAAAATATCAATCTGGAGCATGAACTGAACCGGATACTTCTGTTTTTGAAAAATCTGAACGAAGAGAACCGGGCGGAAGCACTCTCAAAGCTTTCAGAAACGCACCGTCTTATGAGCATGGGATATATCGGAAGAAAGTCTTTTGAACGGCGGAAAAAGCGAAATCCCAATCAAAAAAATGCGGGCTTAGTCTGTGAGGAATTGTCGGAAGAAGAGAAACAGCGGCTGACGGACGAACTTCTGACGGAGACGCCCGATCGGTACAGTATGGACAACGTGGAGAAACATTTCGATGAGATCATGAGAGGCAGAGATCAGATTTCTGTGGAAGAATGCGGAGTACATACCAGGGACGATGCGACGATGATCGCGGCAAGTATGATTTATTCGGGGACGTCAGGGTTTCCTTATGAAGTGGAATTCAGGAAGGGCATGGTGGAGACCGAGGCCGCCAGAATCAGCAATATCAGCATAAAGAGGAAGAAAACATGAGCGATATCAGTTTGCGGATAACGATAAAAGAGGAAAGCGGACATTTGTTCAAACGCTGCATACGAAAACTGCTGGAGTCCACTTTCATACTGCGGGATAAGGATGAAAAACTGTATCAGTTTGCCTCCAGAGAATCCAATCGACAGGATATTTCCGAGTACCTGCGAATGATTGGTTTTGATATGATCGTGGAGGAGAAGACGGGAGTGTGCATGCTGGCTGCCAGCGAAGAGGATGCGGATACAGTAGGCTTGAAACGGGCCAATGTGGTGACGTTTTCGACGCTGCAGTATCATCTGCTGCTGGTGCTCTGGAAAGTATATCTGGAAAATCTCGGTTACAGCGAAGGAAATTTTGTGACGAGAGGGGATCTGATTGACAAGGTCAAGTCCTATGATGTTCAGCTGACGCGCACGGAATTTAGCGCAGCGCTTCGCCTGTTTAAAAAATACAGCCTGATCAATTTCAACGATGATGAGGAGGGCGAGGATATGAAAATTCAGCTCTATCCATCGCTGCAATTCGGCTGGGATCTCCCACAGTTTCAGACTGTGGCGCGGGAATATTTAAAAGAAGAACCGGAAGAAGAAGGCCCAGAAGAAATAGTTCCGGATGAATTTGAGGAGGAAGAGGAATGATCCTGCTAAAAAAAGTGCGGCTGATCAACTGGTATGGATTTTCCAATGTGACGGCTCCCATCGGTTTTTTTACGCTGATTGCAGGGAAGAACGGCAACGGAAAATCCGTCATGCTGGATGCAATTAAATATGCCGCTTACGGAGATACGGTATTTAACAAGTCGTCGGAGAGTAAAGGAAGCCGTACGCTGTCCTCCTATACGAGAGGTCTTCTGGATGCCACAGCCGGGACGTACATGCGCCCGGCGGACCGGGTGCCAAACGTGTACAGCCACATTGTGCTGGAGTATTTTGACGATGTGGAGGATAAGTCTTTTTTGCTGGGGACGGTAATTGAGACCAGCGCGTCCAATAATTGCCAGACGTATCGTTACGTGATGGACCGGATGGTCATGGAGCAGGTGGAACATACTTATGAAGAGAACGGCGTCACGATGCCCTGCAGCGCGTCGTTCCTTCAAAAAAGATACAGACTGACGCTGATGAACCGGGAGCAGGGATTGCCGAAATTTTTGCAGATGACGGGACTGAAACTGAATCTGGGACAGCTTCCCGTCTATCTGCGCAAGCTTCGGGGAATCATGTCATACGATCCGAACGCCAGGATTGACCGGTTTATCCGGGAGAGCGTCCTGGAAGAACGGAACGTGGATTTCGGGAAACTGATCCAGGCGAAGGAGAACATTGAGCGGCTGAACGAGAATTTTGAGATTATCCAGCAGGAGATTAACGAACTGGATGGGATTCTTGGGGAGTACGATGCATGGGAGAGCGAGAAAAACCGTCTGCTGGCTGATGATATCCGCATCATCTATAAAAAGAGGAAAGATTTGAACCGGGAGATTGAGCGCCAGACAGCTGAGCAGGAATTGGCACAGAGAAGAAAGAAAGATCTGGAGAGGGAACTGGAGATTCTGGATAGAAGAAAAAAAGAGATTGACGCACAGCTGGTGCAGGCCAGAGTCAGTTTGGAGCAGCTGGACAGTACCCGGATGATCGCTGAAGAAAGACGAAAATTAGAGGGACTGGAGGCTGAGAAGAGGACGCTGATGGCTCTGTGCAGAAAGCTGGAACATTTTCAGGCGGTGGTCAGCGAACTGATGAATCAGTTTTTTGAAAAGGAAAAACGGATGGAGGATCAGGACGTGCTGGCGTCTCTCTGCGGGCGCGGGCACACGGCTGCGGAAAAGGCGGCGGCAGTATCCAGGTTCAAACAGAAAATAAACGAGTGCTACGACGGGCTGGTGATGAGAGCGGCAGATACCGAGAGGGAACTGGCAGAACTGAACCGGAGTCTGGACGTGCAGCACCGGATCATAGAGGATTGTAAAAAACATCGCAATACGTTTGCTCAGATTCCAGAGTATGTGGGGCTGCGTGATGAGATCAACCGTGAATTTGAAAAGAGAAACATCCGGTCGAAAGCACAGTTTGCCTGTGAATACGTGATTGGACTCACAGATGAAAAATGGAGGGACGCCATCGAGGCATTCTTGGGACCGCGCCGGTATACGATCCTGGTGGACCCTCAGTATTATGATATTGCAGATGACGTGCTGAACCGTTCGGAACATCGTTATGCCCATCTGTTCAACACAAAGCTGCTGATGAAGAAAAAAGTACATGTGGAAGAAGACTCAGCGGTATTTAAACTGGAGATCAAAAACCCGGTGGCAAAACAGTATTTTGATTATCAGCTGGGAAGAATGCATGCGGTGGAGCGAAATGCTGTGAAGGAATATGAAAATGCCATTTCCAGGGAAGGCCGCGTGTCCGTAGCTATGGACAGCTATTTTCTGCGTTTTGACAGGCTCCGTTCCTACTATCTTGGACAGAAGACGTTTGAACTGAACCGGATCCGCGCGGAAAAAGAGATTTCCAGGCTCAACGAGGAGAGGAAAGCAAAACTGGCAGAGAAAAAGGAGCTTGAAGATCAGAAGAACCGTATGGCCCAGAATCGGGAGATGTTTCAGGAGTATGACTATGACGCCCACCGAAAATACCAGGCCGCGTCGGAAAACGCCAGGGCGTCGGAGGCGCAGCTGGAGCGCCTGAAAAAAGCGCAGGAGAATAATCAGGAATATCTGGAGCTGAACGAGCTGGCTGGCCGGCTTTCAGATGAACAGAAAGCGGTGCAGAACGAATATAACGCAAAACTTCAGGAGAAAAGCGGACAGGACACGACCATATCCAGATGCGGAGAGAAGATAGAGGCAAAATCAGGGGAACTGGCCGAACAGGAGAAGCGGTACCGGGAATATCAGACCGGGTACTATACCATCGTGCAGCGGACGGTAGAGGCCTATGAAAAATACCTGAAAAATGGAAAGAAAGGTCCGGGCGGCCTGCTGGCGGAAGATACCAGACGGCGTATAGGAAACAGTATCACGCAGCATGAAAGAGATCTGACGCAGAAGCAGGCGGATTATAACGCAAAACATGCCGGACGCATGCTGCCCAGAGGGACGGAGGGAAGAGAACGGTATGCAGGCAGAAGAGAGCGCATCTGGATGGACAATCTTCAGGAAATCCGTCAGAAACTGGAAGAGCAGACCCGCAGATATGAGGACATATTTAAAAATGAATTTGTGCTGACGATTCTGAAATCCTGTGAGCGCGCCAGAGAAGATTTGAGGCAGATCAACGGAGAACTGGCAAAGCTGAGCTTTGCTGCAAAATATCAGTTTGATGTCCATTATGTAAAGGACGGGTCAGAATACGCAAAGGTGATTGAATACGCCCGATATCTGGACGAGCGGGAGCAGCTGGGAGGCAATGCAGACGGACAGATCGCTTTCGATATGCTGACCTCTGTGTCCGATGAGGAAGGCGAGCGGTTAGAAACAGAGATGAAGCAGATCATCAACCGGATCATCGAAAAGAACAGTGAAGAAACGATTGCCCGTTTTGCCGACTACCGGAACTATATGAATTATGAGATTCTGATCAGCAACCAGATCCTGGACCGGGCAAAATTATCCCGGCAGACTGGTTTCAACTCCGGGGCGGAAGTGCAAATCCCGTATCTGCTGATCCTGTCGTCGGCCCTTTTGCTGATTTACAACCAGCGCATCAATTCCACACGTCTCGTATTTATTGATGAGCCGTTTGCCAAGATGGATCCCGGCAATGTGAAATTGATGCTGAAATTCATGCGGGAGCAGAGACTCCAGGTAATCTTTTGCTCTCCGGATAAGACGGAATCCATCGGGAACGAGTGCGAGGTAATCCTGCCTGCGCTGCGTGTGCGCGCGGACAGTATGCAGCTGGGGATCGTGCAGTTCCATGAAGAAAAGGCCTACAGCAGCCGATGAGGGGACAGATATGGTGAATTACGAAGAAAAGCTGCTGGCTGCCCTGGCGGATAAATACAGGAAGAGCAAAAAAGACAGGGGAACCAATGTGATTACGAGACGGACAAAACTGAATCCGTCTCAGCTTTATAAGAATTACAGCCGCAACGACGGCGATATGACACAGATTGAGGCAGTGAATCAGGCGGTTTTCCGGTGCAGTCAAGAAGGATTTGTGACCTATGAGACAGAGGGATTCAGCAGCGAGATCCAGAGCATTTATCTGGTGGATGAAAAAATCGGCGAGATCGAGGACTATCTGGAAACAAAATATGGATATGAGCCAAAATCTGCGAAACGGAAGTACGTGGAAGGGCTGATTGCCGGGTACAGCGGACGTTCGCCCGCAGCGGAACAGGAGTGTATAAAGCTGCGTCAGGCTCTGGAAAAGAACAGGATTCCGCCCCGATATCATCAGACGGAAGACCTTCTCAAAGCACTTGTCTTTATTGAGAATAATGAGAAAGAACTGTATCTGCGCGAAGCTTCTCTGCTGATCTACGGGGACTCCAAATATCTGGAGGAAAATGTGCTGGGATCCGTTTGCAGGGCACTCCGGGACTGCCTGGGCCGTCCATGCGGCCCAGCAGAGCTGGAAGACGAGATCCTGGAGGAATATCATATTACACGGGAAAAGCAGAAGCTGTGCCTGAAGGGGGATATGACGGTACGCATCCTTGGGAAAGAACTGGAGATTGGGGCGTTTCCCAACGGTATTGAATTTTTTGCTGATGAACTGTATAAGATTGAGCAGATAACGGTCAAAACGGCGGTTTTTACTACGGTGGAAAACTATACCTCCTGGCTGAGGTGTGACAGCTCGAAAACAGCTCTATTTTATCTGGGCGGTTATGCCACCCGTTATCAGAGAGACTTCCTGAAAAAAATATTTTCCGACAATCCAACGCTTGTCTACCGCCATTTCGGAGATATCGACGCTGGAGGGCTTTATATCCATGAGCATTTGTGCCGTGTGACCGGTATCCCGTTTCAGATGTACCGGATGTCGCGCGCGGAATTGGAAGACGCACGCTTTCAGTCCTGCCTGCATCCGCTGACAGAGCAGGATCGAGTGCGCCTGAAGTCTCTGGAAAAACAGGAGATGTACCGGGAACTGGCAGAATATATGCTGGAGCGGGGTGTGAAGCTGGAGCAGGAGATAGTCAGCTATTATGAGCTGTGAAAATCTATGGGATGACCTGCATACCGATATGGAGGCAGATATTATTTGCGAAGAAATACAGGAGTTATGCGGAGGTACAAGATTGAAAATGAAAGGTAAAGGGTATTTATTCCCTTAATCGCATGACAAAGCAGCCACCTTTCGGTGGCTGCTTTAAAAATTGAATTCTGAAAAGTTAAGGTTATGCAGTTGCTGACTTGATCTGATAACCTTGATTTCTCGCAATGATAATTGCCTTCTTGTGACCGTAACGCTTTTTATACGGAGATAACGGTTGCGTATTTCAGGATGCTTTTTGCTGGTAACGACAGCATTGGCATACTGCACCAGCAGTGGCCTGATATAGCATCCGGCCTTGGAAACCCGGACAGATTTTTTCTTTCCTGCGCTTTCATTGTTGGCCGGAGTCAGTCCGCCCATGAGCATAAGTGTTTCGCCGAAGGAAAAGCCTCCATATTGGTACTGATCTCGGAAATGATCCCGATGGCAGTGAAGTCACTGCGGATACCTGGAGCAGTTTGAAGAATGGAAAGTTCCTGCTGGTAGGGAGCGGCGGGCGCAAGAATGAGTTCTTCAAGCTCTGCTTTCCAGGATTCAAGGTTTTCATAATGAGCCTTGTTCACCTTGAGTTTGCCGGCCTGTTCCACTGTGATATAGCCGTCAATGGCATCACGGAGTTCAGGTAGCTTCTTTTTCAAACTTTTTAATGATACGCGGGTAACCAGTTCCCGTAGGTCTCAATAAGGTCGTCCACCAGCTTGACAATGGTGTCCGGGTCCAGCTCGCTGCCGGTATGGGGATCCAGCATGGCGGCCTGATAGATGTGCTCTTTCTTCCGGGTCACGGCGGCTTCGATGGTCAGCAGCTGCACATTGATGTTGGTCATGTTCATGGCGGCACACTGCACCGGCAGGCGGCCCGCCCGGCAAGGATGTACCCCCATGCCGTCAATGAGGCAGGGCACCTCCACACAGGCGTCGGAGGGCAGGTTTTCAATGAGGCCTCCGGTGTTAAGTACGTTTCCTCCGATTTTGTAGGGTGTGCCCGTGACAATGGACTCTATAATGTAGGAAGCGTATTCCCGAGAACGTTCGTGCTCCAGCTTTTTCTGGGCGCGCAGCTCGTCCCGTTCCTTTTCCCAGCCGGCAATCTGCTCTACGCAGCGGCGGGGGTATTCGTCCAGAGGGATATGGTAGCGGTCAATGAGCTCCGGATACTTGGATTTGATGTAGAACATATTGTATTCGGAGTTGTGCTCGCTGGATTCCGTGCAGTAGTAGCCAAAACGGCGGATGTAGTCCAGACGCACCAGGTCATAGCGGGTTTTCTCCACCCAGTCGGGGGCGTCCTGAGTTTCCTCATAGAGGTGGGCGTCCACAGCCAGCTTGGCCCGGCGGCGGATTTCCGGATACAGGTCGTTGCCGTCTTTGTCCCGCAGCTCCAACAGCCAGCTCATGTGGTTGATGCCGGCAATGCGCTCCCGGCGGCCTTCCAGCTTGTCCTCCATGCCCAGTTCCTTCAGCAGGAATTCCGAGCACACCTGGACGCTGTGGCACAGGCCCACGGTTTCGATGCCCGTGTACCGCTGCATGTAGCCGGAGAGCATGGCCATAGGGTTGGTGTAGTTGAGGAACAGGGCATCCGGGCAGACTTCCTGCATATCCCTGGCGAAGTCGTCCATGACGGGAATGGTGCGCAGGGCACGCATGATACCGCCAATCCCCAGGGTATCGCCGATGGTCTGGCGCAGACCGTACTTCTTGGGTACCTCGAAGTCGATGATGGTGCAGGGGTCATAGAGGCCCACTTGGATGGCGTTGATTACGAATCGGGCCCCCCGGAGGGCTTCCTTCCGATTTTCAACTCCCAGATAGGCGGTGACCTTCCCGTGTCCGCCCTTGGTCCTGTTCATGGCGGAGATGATCTCAAAGCTCTCCTGCAAGCGGACGGGATCGATGTCGTACAGAGCGAATTCCCAGTCCCGGAGGGATTGGGTACACATGCAGTCTCCCAGCACATTGCGGACAAACACGGTGCTGCCCGCGCCCATAAAAGTGATCTTATTCATATAGCATCCTCCTGCTTATGATGATTCCGCCCCCTGGATTTCCAGAGGGCTTTCCTGGCATTATGATACCACCGGGCCGGAGAAAAGCCTATTGCACGGTGTGTGATTTCTTTGTTAAAATGTTAGCAGTATTCTTGCAAATGGGAGGGTGCAGAATGGATAAGCAAATACTGCTGGTGAACCGCCATTGGCACGATATTAACCCGGTGGACTGCGGCCGGGAAGCCTGTGCGCCCGGCCACTCCTTCGGCCCGGCGGCGCGGTTTTACTGGCTTTTGCATTATGTGATCCAGGGCAGGGGAGCCTTTACCGCCGGAGGGAAGGAAAGCCCGGTGCGGGCAGGGCAGATGTTCGTCATTCGGCCCTTTGAAGTCAGCTATTATGAGGCCGATCGTCGGGAACCCTGGGAGTATATTTGGATTGGTTTTACCTGCGGCATTCCTCTGCCGGAGTGCCTTTTGCAGGAGGCAGTGGTGAACGCGTCCCGATGCGGGAGCATTTTCAGCTCCATGTTGGAGGCGGAGAACCAGACAGATAGCCGGGAACTGTTCCTCTGCGGAAAGGTGTTTCAGCTGCTGGCGGCCCTGGAGGAAAAGCCCGCCGGCGGCGAGGACTATGTGGAGCAGGCCAGAACTTATCTGGAAGCCAACTATATGCGGGACGTGTCCATTGGGGAACTTGCGGGGAAGCTGAACCTGAACCGCTCCTATTTCAGCACCCTGTTCCGGAAAAAGACAGGGAAATCCCCCCAGCAGTACCTGACGGATTACCGGATGGGGCGTGCCTGCCAGCTCATGACAGAGCACGGGTATTCTCCAGGGAAGGCGGCCCTGTCCACTGGGTATCCGGACATTTTCAGCTTTTCACGGATGTTCAAAAAGCACTTCGGCGTTTCCCCCCGGGAATACAGCAGACGACAAACGGAAAAGGAGGAGTTCCTTTGAAATTCATCCGTACCTACGACTGGCACCTGGGGCGGATGCTTTATGGCCGCTCCCAACGCCCGACAGTTGCCGGGGTATCTGCCCGTTAAGCAGCTGCGGCTCTATTATCCCAATCTTCTTTCCATCCACAGCCAGTGGATGATGCGCGGCCAGGAGGACGCTGAAATTCAGGCTGCCGACGCCCGCCGGGTCTCCCGGACGGAGATGCTCTTCCGGCTTTTGCAGGACGTCTGCGATACGGAAATCCTACTGGAGAAAACAGCTTGCCAGCAATATCAGGAGGCCAAAGCTCATCTGGTCGGCCTGAACCGGGTCCGGGGCGAAAAATCTCAGCAAAAGAAATCCAGCGTACAGGCTGTACAAGTTCCTTTCAGGGAGCAATCACCGACAGGTTTCTATGGACAAGTACGTCCTGAGCATCATGCTGGAGGAGGTTTTGAGCTGCGCTAACCGGTTCCTCACCCGGTTCAGCCGGGACCGCTATACCCTGTGGAGCAGCCAGGAGCGGACTGTCCACAATGCCTGCGGCGGTCTGGATTGGCAACTGCATTGAGGTCTCCCGCCTGCCGGACGGCAGTGCCGACGCGAAGGTGGTCGCCGCGAATAAGGAAAAATAAGGGCGGAGAAGTTTTATTTTGGCTTCCCCGCCTGTGTTTTCCGGTTAGTTTTCCCGGGGGTGATTTTTCAAATCCCGCAGCCTCAGAATCTCCGTCAGCAGGACGTCGGCAGCCTCGTCCTTGCTCATAAGGGACAGAGATTTTTCCCCGTCCCGGGTGATGAGGGTCAGCAGGTTGGTGTCCACGGCAAAGCCCGCCCCGGCTTCCTTTAGGTTATTAGCGGCAATCATGTCCACGTGCTTTTTCTCCAGCTTTTTCCGGGAGTTTTCCACCATATCCCGGGTCTCCATGGAAAAACCGCAGAGGAACTGGCCTTCCCGGCGGTGGTCCCCCAGAGTTTGCAGGATGTCCTGGGTACGCTTCAAGGGGATGCACAGGTCGTTGTCGGATTTTTTCACTTTGTCCTGGGCAACCTGGACAGGAGTGTAATCCGCCACCGCCGCCGCCTTGATGATGATGTCCTGCTCCGGGGCCTGGGCGGTGACTTCCCGGAACATATCCTCCGCTGAAACGATTTCCACGGTCTCCACGAACCGGGGACGCTCCAAAGCGGTGGGGCCGGTAACCAGCGTTACCTGGGCGCCCCGGCGGGCGGCAGCCTTGGCAATCGCGTAGCCCATTTTCCCGGAGGAGTGGTTGGTGAGATACCGCACCGGGTCGAGAGCCTCCTGGGTGGGGCCGGCGGTGACCAGCACCTTCAGTCCGGCCATGTCCTTTTCCCGGGCAATGGTCTGCAAAATCCAGTCCAGCAGCACCTCCGGCTCCGGGAGCTTGCCCTTGCCGCTGTCCCCGCAGGCCAGGTGACCGCTGGCGGGCTCTACCACCTGCCAGCCGTATTCCCGGAGAATTCGCAGGTTGTCCTGGGTCACGGGGTTCTCATACATTTGGGTGTTCATGGCTGGGGAGAGGAGTCTGGGGCACTTGCAGGCCAGCACCGTGGTGGTGAGCATGTCGTCGGCAATACCGTGGGCCAATTTGGCGGCTACGTTGGCGGTGGCCGGAGCCACCATGACTATGTCCGCCTGCTTGGCCAGGGAGATGTGCTCCACGTCGAACTGGAAGCACCGGTCAAAGGTGTCTACCGGGGCCTTGTTGCCGGTGAGGGTCTCAAAGACCATGGGGGAGATAAAGCGGGTGGCGTTTTGGGTCATGAGCACATGGACGTTGGCGTGCTGCTTCACCAGCAAAGACGCTAGGGAAGCAGCTTTATAAGCGGCAATGCTGCTGGAAACGCCCAGCAGCACGGTTTTTCCTTTTAGCATGGAGGTTCCTCCTTTTTGAAATGTTCTGATAGTCTCAGTATACCACAGGAAAGGAGGAAATCCCAGCCCCCGTCTGCATGAAAGAGTTGCCAAAAATGAAATTTTAAATTCCACCTCTCCGTTTTCAGAGCTGCTTAAATTAAGAATAGAAAAGGGGCTCTGCCTATGGTATAATTTAGCATATCACGGCAGGGCTCTTTTTGTATGAAAGGAGCATGGACATGAGCGGAAAAAGACGGGACAGACGAAATCGTATTCTCCGCAACGGAGAGAGCCAACACCGGGACGGACGATATGCGTATAAATATATTGATACAACCGGAAAGCCACAATTTGTTTACAGTTGGAAACTGGAAAAGACAGACAAGACCCCGCCGGGAAAAAGGGACGACCTTTCTTTAAGAGAAAAGGAAAAATTGATATTGAAAGATATTGATGATGAAATTGTCCCACGCGGCGGAGAAATGACGGTGGAACAACTGGTTAGAAAGTACCTGTTGCAGAAAACGGGGGTACGGCACAACACGGAAGCAAATTATAATTTTGTCCTCAATATTATCAAGAAAGAAGAATTTGGTAAAAGAAGAATTGACAAGGTTAAGTTGTCTGACGCGAAGTGCTGGCTGATAAAATTGCAGAAAGACGGAC
Source organism: Clostridium sp. AM29-11AC (assembly GCF_003480545.1). Taxonomy (NCBI): domain Bacteria; kingdom Bacillati; phylum Bacillota; class Clostridia; order Eubacteriales; family Clostridiaceae; genus Clostridium; species Clostridium sp. AM29-11AC. The sequence continues at coordinate 281,661 of NZ_QUJI01000001.1, forward strand.
GAGGTTACAGCTCCATTCACTCTATTAGAGGTGTCGTTAGACCTGCATTTCAAATGGCGGTTGATGATGATTTGATACGCAAAAATCCGTTTGAATTTCAACTTGCTACTGTTGTTGTGAATGACAGTGTGACAAGAGAAGCAATCACAAGAAAGCAGGAAAGGGCTTTCCTTGAATTTGTGGCGAACGACAAGCATTTTTGCAGATACTATGAGGGAATATATATTCTGTTTAAGACCGGGCTGCGTATCTCTGAATTTGTTGGACTGACACTTGCGGATATTGATATGAAGAACAGAAAAATCAGTGTCAATCATCAGCTCCAACGAAAGAGGAACATGGAATATGTGATAGAGGATACAAAGACCACTTGCGGGACAAGAGAAATTCCCATGTCTGATAAAGTGTATGAGTGCTTTGAGCGTATTATCTCCAACAGGAAGAAGCCGAGGGTGGAACCCATGATTGACGGCAAATGTGGTTTCTTATATTTGGATAAGAATGATATGCCTATGGTCGCTCTGCATTGGGAGAAATATTTTCAACATATCTGCGAGAAGTACAACAGTATTTATAAAGTACAAATGCCGAAAGTTACGCCGCACGTTTGCAGACATACCTTTTGCTCCAATATGGCAAAAAGCGGCATGAACCCGAAAACCTTACAGTACCTTATGGGACACTCTGACATCGGAGTAACCTTGAACACTTATACGCACATAGGTTACGATGACGCAAAAGAGGAACTGAAAAGGGTAGTAAATGCCGAGTAGTAAAATGGGGAAACAGCCCTTAATTTACTACTTTTTTTACTACTTTTGAGGGAAAAGATGTGCTGATTTATGCTGCGATATGCCACGGGCAGGAGGAAAGAGCGAACGAGGGAAAGTACCGATAAATCAAGGAAATACAGTAAATTCAAGGAGTTTTAGATAGATGATTAGAATACTTTTCGTTTGCCACGGCAACATCTGCCGCTCCCCCATGGCAGAACTTGTCTTAAAAGACATGGTAAAAAAATTACACAGAGAGCAGGAGTTTTTCATCGCTTCCGCTGCCACCAGCACGGAGGAGATCGGAAACCCCGTCCACCCGGGAACCCGTGAGAAGCTGCGCAGATACGGCATTTCCACAGCGGGAAAATACGCTGTTCAGATGACGCGGAAGGATTACGCTGCCTATGATTATCTTCTGGGTATGGATTCCCGCAACATTTCCAACATGCGCCGCATTGCCGGAGGCGATCCGGATGGAAAAATCTTCCGTCTTCTGGACTTTTCTGCCTCTCCCCGTGACATCGCTGACCCGTGGTATACCGGCAACTTTGATGTCACCTATGACGATATTGCAGAAGGCTGCCAGGCTTTTCTGCAGTACCTGTCTGAAAAGAAACTGTAACGGCATCGGGCCCCGGAGCATCACCTTGACGCTCCGGGGCCCGATGTACAGATATACATTTTCTCTTTTTTTACCCTGCCTATCTGTTTCCTGCCCTTTTTCCGGTTTTTAATCGTTTCCCGTTTTCTATCTATCCCGTTTTTTCCCTTTTTTGAATCTCCTCTTTCCGATGGCCTCAGTCAGAATCCTCCACCCGGGAAGCAGATAGAGATAAAAGGCAAACAGAAAGCTCATGCTTCCGGCTCCGATGGTTGCGAGAGGCACAGAACCGGCAATGGACCAGGGAATCAGGGCTGCCAGGACGATGACGGAGTCTTCCAGATCCAGAGCCAGCTCCTCCTTGTTATCATATTCTCCTCTGCACAGTTCACAGGTGAGCATGGAGGCCAGTGTCTGGTTGCAGCTGAACATGGAAGTGGCGATTCCGGCAGCGCACATGGCGGGAAAACGGCCGAATTTTTTCGACATGCCTGCCAGTATGCGCTGAATATTTTTGAGAAGTCCTGTTTCCTCCAGAATGCCCAGATAGGAGGAAGAAATCAGAACAATCAGGCCTACGTTAATCATGGAGAACAGGCCTCCGCCGGAGAGAAGCGGCACAAGCTCGCTGTCGCCCTCAGGGGTGAAGCCCGCAAACATGCAGCTGATCACCTCTCTCACCTCCATGTGCTGAACCAGAAGGCAGAGAAGGAAGCTGAGCACAGCGCTGATTGCCATTACCAGCTTAACATCCCATTTCAGCATACAGAGAATGAGAATCACGGCAGCAGGAATGACGACGTACCAGGAGAGATCAAACATCTGGTGAAATTCATCCATTAAGCCGGAGACACCGGAAGAACTCTCCGCGCGCCCTCCAAGAAGCTGGTACAGAACGCAGGTAAGAAAAAACGGCACAATACAGGAAAGAAACATCCGCCGGATATTGTCATACAGCTTTGTTTCCGTCAGGGAAGCCACCAGGCTGGCGCTGGATGACATGGGAGAACAGCGGTCTCCGAAAAAGATTCCTGAGAGAACTGCGCCGCCTACCAGCACGGGGGAAGCTCCGTTTAATTTTGCCATGATCATGCAGATCACGCCCACTGTGCTGGCTGTACCGAAAGCGGTTCCCATAAGGAAGGAAACAAAACAGCACAGGAAAAATACGGATACCAGAAAAAATGGAGGGCTGATGAGCTTCATCCCGTAAAATACGATAAAGGGAATGGTTCCGCAGGCCCGCCAGAGGGCAGTGAGAAATCCGATCAGAGTAAAAATAATGAGAATATTTTTCAGCTTTTTTACGCCCACAGCAAGGAGCAGCGCAATTTTTCGGACACTGACTTTTAAATACCTGGCATAGGCGATAAAAAGAACCAGTCCGAAAAGCAGAGCGCATACCAGAGGAAAACCGAATACCAGGCTGACGACAAGTCCGCCGAGAAAGGCTGCCAGTGTTAGATTAGCTACCATAAGTACATCTCCAGATCTAAAAATTTATGTTTCGTTTCATATCTGTGTCCGAGGGGGCAGGAAAGCCTGTCCCGTTTTTTAGCTGCAGGTAAGGCAGAAACTGAGGCGAGCGCTCATCCCTGCCCGGCTTATTTGCTCGGCGGGGCAGACAGAGACAGAAAACCGACTTCCTGCTTCCTGCCGAAACAGAAAGAATCTGCCCTGCCTCACGGAAAAGGCGGAAAGAAAGGAAGTTTCATATTGGCAGACGGTATATATCTAATAGAGAACAGACCTCTGATATGGGAAATTTACCTGAAAATACACATTCTGCCGCAACTCATTCTAGTATAAGCCATACAGCCAATTCCTGCAAGACAGATGCAAAAACAATCAGAAAAAGTGATGTCCTGTTCAGGGGGAGCGTACTGGTCATGAGTTTTCCCTATGGGGGCCTGCAAAAAACAGAGCCCCCTGGCTGCATTTCCCTTCTTTATTTTTATATGCCCTGATTGAACATCCCCCTCTCCTCTGCTATAATTTCAGAAAAGAGAGCAGTAAAGATTTCACTGAAAACGACGCATAGCGAAGGAACCGCGCGGCAGGAGGGGTGCATAGCGAAGAAACCACCCAGCAAAAGAAACCGCCCCGCAAAGGCCGAACCAGCGGCCAGATAAGGCATGATAATGATAAATTATATCATTCTATATATGAATCCTATATGTTAATCCTATATATTAATCTTATATATTAATTCTATATGTTGTATTGTTGTATCATTCTATCAGTTGAGCAGAATCGTGAGGTGAAGAGACTTGAGTAATCCACAGGTAAGGCCGGTTATTTTTCATGTAGACGTAAACAGTGCATTCCTGTCCTGGGAGGCGGTGTATCGGCTGAGGCATCTGGGAGGAACGGTAGATCTCCGGGAGGAGCTGTGCGCCGTCGGGGGCGACAGGCAGTCCCGAAGGGGAATTATTCTCGCAAAGTCTCAGTCAGCCAAGAAGTTCGGTGTGCGGACAGGGGAGTCTATCCTGGAGGCAAGGAAAAAATGTCCCGGTCTGAAGCTGGTGCCGGCCAACTATCAGCTGTACAGAAAGTCGTCGGAAGCCTTTATCAGACTTCTCAGGGAGTATTCGCCCGAGGTGGAGCAGTACAGCATTGACGAAGCCTTTGTAAATATGACAGGCATGGAGCAGCTCTTCGGTCCGCCAAGGCAGGCGGCGGAGGCTATACGGGAGAGGATTTACAGGGAGCTTGGCTTTACAGTGAATATCGGAGTCTCCTCCAATAAGCTGCTGGCTAAAATGGCCTCTGACTTTAAGAAGCCCAACCTGGTTCACACGCTGTTTCCGGAAGAGATTGAGGAGAAGATGTGGCCTCTTCCTGTCAGGGAGCTGTTTTTCGTGGGAGGTGCTACGGAGCGCAGCCTGAAGCGCCTGGGCATACACACCATCGGGGATCTGGCCAGGACTGATCCGGAGCTTCTGCGCAGTCACCTGAAAAAGCATGGGGAAGTTATCTGGAATTTTGCCAACGGCAGGGATGCGGGAGTGGTGGAAGCAGAGGAGCCGGACAATAAGAATTACGGAAACAGCACGACAATCCCCTTTGACGTGACGGATGCAGGAACGGCCAGGATGGTGCTCTTGTCCTTGGCGGAGACAGTGGGGCGAAGGCTCAGGGACAGCCATGTGAAGGCGGAGGGAATCTCTGTGTCCATCAAGGACACCAGCCTGAAGACCGTCTCCCACCAGAGTGTGTTTGAGACGCCCACAAATATCACCGCAGAGCTCCACGAGGCGGCCTGCCGTCTGTTCGAGGAGCTCTGGGACGGCTCTCCAATCCGCCTTCTGGGAATCTCCACCAGCCGCATCCGGGACGAGGGATGCGCCAGGCAGATGAATATTTTCGGAGGGGAAGACTATGAGAAGCTGGAAAAGCTGGATCATGCGGTGGATTCCATACGGACCAGGTTTGGCAATGATGCGATTATGAGGGCCTCCTTTCTGAAAAAGCCCGTTGAGCACATGGCCGGCCGTGCAGTTCGGGCGGAGAAGAAGCTGGACTATACAGAGATTGAGGTGGAGTAGCAGATTGAGGCGGGGTAGCAGACTGGTTTGAGCGGCAGAAGCAGGCCGGAGCCACAGGGCAAAGGGCTGCTTGCGTGCCTTGTTTGGAGGAATGGATATGAAAAAGGAAATTGTATTTAAAATGGAACGCCCGGGACTGGTGAAGGAGGGGCAGGTAGTGGAGGTCAGTGAGTCGGTGACGCCCTTTAACGTCAACTATATGATAGAGCCGGCTGTGGCCATGTCCGGCCTGTTCCGGTTAAATGACCGGCTGAAGGCAGATCACGGCGTCGTAAAGAAAATTGAGGAGAATGCCAGGGGCTATTACGTCACCGTGGAATTTGAGGAGGAAGAGAAATGAGAATCATACCAAAGGACCCGATAATGTGCCTGAGCTTTGTCAATACAAAGCTTCGCGATTCCTACAGCAGTCTGGATGACTTCTGCGAGGATTTTGAGGCGGACAGGGAGGAGCTTGTATCAAAACTGGCCCGGGCCGGATATACTTATGACAGGGAGAAAAACCAGTTCCGCTGACAGGAAACACTTTGTGAAACGTCCCTGAGGGGATGGACAGCCGCATATTCTGATAGAATAGTCCAATTTCCCTTTTGGCGTCTGGGAGGAGGTGTTCTGAACCGTGCCTGCCATGGTAGAGATTTTCTGGGAAACTGCCCAGGCTGTGTGTGTCTGGATTTCTGATCATATTTTTTTCGTCAATCTGATTTTGTCCGTCGGCATCGTATTTTTTCAGCGAAGAGATCCGAAGACCGTCTGGGCCTGGCTTCTGGCGCTCAATTTTATCCCTGTGTTCGGGATTATCTTTTATCTTCTGTTCTGCCAGGACTTCAAAAAAAGCCGGATGTTCCGCATCAAGGAGGTGGAGGACCGGCTGAATCTGCCTGCCAGAATCCAGGAAGGCTATATTAAAAGCAGGAATCTGGCTCTGCTGGGAGAGCTGGCGGGAGATTATGAATCCCTTGTGCTCTATAACCTGGACACCTCGGGGAGCGTGCTCACCACCAACAACCAGGTTCGGATTTTTACAGACGGTGAGGAAAAATTTGCCGATCTGAGGAGAGAGCTTGAGGCAGCCAGGCGATATATCCACATCGAGTATTATATTATCAAAAATGATGAAGTGTTCGGCTCCATTGCCCCGATTTTAGAGAGGAAGGCGGAGGAAGGAGTGGAGGTGCGGATTCTGGCAGACGGAATGGGCGGCCGCTTTATGCCGGCAAAACAGTGGGACAGGCTCAGGCGGGCAGGGGTACAGGTGGGCATTTTCTTTCCGCCGGTGCTCGGGCGGCTGAATCTGCGCGTCAACTACAGAAACCACAGAAAGATTGTTGTCATAGACGGGCGGTATGGATATGTGGGAGGCTTTAATATCGGCCGTGAGTATGTGTCTAAGGATCCGAAATTCGGCTACTGGAGAGATACGCACCTGAAATTCTGCGGGGAGGCTGTGCTGGGGCTGCAGATCCGCTTTGCGCTGGACTGGAACTATGCGGCCGGGGAGAATCTCTTTAAGAATGCAGAATATTTTGAACCCCATATTCCCACGGACCGGGAACAGATGCGGGAGGATTCCGGAAAATTCTTCTGTGTTCACATACCGGAGGTGGGAGTCCAGATCATTGCCAGCGGCCCCGATACCATGTACCGGCAGATCAGGGATAATTACCTGGAGCTTTTTCATAAGGCAAAGAAGCATATCTATATCCAGACGCCTTATTTTGTGCCGGATGATGCGGTGCTGTCAGCTCTCCAGATAGCGGCCAGATCCGGAGTGGATGTAAGACTGATGATTCCCTGCAAGCCGGATCACCCCTTCGTCTACTGGGCTACCTATTCTTACGTGGGAGATCTGCTGCGGGCCGGGGCCAGGTGCTACACCTATGAGAACGGATTTCTTCACGCCAAGGGCGTCTGCGTGGACGGGAATGTGTGCTGCTACGGTACGGCCAATATGGACATCAGAAGCTTTGAGCTGAACTTTGAGGTCAATGCGGTGATATACAACAGCCAGACCACCCGGAAGATGGAGGATATTTTTGAGAAAGACCTGGAGCAGTGCCGGGAGGTGACCATGGATATCTACCAGTCCAGGAGCCTGACTGTGCGCTTTAAAGAGCAGTGCAGCCGGCTGCTGTCGCCTCTTTTGTAGGGGCGGCAGAAGGAGACGGGAAGAGGGAGCAAAGGACTGGCGGCGGTGCAGAAATGCTGCTCTGACTTGTTGATAAAACGTCATTTGCGGCAGGGATGTTCATTTCTTTTTAAAAACCTTCTGAAAATTCCGTAAAACAGGATTCTGAACAAGTATTTTACACATTTCTGACTTGTATTTGAGTCCTCCTTTCTATATAATAGAACAGACAGAGAGGTGAAAACATGATTAGATTTATACTGGTTGCAGGCTTTCTGATCTGCTTTCTGCTGTTCTCATCAGGCGTCCTCTACCGCTTAAAAAAGCTGGGAGAGAAGGACTGGGAAACAGCGGAGTGGAAGAGCCTGAACATCGTAAAGCGGGCATTTTCTGTGATTTTAAAGGTGTCCGGCGTGAAGGTTACGGTAAAGGGAGCTGAGAATATTCCGGCGGACCGTCCTGTGCTCTATGTGGGCAATCACAGAAGCTATTTTGACATCCTGGTAGGCTATACGACGGTGCCAGGCCTTCTCGGCTTTGTCGCAAAGAAGGAAATGATAAAATGGCCGTTCTTGTCCCAGTGGATGGTGCAGGTAAACTGCCTGTTCATGGACAGGGAAAATGTGAAAGAGGGACTCAAGACAATCCTTCAGGGAATCGAAAAGATCAAAAGAGGCGTTTCCATCTGGATTTTCCCGGAGGGGACGAGAAACAGAAATGCGTTGGAGACAGAGCTTCTGCCCTTTAAGGAGGGAAGCCTGAAGATAGCCGAGAAATCGGGATGCCCCGTTATCCCGGTTGCTATTACGGGAACTGCCGATATTTTCGAGAAGCATATCCCGATTATCCGGCCGGCCCATGTAACCATTGAGTTTGGGGAGCCCTTTATCGTAAAGGAGCTTTCGCCGGAGCAGAGAAAATTCCCGGGAGCCTATACGCGGGAGCGAATACTTGAGATGTTGGAGAGAGAGCAGCATGGACTTACAGGAAATAAGGAAGAAGCTGGACAAAATTGACGGCGAGATCGTCAGGCTGTTTGAGGAGCGGATGAAGCTCTGCGCCGATGTGGCCCAGTTCAAGATACAGACAGGAAAGGCTGTCTATGATCCCCAGAGGGAAAAAGAAAAGATAGAGACTGTCACCGCCATGGCGGATGGAGAATTTATGAAGCAGGCGGTGGGAGAACTGTTCCTGCAGATGATGACGCTGAGCCGCCGCTACCAGTACCGGCTGATGCAGAATGGCCAGACGGCCCTGGATTTCGGGTTTCAGAAGGTGAAGGACATTGAAAAGAAGGGCGTCCGGGTCGTGTACCAGGGGCTGGAGGGAGCCTACAGCCATGCAGCGGTGCTCCGGTATTTCGGGGAGGGAGCAGACATGTTCCATGTGCGCCGGTTCGAGGATGCAGCAAAGGCCGTGTATGAGGGCGATGCAGACTATGCAGTCCTTCCCATCGAGAACTCCTCGGCAGGAGCTGTGACGGACAATTATGATCTCCTTCTCAAGTATGAGAATTACATTGTGGCAGAAGTGTTTGTGCCGGTCTGCCACTGCCTGTTAGGCACCGGGGACGCAGAGCTTTCCGACATCCGGACCGTGTCTGCCCACCCCCAGGCCCTGATGCAGTCGGCAGAGTATCTGAATGCCAGAAGAGACTGGAAGCAGGTGAGCGTGGAGAACAATGCCGTGGCGGCAAAGCGGGTAAAGGATGAGAATGACCGCACCCAGGCTGCTGTAGCCAGCGCCGAGGCAGCGAAGATCTATGGACTCAAAATTCTGGCGGAGGGAATTAATTCCAGTCAGAATAATACCACCCGCTTTCTGATTCTGTCCAGAAAGCCCGTTTACCGGGAGGAGGCCAATCGGGTGAGCATCTGCTTTGAGCTGCCCCACGAGAGCGGCACTCTCTATAACATGCTGAATCACTTTGCGTTCAGCCATCTGAATATGCAGATGATTGAATCCCGCCCGATTCCGGGAAGAAACTGGGAGTACCGGTTCTTCGTGGATATTGAGGGAAATCTGGACGATCCTGATATGATTAATGCCCTGCGTTCTGTGGCCGGGGAGGCCAATCATATGAGGATACTGGGTAATTATTAAGAGTGTTTACATATTCTGATTCTGCGGCCGGCAGCCAGACCGCAGAAAGCGTCCCCTTAGCCTCTCTGAGAGGGGCCATGAGGAAGCTGCTTTAGAGAAAATAGAATCAGATAGAACCAGACGGCAAAAACAGCCGGTGATGAGACGAGGAGCGCCCGAAGCAAGGCAGGCATTTTTGCCGGATGATGCAGGCTGAGGGAGGCTCCTCGTTTTGTAAAATTCCGGTAAATGGACGGAAAAAATCAGGTAAAAGCCCGGGAAGGGAGAGGAAGAGCAGGATGAGAAACAGTCTGATACTATACAGAAATTTAAAATACGGAGAGCTGTTCCAGCGGATGGGCAGCCTTCTGGAGGGAGAGAGAGGAGAAGGATTCACAGAGGAGTCCGCCTGGTGTGCAGGAAGCCTGATTGAGCTGGCTGATGCGTACGGGTTTGAGGGAAACCTGTGGCACTGTTTTCTGGCTCTCTGCCTGGCCATTGACGAAAATGCCTACAGTGTGGCATGTGAAATCCGGGGGGAGGCAAAAGGAAGCCTGAGTGAACTGGCACTTTACGATTTTGCTGTATTCAGACGGCTGTTTTCCTATGATCTGAGGCTCCTTGACCAGAGAAGCGAGGAGGGAGAGGATTTTGGCTTGTGGGCAGTGATTGGCAGCTACCGCGGCCGCTCCCAAAAAGGCCGCTGTTTCAACAGCCGTATCCGCAGCCGGATCGTGGAGCTCTCCAAGGCTCTGGGAAAGGCCGGAAGCGATGAGGAATTTCGAAGCAGGACCGCTGAATTTTACCGGGAATTCGGCGTGGGAAAATTCGGACTCAACAAGGCATTCCGCGTCACCGGGGAGGAAAGCGATGTGACAATAGAGCCCATCACCAGCGTGGAGCATGTGTACCTCAGAGATCTGGTGGGCTATGAGCGGCAGAAGAAAAAGCTGGTGGAAAATACGGAGGCCTTCATCGAGGGGAGAGAGGCAAACAACGTGCTTCTCTTTGGAGACAGCGGCACCGGAAAATCCTCGAGCATTAAGGCGATTCTCAATGAGTACTATGACAGAGGCCTGCGCATGATCGAGGTCTACAAGCACCAGTTTCAATGTCTGTCCGACATTCTGGAACAGATCAAGGACAGAAACTATAAATTTATTGTATACATGGACGATCTCTCCTTTGAGGAGTACGAGATCGAATATAAATATCTGAAGGCCATGATCGAGGGCGGACTTGGCAGAAAGCCGGACAATGTGCTGATCTATGCCACCTCAAACCGCCGCCATCTGATTCGCGAGAAATTCAGCGACAAGAGAGAGCTTGATGACGATCTCCATAAAAACGACACAGTTCAGGAAAAGCTCTCCCTGGTGGCCCGGTTTGGTGTTACCATCTACTACGGAGCACCGGACAAGAAAGAATTTCAGAACATCGTCAGCGTTCTGGCTGAAAAATACCATGTAGAGATTCCGAGAGAGGAGCTCCTGCTCCTCGCAAACCAGTGGGAGTTAAGCCACGGCGGCCTGTCGGGCAGGACGGCGGCACAGTTCATCACGCACCTTCTGGGAACAGGAATGAGCAATAAGGAGGGAAGCTATGGCAATTAAAATGTTTGCGGCAATCGACGTGGGTTCCTTTGAGCTTGAGATGGGAATCTATGAGATCTCCCAGAGCTTCGGCATCCGGGAGGTAGATCACCTGCGCCACGTCCTTGCTTTGGGAAAAGATACTTACAATGATGGAAAAATCGGCTACGGCCTGGTTAAGGAGATGTGCCAGGTTCTGAAAAATTTTACAGAGATCATGAAGAGCTACCGGATCACAGAGTACCGGGCCTACGCCACCAGCGCCATGAGGGAGGCGAAAAACAGCCAGATTGTGCTGGATCAGATCCAGGTCCGTACAGGCCTGATTGTCAAATCCATCAACAATTCCGAACTGAGGCTTATGAGCTATAAGGCGGTTGCGTCCAAGGATGCGGCTTTCCAGAAAACCGTTCAGAAAGGTACGGCAATCATCGATGTCGGCTTCGGAAGCACGCAGATCTCCCTGTTTGACAAGGATATGCTGGTATCCACCCAGAATATTTTTCTGGGGGGACTGCGCATGAGGGAGATGATTTCCCGCTGGAATCTAAGTGCAGGCGAGGTGGTTCCGGTGATGGAGGAGCTCGTGGACAATGAGCTCTATCCCTTTAAGCGCATTTACTTAAAGGAGCGGGAGATCAAATGCCTGATTGCCACAGGCGAGAGCATCCTGTTTATGGCAAAGAGCGGTATCCGCCATATGGAGTCAGACCGTGTTTCGGCTGAGCAGTTCAGGAGCTTCTACAATCGGCTGCTGTCCATGAGGCCGGAGGAGATTGAGGATTATTACGGAGTGGACCGGGAGTACGCATCGATCCTTGTGTCCAGCGCTATCATCTATGGAAGAGTACTGGAGATGACAGGGGCTGAAACCGTATGGATTCCCGGAGTCAGCCTCTGCGATGGGATAGCGGCTGAGTATGCCCAGGAGAAAAAGCTGGTGAAGCTGCGCCATGACTTTAACGGGGATATTCTGTCGGCTGCCAGAAATATGGCAAAGCGCTATAAATGCCATGGAGCCCATATTCAGGAAGTGGACCGCATGGCCTCAGAGCTTTTTGATGTGACGAAAAAATACCACGGCCTGGGAGAGAGGGAGAGGCTTCTCCTGCGGATAGCGGCGATTCTCCATGACTGCGGAAAGTTCATCAGCTCCAGCAGGGAGACCCAGAGCTCCTACCAGATCATCATGGCCACGGAGATCATCGGAATCTCCCATCTGGAGAGGGAGATTGTGGCCAATGTAGTCCGCTACTGCAACCAGGAATTTGCCTACAACGGGGTAAATCTGGAATCGGATCTGTCTCAGTATGAGGGAAGGGGCCTGACGAAGCGGGCTGTAACCATCCTGATTGCCAAGCTGACTGCGATCCTGCGCCTGGCAAATGCCCTGGACAAGAGCCAGAGGCAGAAGCTGGCCGGAGCGTCTCTGGCTGTGAAGGACGGAAAGCTGGTGATCACTGCCACCTGCCAGGAAACCATTATTCTGGAGCGGGCGTCTTTCGATAACACGGCAGAATTTTTTGAGGAAATTTTTGGAATTCAGCCAGTGCTGAAACATAAAAGGAGGGTATAACAATGGCTGCAAATGACGAGAAATTCTGGGATCCTAAAAATTATGTAAACCGAGAACTGAGCTGGCTGGACTTTAACTACAGAGTGCTGGGAGAGGCAAAGGACAAGTCCACGCCTCTGTTTGACAGGCTGAAATTTTTAAGTATTACAGCCTCCAACCTGGATGAATTTTTCATGGTGCGAGTGGCGTCGTTAAAGGATATGATCCACGCCAACTATACGAAACCGGATATCGCCGGCATGACTGCATCGGAGCAGCTTGCGGCAATCGGAATCAAGACCCATGAGCTGGTGGAGGAGCAGTACCGGATCTATAACCGCTCCCTTCTCCCTGCGCTGCGCCAGAACGGTCTGAAGGTGATCACTTCCCATGAGAACCTGACAAAACAGGAGGCGGCTTTTGTGGACCGGTATTTTGAGGAGATGGTTTACCCGGTGCTGACTCCCATGGCCGTGGACTCCTCAAGGCCGTTTCCCCTTATCAGAAACAAGTCCTTGAATATTGCCGCCCTGGTGAAGAAGAAAAAGGGGGATTCGGAGATCGACTTTGCCATGGTGCGTGTTCCCAGCGGCCTTCCCCGCGTGGTGGTTATCCCGCCCGAGACGGCAGAGAAGGATGATGAGGAGGAGAAAAGGGAGAGCGCAGGAAAGGAACAGACAGGGAAAAATGCACCGGGTCAGGCATCGATTATCTTCCTGGAGGAAGTGATTGAGAGGAACATTGAAAAGCTGTTTTTGAACTATGACATTATCTGCTCCCATCCCTTCCGCGTTATGAGAAATGCGGATCTGAGCATTGACGAGGACGAGGCGGAGGATCTGTTAAAGGAGATTGAGCGCCAGCTCAAGAAGCGCCAGTGGGGAGAGGCCATCCGCCTGGACATTGAGGAGAAGGCGGACAAGAGACTGTTAAAGATTCTGAAAAAAGAGCTGAAGGTGACAAACGACGAGATCTACGAGATCAGCGGGCCCCTGGATCTGACTGTGCTGATGAAGGTATACGGCCTTCCGGGATTCGACCGCTTCAAGGCTCCCGGCTATACGCCTCAGCCGGTTCCGGCTCTGATGAACGACGACGATATTTTCACAAACATCAGGAAGGGCGACATCCTGTTAACCCATCCGTTTGAAACCTTTGAGCCTGTGGTAAACTTCATAAAGAAGGCGGCCAGAGATCCGGAGGTTCTGGCCATCAAGCAGACACTCTACCGAGTCAGCGGAAATTCTCCGATCATTGCGGCCCTGGCCGAGGCTGCGGACAATGGAAAGCAGGTGTCGGTGTTAGTGGAGCTGAAGGCCCGCTTTGACGAGGAGAATAATATTAACTGGGCCAAAATGCTTGAGAAGGCCGGCTGCCATGTTATCTACGGCCTTCTGGGACTCAAGACCCACAGCAAGATCACGCTGGTTGTCAGAAAGGAAGAGGACGGAATCCGCCGCTATGTTCATCTGGGAACGGGAAACTACAATGATTCCACAGCCAAGCTCTACACAGACTGCGGCCTCTTCACCTGCAGCCGCCAGATCGGCGAGGACGCCACAGCCGTGTTCAATATGCTGTCCGGCTACTCGGAGCCTCTTGGCTGGAACAAGCTTTCACTGGCTCCTCTCTGGCTGCGGGGCAAGTTCCTGCGCCTGATTCAGAGAGAGATCAAGTCTGCCAGGGAGGGAAGACATGCCAGGATAGCAGCCAAGATGAATTCCCTCTGCGATAAGGAGATTATCGCAAATCTTTACGAAGCCTCCTGTGCAGGCGTAAAGATCCAGCTGATTGTCAGGGGAATCTGCTGCCTGAAGGCGGGAGTGCCGGGACTCAGCGAGAATATCGAAGTGCACTCCATTGTAGGCAATTTCCTGGAGCACAGCCGCATCTTCCTGTTTGAGAACGGCGGAAACCAGGAGGTCTATATGGGAAGCGCAGACTGGATGCCCAGGAATCTGGACCGCCGTGTGGAGATTCTGTTCCCGGTGGAGGATGAGAGGCTAAAGGAACGTCTGATCCATATCCTGGACGTACAGCTTGCAGACAATGTGAAGGCCTATCTTCTGCAAGCCGATGGAACCTACGTCAGAAAATCTCTGAGGGGACGCCAGAAGGTCAATGCGCAGGAACAGTTCTGCGAGGAAGCCATCCAGGCCGCAAAGGCCGTGGAGGAGTCCGCGGATCCTGCCAACAGGCGCGTATTCATTCCGAGAGAGCAGTAAAAAGAGAGAGAAAGCCCGCCGTCAGACACAGCCCAGAGTCAGGGCCTGTCTAGCGGCGGGCTTTCCTTCTTTTCCTTCTTTTTCCATCTGAAAGAAGAGGTAAGGCCGGATTTCCCGCTGGAAATGCCTGCCTCCAAGCCGTGCCAGACGCGAAAAGCAGGCAAGCTTCTCACTCGTGATGGAGGGGAGCTGATGCGGGTCTGCCATCTTTGCTCAAATGTAAGAGAAAAGTAAAGCAATTTTTCCGCTCTTATGGTAAACTGTTGTTAAAGTCGGCTGCGATCGGAGGAAGCGGGAGAGCAGAAAGACGCGGAAGGCTCAGCATACAGACAAGGGAGGTTTTTTCATGGCAGAAATTAATATACTGGTAGTGGATGACGAGAAGGAGATCGCAGATTTGGTAGAGATCTATCTGGTCAGCGACGGATACAGGGTTTTTAAGGCGGAGAATGCAAAGGAGGGTCTTGACATTCTCGACAGGGAGAACATCCACCTGGTGCTTCTGGATATTATGATGCCGGGAATGGACGGCCTGGAAATGTGCAGGAAGATCCGGGAAACAAACAATATCCCCATCATCATGCTGAGCGCGCGCTCCACCGATCTGGACAAAATTCTGGGACTGGGGACAGGGGCCGACGACTATGTGGTAAAGCCCTTCAACCCTCTGGAGCTGACGGCCAGGGTGAAATCCCAGCTGCGCCGCTACACGCAGCTGAATCCGCAGAGCAGCGCGCTGCAGAGCGCGAAAAATGAGATTTCCATCAGGGGCCTTGTCATCAACAAGGACAATCACAAGGTCACCGTGTATGACGAGGAGATTAAGCTCACCCCGATCGAATTTGACATTCTCTATCTGTTAGCCTCCAATCCGGGCCGTGTGTTCAGCACAGATGAGATTTTTGAAAAGGTCTGGAATGAAAAGGTCTATGAGGCCAATAATACGGTCATGGTACATATCCGCCGCCTCCGGGGCAAGATGAAGGAGGACACGCGGCAGAACAAAATCATCACTACCGTCTGGGGGGTAGGATACAAAATTGAAAAATAGTGATATGAGCAGGCGCTTTCGGGCGCGCACAGTGACAAATATAGTTTATGCCACACTTCTCACCTGCCTGATAGAGATTTTTCTGATTGCAAATGTGAGCATGGTGGCGGAATATCTCAGACGGATGGAATCAGATTCGTTCCTTCTGGAACTTATGAATCTGGGACCGATCATGGCTCTGCTCTATGTGCTGGCAGGGATCGGGATCTTTTCTCTGATTTTTCTGAGGCTGCAGGAAAAGCATCTGAAGTATCTGTCCAGGATTTCCACTGCAATCCGTGATATTTCCGAGGGAGATCTGAACACGAATATCGAGGTAAAGGGAGATGATGAATTTACGGCCATGGCTGTCAACCTGAACCGTATGGTGGAAGACATCCGGCGGCTGATGGAAAAGGAGAGGGAGGCTGAGCGGACGAAAAATGAGCTGATCACCAATGTGGCCCACGATCTCAGGACGCCCCTCACCTCCATTATCGGATATCTGGAGCTTTTATCGGGAAAAACCGAGCTTCCGCCTGAGATCCAGAAGAAGTACATCGATATCGCCTATGCGAAAGCCAAAAGGCTGGAAAAGCTCATCGAGGATCTGTTTGGATTTACCAAGATGAATTACGGCAAGCTCTCGATGCATGTGGGAAAAGTGGATATTGTCAAGCTGCTGGGACAGTTGCTGGAGGAGTTCTATCCCAACTTTGTAGACAGAAACCTGTCCTATGAGCTGCACAGCAATGTGCCTGCCAAGGTGATTGACGCAGATGGAAACCTTCTGGCCCGGCTGTTTGACAATCTGATCAACAATGCCATCAAATACGGGGCAGACGGAAAGCGGGTACTGGTGCAGATTCACGCAGGCGATGAGGTCGTGTCTGTCTCTGTAACGAACTACGGATACGTGATTCCGGCTGATGAGCTGCCTTTGATATTCAACAAATTTTACCGTGTGGAGCAGTCTCGCTCCACCCATACCGGGGGTACAGGGCTTGGACTCGCCATTGCCAAGAGCGTGGTGGACATGCACGGAGGGACAATCCAGGTGAAGAGCGATCTGGACGGGACGGTATTTACCGTCAAGCTCAAAGTGCATTTTGACGTCAATAAAGAAAACTTCGAGGTAGCCCAGTAGAAGGCCGGGCAGACAGCAGGGAAACTTTCCGGGCGGGGAAGTGTGAGAAAATAATACATCAGGAATTGATGGAAAATCGGGAGGCGCAAAAAAAGATGGGCAAAGCGACAGCGGAAGGGAAAGGCAGCAGAAAAAAACGAGAAAAGGGAACATTTTTTGCCCTTTTCCTGCTCTGTCTCATTCTGGGCCTGTCCGCTCCAAAAGCCGGCCTGACAGCTTACGCCTCAGGGGCTTTCACAGAGGGGGGCAGCCAGGTAACCGTAGAGGCGGACTATGGCTTTGGAGGCGAGGCCAGGGAAGGAAGGTATCTTCCCATAGAGGTATCCTATTCCAACGAAAAAGGGAGCGCATTCACAGGCACTCTCAGAATTCTTACCCTGGAATCCAACATGGAGGTATACCAGTATGAGTATCCGGTGGAGTTAAAGCCGGGAGAAAAAAAGACAGAAGAGTATTACGTTCCTCTGGGTGTGGAGAATGATCAGATTTTTCTCTCCCTTCTGGACTGGGAGGAAAATGAGGTTGTCAGAAAGAGACTGAAGCTGGATATTTCCTCCGAATCGGCTGTGATGTTTGTGGGAGCCCTCAGCGACGATCCGGACAGTCTGGATTATCTGGACGATGCCGGATTCAATTACGGGACGCTGAGGACAAGGCTTGTTCCGCTGACAGCGGAAAAGATCCCGGAAAATGAGCTGGGGCTTGATCAGTTTGACCTGGTTGTGGTAGATGATTTTGACTGGAATACTCTGACACAGGAGCAGGAGGAGGCTGTCTTTTCCTGGGTGGAGGAAGGGGGAACCCTTCTTTTCGGAACAGGAGCTCAGCTTGAGAAGAATCTGGGAAGACTGGGAAGCAGGCTTCTGGAAGCGGATGCTGGAAATATCAGCAGCAGGGAAATAGAACTGAGCGGTCCCGAGGAGGACAGCCGGGCTGTCATGGTGTCTGCTGACTGTGTGGATTTTGGGGTAAAGGAAGGACGTGTGGTCCTCTCAAGCGGCAGTACCTCTGTTGTGACAAAAAAGAATCAGGGAAACGGGCAGATTGTGTTCACCGCCTTTGGGCTGGCGGATATTGCAGAAGTGTGCGCGCAGAATCCTGTTGTCCTGGAGGGGCTGTTTCAGCAGATCATGGGAAAGGAAACAATTCAGTATCTGGCTCAGGACCAGTATTACAGCCTGTCCAACCTGTATTACTCCATTCAGTCACTGATTAATACGGGAAATGTGGCGCGCCTGCCGAAGGTAGGCCTCTATACGGCGGTAATTCTGGTGTATATTGTCCTGATTGGCCCGGTCCTCTATCTCTATCTGAAACGGAAGTCCTGCCAGAATTACTACATGGTGAGCGTGGCTGTGCTGGCAGTGATATTTACAGGGGTGATTTACGCCATGGGGGCAAAAACAAGGTTTACGGCTCCGTTTTTTACCTATGCGACGGTGGAGAGCTATGGCGATGATGAGGTGGAGCGGGAAACCTATATTAATGTGCGGAGCCCCTACAATACGCCGTATACAGTAGAGCTGAATCCGGAATATACGGTGCGCCCTGTCACCAAAAACTATTTTTATGAGTCAAATAAGCCGGCTGTATTCACAGGAAGGGAGAGATATCAGACTGCTGTTTCCCTGGATGAGGCTAAGACAGAGATCCGGGTGAGGGATTCTGTGGCTTTTGAGCCCGGATTATTTGTCCTGAAAAAGAAGGAGGGGCTGGAAAACAGGGCGCCTTCCAGCTCAGTCACCTTTTACGACGGAAAGATTTCCGGCACCATTGTGAATCATTCTGACATGAGGATAGAAAACGCCATGCTGCTTCTCTATGGGAAGGCGGTTTTTCTGGGAGATATGGAACCGGGTGAGAAGAAAGAGCTGGACGGACTGGAGGTACTGACATTTCCTATCTCTTACAAATATGCCCTCGCAGAGATGGTCACAGGAGCAGACCAGTACAGCCGGGCGGATATATCGGATGAAAAATATCTGGAGTCACAGGATAAGTCTAAGCTCCTTACGTTTTATCTGGATTCTGATATGAACGAATACTTTTCAGATGCCAGGCTGATCGCGTTCCATTCGGAAGAGGAGAAGCCTGATTTCCTGGCGTCAGACACTTTTGAGACAGAGGGACTCACATTAACCACAGCCAGGATTCCTGTAAACCAGAAAGCGGATGGAAGGACCTACCGCTGTGCTCTGGAGCAGTACCCGAAGATTCGCTCCGGCAGCTATGACCAGAGGGGAAATACAGTGTATGTGGGAGAACCCTCAGAGCCTCTGGTGCTTGAGTATTTCCTGGGAAGCAATCTGGAAATCGACAGTCTGACGATGGACTGGATTTCACCGGAGTTTGTGGATAATCCAAGGTATCAGTATCTGGAAAAGTTTGACGGCTCAATGTACTTTTACAACTACGAAACGGGAAGAAATGACAGGATGGATCTGACAAAGACCGTGTACACGAAAGAGGAGCTGAGGCCCTACCTGTCACCGTCTAATTCCATCACAGTCAGATATTCGGGAGAGGCAAAGAGTGATACGGCCTGGAACATGATACTCCCGGTACTCTATGTCACAGGGAGGGAAAGTTAATGCTGGAAATCAGAGATCTGCGCAAGAAATACGGAAACTTTCAGGCCCTGGACGGCCTGAACATGACGATAGGGAAGGGGGAGCTGTTCGGCTTTGTAGGGCCCAACGGAGCCGGAAAGACCACTACAATTAAAATTATCACCGGACTGCTGGCGCCGGACAGCGGCAGCATTGTCATAGACGGAATGGACGGGATACGGGAACAGAGATGCCTGAAGGAAAAAATGGGTTATGTGCCGGACTCCTTCGGTGTCTATGATAACCTGAAGGTATCCGAATATATGGAATTTTTTGCTTCCTGCTACGGGCTGGAGGGAATGGGTGCCAGAAGACGGTGTGAAACACTGCTGGAGCAGATGAAGCTGGAGGACAAGGCAGATTTCTTTGTGGACGGCCTTTCCAGGGGAATGAAACAGAGGCTCTGCCTGGCAAGAGCTCTGATCCATGATCCGGAGCTTGTGGTGTTAGATGAGCCGGCCTCCGGCCTCGATCCCAGGACAAGGCTGGAGTTCACCGGAATTTTAAAGGAGCTGCGGGAACAGGGAAAAACGCTTCTCGTCAGCTCCCATATTCTCTCTGAGCTGTCTGAGATGTGCACAAGCATTGGGATTATTGAACAGGGGAGAATGGTGCTTACCGGAAGCATGGATCAGATCCTGGAAAAGGTCAATTCCTCCAACCCGCTGCTGATTTCCATATACAGAGGACGGGAAACGGCTATGGCGATTCTGCGGAGCCATCCCTGTGTTCAGGCCATTTCTTTAAAGGGAGAGGAGATCAAGGTGGGGTTTAACGGGGACAGGCAGGATGAGGCCCTGCTTCTCCAGCAGCTTGTGGACGCGGACGTAATGGTGAGCGGCTTCATGCGGGAGAAGGGGAGCCTGGAAACCATCTTTATGCAGATTACAGACCATGCAGGTGAAAAGGCGGTGCTGATACATGAAAATGAACCCGGTTTATAAAAGAGAGCTGAAGGTGAGCAGCAGAAGCATCCGTATGGCCATGGTTCTGCTTATTTTTAATGGAATCCTCAGCGCAGTTGCGCTTTTTAATATGTATTCCGTGGTGGATCAGGTGAAGATGACGGCGGAGATCCAGTATTCGAGATTTCTTGAACTGTATGTGTTTGTGGCTTCCATCGAGTTTGCTATGCTCATGTTCATTATGCCGGCCATGACCTCCAACAGTATCAGCGGAGAGAGGGAGAGGCAGACCCTTGATTTGATGCTGACCACAACTATGAAGCCCGGGGAAATTGTGCTGGGCAAGCTGGCCGCGGCCTTTACTTCCATGCTGCTTCTGGTGCTGTCCAGCTTTCCTGCCCTTGCTCTGGTATTTGTGTACGGAGGAATTACTGTGACGGACATGGCCCTTTTGCTCCTGTGCTTTGTCACGGTAGCGCTGCTGTCAGGGGGCATCGGAGTGTTTTTTTCCTCTCTGTTTAAGCGATCCACCATGGCAAATGTATGCTCCTACGTCACCATTGTGTTTCTGGTAGCTGGTACCTATGCCGTCAATCTGTTTACCTACCGGATGTCCCAGAATGAGATCAGCAGCTATATGACTGCCGTTGACAGTGTGACAAGACAGGCCACATCAGGGGGAAGCCTTTATCTGCTTCTTATGAATCCGGCTGTTACTTTTTACGCGATGATCAATAAACAGGCAGGAAACAGCGACGTGGCGGGGACACTGGAGCAGCTGTTTGGCTCTCACCCTGAAAATTTTATTATTGAGCACTGGACAGGGCTCAGTATTTTTCTTCAGATCGCTGCGGCAGTGATTCTCATTGCCATAGCGGTGTCTGCGGTAACGCCGATCCGGGGAGCAGGGCGGACAGGAGGCAGAGGGAGAGCAGGAAAGCAGGAACTGCAGGACAGAGAAAACGACAGAGAAAATCACAGAAAAAATGACAGGAGAAAAGGAGGAAGAGACCATGCTTAGAATCGGGTGCCATCTCTCATCGGCCAAAGGGTATCTGGCGATGGGAAGGGAGGCAAAAAAGATTGATGCCGGAACCTTCCAGTTTTTTACAAGGAATCCCCGGGGAGGAAATGCAAAAGAAATCGACCCGGAGGACGTGAGGGCATTTCTGGAATTTTCACGCCAGGAGGACATTGTTCCCCTGCTGGCCCACGCCCCCTATACCCTCAACGGCTGCTCGGCAGATGAGAGCATCCGGGTGTTTGCCAGAAACACCATGGAGGATGACCTGAGAAGGATGGAGTTTACACCGGGAAACCTCTACAACTTCCATCCGGGCAGCCATGTGAAGCAGGGAGTGGAGACAGGGATTGAATACATTGCCGGCATGCTCAACGCGATTCTGAAGCCGGAGCAGACCACCACCGTACTTCTGGAAACTATGGCCGGCAAGGGGAGCGAGGTGGGAAGGAGCTTTGAGGAGCTTCGGGAAATCCTTGATCGGGTAGCGCTCAGTGAAAAGATGGGCGTCTGCCTGGACACCTGCCATGTCTGGGATGGGGGATATGACATTGTAAACCATCTGGATGAGGTGCTGACAGAATTTGACCGGGTGATCGGCCTTTCCAGGCTTAAAGCCATCCATCTGAATGACAGCCAGAATCCCCTGGGTGCCCACAAGGACCGCCATGCCAGAATCGGGGAGGGACAGATAGGGCTGGAGGCCCTTGTGCGGGTGATCAACCATCCGGCGCTTAAGCGCCTGCCCTTTTATCTGGAAACACCAAACGATCTGGATGGCTATGCCAGAGAGATCGCCCTACTGAAGTCCCGTTATCAGGATTAAAGGTCAAAAATTTCAGGCGTGCCTCAGGCCGGATTCCATGTCTGAAACGTTCTAGGGGAAATAAGAGCTGCGTAACATGGTAATAACAGCTTTTTGCCGAGGAAAAACAATGTGGTTTTTATTTTTCAGGGACAGTGAGAGGAAAAGCAGACGCAGCAGCAGAAAGAAAGACGCCGGCGGGCCAGGCCGTCTGATGCCGCTTTCCGGGGAAACAGGGAAGCCGCTGCGGCAGAAAACGGCCGGGGATTCAGAGCAGAAGGGCCGACAGAGAAACAGGCGGCTCAGCCTGCCGTGCCTTCCGGAAAATGCGCTGTTCTGGGTATTTCTTGTTCTTCTCTCCATCGGATGCATCACACGGCTCTATGAAAAGGCAGCCCTTTCTCCGGCCTCGTCCGGGCAGATTTTTTCCGCAGGAGGGCAGGGCAGGGACTATCAGGTAAAGGACAGAAAGCTTCCTATTTACTGCGTGGAGACAGAGAAGCCTCAGGTGGCTCTTTCCTTTGACGCGGCATGGGGAGGGGCAAGGATGCGGCTGTGCAGGGCAATTTATAAGCAGTTCATAGAAAATCCCATTATTAAAATTAATGAATAAAATAAAGCTCCTTTGTGTACATGGAAAGAGAAATACGGTATACTGTTAAGGCTGTGTTAAGAAAACGTAAAAATTCAAAGGAGAAAATGAGAATGAGTGAAAAGGAAACAAAGGGAGCTGAGTATGACTTTTATGGGAAGCTTCCCCTCAGAAAAGCAATTCCTCTCGGACTTCAGCACGTACTGGCAATGTTTGTCGGAAACCTTACCCCTCTTCTGATTATCACAGGTGCCTGCGGCCTGGCCAATACGCAGGAATTTGCCGGCCTTCAGGTGGATCTGCTTCAGAATGCCATGCTGGTGGCGGGAATCGTGACACTGGTACAGCTCTATGCCATCGGCCCGGTGGGCGGAAAAGTTCCAATTATCATGGGAACCAGCTCCGGCTTTATCGGCGTATTTAACAGCGTCGTGGGTGTGATGGGAGGAGGAATTCTCTCCTATGGGGCGATCATGATGGCCTCGATTCTGGGCGGAATTTTCGAGGGAATCCTGGGTTTTTTCCTGAAGCCTCTTCGCCGGTTTTTCCCGGCACTGGTGACGGGAACCGTCGTGCTCTCCATCGGACTGTCCCTGATAGCTGTAGGCGTCAATTCTTTTGGAGGAGGGGATAAGGCGCCGGATTTTGGAAGCCTTGAAAACCTCTTTCTCGGAACCCTGGTTTTAGTTGTGATTATTGTTTTAAAGCATGGGACAAAGGGCATGACAAGCTCCTCTTCCATTCTGATCGGAATCATCGTGGGCTATGTTGCATCAGCGATTATGGGACTTATGCTTCCAACTGTCGGTGTCACGGCTGAGGGCGTGGAGTACACGAAGGCCTGGGTTCTCAACTGGGACAAGGTAGCTGAGGCCGGCTGGGTGTCCATCCCCAGGCTCATGCCTGTTAAGCCTGTGTTTGACTGGCGTGCCGTAATTCCGGTGATGATTATGTTTATCGTGACGGCAGTTGAGACAGTGGGAGACATCTCCGGCGTGACAGAGGGAGGAATGGGCCGCGAGGCCACAGACACAGAGCTGTCCGGCGGAATTATCTGCGATGGCCTTGGCTCCGCTTTTGCAGCTCTCTTCGGCGTTCTTCCCAACACCTCCTTCAGCCAGAATGTGGGGCTTGTGACCATGACAAAGATCGTAAACCGCTTTGCCCTTGCCACAGGAGCTGTTTTCCTGATTCTGTGCGGGCTTCTCCCAAAGCTTGCGGCCCTGATTTCCATTATGCCTCAGAGCGTGCTGGGCGGGGCAGCCGTCATGATGTTCTCATCCATTGTCATGAGCGGAATTCAGCTTATCACAAAGAAGCCTTTAACGCCAAGGAGCATTACGATTGTATCTGTGGCTCTTGGACTCGGATATGGCATCGGAGCCAACAGCGGGGTGCTCTCCCATCTTCCCCAGGGAGTGCAGCTTATTTTTGGAGGCTCTGGAATTGTGCCGGCGGCTCTGGTTGCCATTCTGCTGAATGTGCTCCTTCCAAATGAGAAGGGGGAGGCTGAAACGCAGACAGACAGAAAGTAAAAACAGAATAGCCATACGAAAGATAAAGCCCCGTCAGGGAGCGGACAAACCGCTTTCTGGCGGGGCTTTTTGCGGTTACAGGACTGCCGCAGGTAACCGCTTCCATGGGGAAACGAGGATACCAGACAGATAATGGACATTCTGGCAAAGCACAATGTGAAGGTTACGTTCTTTATGACAGGGGGATGGGTAGAAAAATTTCCGGAGGATGTAAAGTACATAGCCAGCCAGGGCCATGACCTTGGAAACCACAGTGAAAACCACAAAAACATGAGCCAGTTAAGCGAGACAGAGATTCAGAGTGAAATTCAGAAGGTGCATGACCGGGTGAAGGAACTTACAGGGACAGATATGACACTGTTTCGGCCGCCCTACGGGGATTACGACAACGAGGTAGTTGCTGTTGCTGATTCCATGGGCTATTACCCCGTACAGTGGGATATTGACAGTCTGGACTGGAAGGACTACGGTGCAGACTCCATCGTAGACAAGGTAGTAAATCACAAACACCTGGGAAACGGCTCCATTATCCTTATGCACAATGGGGCAAAATATACACCTCAGGCACTGGAGGCAGTGATCACAGGACTTCAAAGCAAGGGATATGAGCTGGTTCCTATTTCAGAGCTGATTAAAAAGGACAATTTTCACATAAATCACGAGGGAAGGCAGATTTCGGACGAAACAGCACAGCATTGAGAAGCCGGAAACAGATACAATAGGAAAAAAAGGAGCTTTCACACGGCCTGCCCTGAGAACAGAGGCAGGCTTTTGCGGGAGAGCTGCCGAAACGGGAGGAGGAAAGGAACATGAGATACGGGTAGAGCTGTCGAAATTTGCGTCTTAATATCATTGCAAGGGCAGTTTTTACAAGCTTATAATCGTTACGGAGAAAAAGTTAGGAGGAGTATGAAGCATGGCAGAATTAAACATTGCGATTGCGGATGATAACAGGCAGACTTTGGAGCTGCTTGGCGAAATACTGGAGGGAGAAAAGGATTACCATATCGTCGGAAAGGCGGATAATGGCAACGAAGCGTACAACATGATTTTGAAGACCAGACCAGATGTCGTATTAATGGATATTGTCATGCCGGGAATGGACGGAATATCTGTCATGGAGAAAATCAAGAGCAATACGGAGATGAAGGACAGCACATCCTTTATCATTGTAACAGCCGCAGGCAGTGAAAATCTGACAGCGGAGGCGTTCAAGCTGGGCGCCAGCTACTATATCATGAAACCGTTTACAAAAGAGATCATACTCGATAAGCTGCGAAGGCTGACGGGATATAAGAATAAAACGACAATGCTGTCGGGAAGCAGAAAAGTGAAGCCTTATGTCAATAAGGCGGAGTACATGGAGCAGAATCTGGAAAACGACGTAACCCAGATGCTCCACGAAATCGGTATCCCCGCCCACATTAAAGGGTATCAGTATCTGCGGGATGCCATTATCATTTCAGTGAAGGATCAGGAGATGTTAGCTTCTGTCACGAAGATCCTGTATCCGACCATTGCGAAGAAGCATGCGACCACGCCGAGCCGTGTAGAGAGAGCCATCCGCCATGCCATCGAAGTAGCATGGAACAGAGGGGAGATGGATACCATCAATGATCTGTTCGGCTATACTGTAAGCACCGGGAAGGGAAAGCCGACAAATTCCGAATTTATTGCGCTGATTGCCGATAAAATCCGGCTCGATTACAAGCGGATCTCGTAGTCAGAAGGCGGGCAGGACGGCAGCTTTGAGAGGAGAGCTGCAGGCCTGTTTCAGAAAGAATCAGACAAAAAATCATAATACTACCTTTCTAAATGTATAAATCTATTGTATAATAGCAGTATATCTGGACAAGGGGGCTCAAATTGGGGATTTGTCCGGCAATGAGATGAATGGGAGGTAGCAGGATGAAAAAAATTCTTTTTATAGCTTCAGAAGCGGTTCCTTTTATCAAGACAGGGGGTCTGGCGGACGTAGTCGGCTCTCTTCCGAAATGCTTTGACAAGCAGTATTTTGATGTAAGGGTTATGATTCCCAAATATCTCTGTATCAAGGAATCTTTCCGAAATGATATGAAATATCTGAACCATTTCTATATGGACTATCTGGGACAGAGCCGCTATGTAGGGATTCTTGAGTATGTCTATGAAGGAATCACCTTCTATTTTATTGACAATGAGAGCTATTTCTGCGGCTCCAGGCCTTACGGCGACTGGTACTGCGATCTGGAAAAATTTGCATTTTTCTCAAGAGCCGCCCTCTCAAGTCTGCCGGTGATCGGTTTCCAGCCGGATGTGGTGCACTGTCATGACTGGCAGACCGGCCTGATCCCTGTATTCTTAAAGGATAAATTCCATGAGGGCGAATTTTTCAGGAATATGAAGTCTGTTATGACTATTCACAACCTGAAATTCCAGGGTGTCTGGGATGTCAAGACGATCCAGCGGCTGTCCGGTCTCCCGGATTATTACTTCACTCCTGACAAGCTGGAAGCGTACAAGGACGGGAATATGTTAAAGGGCGGTCTCGTCTATGCAGATGCCATCACCACCGTAAGCAATACCTATGCAGAGGAGATCAAGACCCCGTTCTACGGAGAAGGGCTTGACGGTCTGATGCGGGCCAGGGCAAACAGCCTGCGGGGCATTGTGAACGGCATTGACTACGACGATTTCAATCCGGAGACAGATCCGATGATTGTCCAGAATTACAATGCGAAAACCTTCCGTAAGGAAAAGATTAAAAATAAGAGAGCGCTGCAGCAGCAGCTGGGACTTGAGCAGGATGATAAAAAATTTATGATAGGCGTGGTATCCCGTCTGACAGACCAGAAAGGCTTCGACCTGATTCAGTGCGTGATGGATGAGATCTGTACAGATGATGTGCAGCTTGTCGTGCTGGGAACAGGGGACGAGAAATATGAGAATATGTTCCGCCACTACGACTGGAAGTACAATGGACGCGTCTCCGCCAATATCTATTATTCTGAGGAGATGTCACACCGTATCTATGCGTCCTGCGACGCCTTCCTGATGCCGTCCCTTTTCGAGCCCTGCGGTTTAAGCCAGCTTATGGCTCTGCGCTACGGCACGGTGCCCATTGTCAGGGAAACAGGAGGACTTAAGGATACCGTGTGGCCCTACAATGAGTACGAGGGAACAGGAACCGGTTTTTCCTTTGCCAACTATAATGCCCACGAGATGTTGGATACCATCCGCTATGCAAAGCATGTGTATTACAACAGAAAACGCGAGTGGAACAAGATTATTGACAGGGGCATGGCAGTTGATTTCTCCTGGAAAACATCAGCTCTCAAGTATCAGGAACTCTATGACTGGCTGATCGGCTACTAAACAGGAAAACGTCCTTTGATTTACAGTGGACAGATGATATAATTTCTGCTACAATACGGGCAGAGAAGCAAATGGATAGAGCATCAGAGAATTCGCCGGGGGCACAGGTTTCAGTATCCCCGGCGAAAGCCGTCACCCGGAAAGGACATAGCTGCCCAGGCTGGGCTGCAGCCCCAGGGAGGGGAATTGGTCGGCAGTCAGGAAAGGAAGGAAAGAGAAAATGAGGCGCACAGGGCGTTTCGCAGGAGAGCAGCTGAGAGAATGGTACAGGGATCAGGGGTATCTGGAATGTGTGAGGGACATTTTAGAGCATCCTGCGTTTCAGTCCATGGATCAGTATATCCAGCATGGAGGGACAACGTGTCTGGAGCACTGTCTGCGTGTTTCGTACATGAGCTATCTGATCTGCAGAAGAAAGGGGCTTCACTTCTGTGAGGCGGCCAGAGGAGGCCTGCTTCACGATCTGTTTCTCTATGACTGGCATGTTCATGGAAGGGAGACCGGAGAACATTTTCATGGCTTCACCCATCCCAGGACAGCTCTTGAGAATGCTGAGAAATATTTTTCATTGACAGAGAGGGAGAGAAATCTGATTCTGCGCCATATGTGGCCCCTTACACCTCTGCCTCCCAAATACAGGGAGGGCTATGTTGTCATATATGCCGACAAGCTGTGCAGTCTGGAAGAAATCTGGCTGTCGGTGAGAAAAAAGCTGGGAGCTGCTCTGAAGGCCGCATGACAGAGCCTTTAGCATTTTTAGACAAGTGAACAGGAGATAGGAATGACAATTTATCAGGAAATAACGGGAAATCAGGTTTTAATGAGCGGTGTAATCGGCTGGATCGTGGCACAGGTACTGAAGACAATTATCGACATTGCCCTGAACCGATCCTTTAATCCGGAGAGGCTTACGGGCTCAGGGGGAATGCCCAGCTCCCATTCCTCAACAGTGTGCGCGCTGACAACTGCCTCTGCCTACTGCTATGGATTCGGCAGCTTTGAGTTTGCCATCAGCTTTCTGTTTGCGATGGTGGTTATGTATGATGCCATCGGCGTCCGCCAGGAAACGGGAAAGCAGGCAAAGGTACTCAACAGTCTGCTGTTTGAAAATCTTCTGAAACTGGACTCAGTGGTGCTCCAGGAAAAGCTCAAAGAATATGTGGGGCACACGCCTCTCCAGGTGTTTGCAGGAGCCGTGCTGGGAATCGCGATTGCAGTATTTATGAACCAGTTCTATTAAACGGGCAAAAAAGGCGGGAGCTTATGGGTCTAACTCATAAGCCCCGCCTCATTTTCGCTCTCCCTCACTTTAAAAAGGAGCTCACGGCCGTTTTCCGCTCCGGCATAGGCCAGCAGCATACTGCAGTCTATATCAAAGATGACGGAGGAAAGCAGGTATTCCTCCCCCTCCCATTCCATGCTGGCCGGATAGCGTCCCTCGTCAAGCTGGCGCTTCTGGGCAGCCAGCCAGGTCAGATCCATTTTGGAGAGAGCTGCCTCGTTCATGCGGAATACGCAGTTGATCTCCTGGGCATCTGACCAGTACCGAAAGCTGCAGTAGGGACAGTCCGCCTTCCATCCGGCAGGAGAGAACAGCTCCTTTATCTGGGCCAGGGCTTTTTTGTCACAGACAATTCCGGCCACAGAGAGCTTTTTGAAATAATCATCATCCATAAGCCCGTTCTGGAGATCCTGATCACATGCAGGATCAATGTAGTGAAACTCCATTTCCTCCAGGGAACGGCCCTCCTGTATCTCTCTCTGCAGAGTGAGAAACTCATAGTCTCCAGGCTCCAGGAGAAGTCCCTGGCGGACGGCTTCCAGAGCCTTTTCCTTTCGGCCAAAGTGGCATCTCAGCTTGGCCAGCTGAAGGAATCCCCACGGATACTTGGGGTCCTCCAGGACGCCCTTTTCGGAAATGTGCAGGGCCTCTTCCAGGCGCCCGCAGTACATCAGGCAGCAGGAGTAGCGGTAGTACCAGGCTCCACAGCCGGCTGCGTTCTGCTCTGAGGAAGGCATCCACTGGGCGGCCATGTAATAGTGCTCGTAGTCGTCGAGATTGTTGCAGGCATAGGCGTACCAGAGAGCGATCTCCAAATCAGAGCGGGCTTCGTCTTCTGTAAAGCGGCCGTTTTCAATGCCCTCCTCCATAAAATCTTCCAGGTATTCCAGCATTTTTCCAAAATATCCCTGAGTGCCTTCGCAGAACCCTTCCAGAGTCTTAATATCCTTTTTAGACAGCAGGGAGGCGGACTTTTTTACTGGGCGTGTCTTCTTTTCTTTCTTTTCTTTATTTGCCGCTGGGGCCTCTGTCTGTTTCCCGCCGCTGTTTTCCTGTTTTTTCATTGACAAATACCACCTTTTCGTTTATTTCAGAGGAAAAATCTTCGGGCAGTCCCTCCAGGCAGCTCAGTTTTCCCCTATTCGTTCTGGCTGTGGTAGGGGCAGGCCGCTCCAATACACTGCTCATTTCTGCCGGACATGTGACAGACAATGGACTCCGGCTTCTCCAGCTCGATGCAGAAATGTTCTCTGACAAATTCCACAGCTTCCAGAAGCGCCGTGTAGGAATCGCGCTTGCAGCATCTGGGGCCCCCGATGGTTCCGATGGCTGAGAGACATCTGGATGTCATCTGGTTGGCCAGACCCCATTCCTGACCGGACAGAGGAGTGGCACCCGTAAGGATGCTGACGAAGATACCTGCGCTTATGCCGGCTCCGCAGGAACCCCACTGGCCGCAGATTCCGCCGGGAACCTGTGAACCCCGCTCACGCATGGCAAGGAGAGCGGGCTCCAGTTCAAAGTCGGCTCCGCAGTTTTTGCAGGCTGCCAGCAGAGCAGAGCCTACCAGGACATGGTGCTCCGGCCCATGCATATGGATCTGGGGGAAGCGGATCAGCTCCTGCATAATGGATACGGGATTTTTCTGTTTTGTGTGAAGGCAGAAGCTGTAGATGACCTGCAGAGCATCCTTCTCGTGGCAGGAGTCACAGATGTAGTGCCCGTTTGTGCAGCGCGCATTGGAAGTGAAATGGCCGTGGCAGAGGGCGCATTCCACAGGCTCCATGTGTTTTGAATAAATCAGCGGAGCGCCGCAAATCAGGCAGCCGGATGGCGCGTGCTGTGTGTTGTCTGATGCTTTCATTTTAAAATCTCCTGTTCTTTTTTTTACTATTTTGGATGGAAAAAGAGTAAAAGTCAATAGGAACTGCCAATACGACAGAAAACTTTAATTATTCAGAAAAAATGCAAATAAATATCGTTCAGCCAAGGCGGCAGGTTTGGCAGGCGTGCAGAAAACAGGGAAAAGCAGAGGCTGCATCCATGTCAGCCGCAGCGCCAGGCAAAGTGCCCGAAGAGCCGCTGCAGAACGAAAAGGTAACCGCACTCTGCCCAAAATAATCTTCGTAAAAAGGAAAAATCGCCGCCCGCGGAAGCGATTCCTGCTTCTTCAGGCAGCGATTTTTGCGGGCTGTCAGCGGTCCCTGTCTCTTATTTATGATTCCCCGTCCTGTCCATAAAGCAGCACATCGTCATAAAATTCAGACTTCATATTGAGCTGGGAGATGACCTCCTTCTGCCCGAACTCATCTACGATGGTGTCGCGCTCAGAAAACAGGTTTGTGCCCAGTCCCAGTCGGTCGCCCTCGATTTCCACACCCATGGCAGCCAGCGTCGTTGGAAAGAGATCCATGGTGCAGGCTGTGTGAGTCCTGTCAGCGGGAACGGCGGCCGGATTGATAAAGCAGTAGTACACGCCTCTGTCGTAGGAGTCGTCGTCGGGGGCGTAGCCGGAAACCATGGTGGCGTGGTCGCCGGAAATGACAACGGTGGTGTTTTCATACCAGGGCTGCTCCATGATCCACTGGACAAACTGTACGGTCTGGCGGCTGGAACAGTGGAGGACGTTGCTGTACTGGTCTTCAAACTCGTCATCGCAGAGGCGGCATACGTAGCCGTTGGGATTGTGGGTATCCACCGTCAGCATGGTAAAGTTAAAGGGCTGTGAACCGGCGGCAAGCTCGGAGAGCTCCTCCTTTGCATATTCAAAGAGCTTTTCATCCTCCACTCCCCACCAGCCGATATCATAGTCGTCGGGAACCCTGTCAAGCCGCTTGGCAGTGCCGAAATCCCAGATTTCATAGCCGCCGTGATCCTTAAAATACTGATCTCTTCCGGCAAAGCTGGCGTAGGAGCCCACCATCAGCATGTTCCGGTAGCCAGCATCTTCCAGCACCTCCCCCAGGGTGACTGCCCCGGGAAGAAAGGAGCCATATTTGCTCATGGAATTTTTCTCCACGGGAATCTTCAGGGGAAGTCCCGAGGTCTGGGCAACCATGGCGGCGATGGTCCAGGTGGAGGTCAGGGGAAGGATGCCCTGGCTGCCGTCCGGACCGAGCTGAAAGGTCACATTCTGCTTTGCCAGTTCTGTCAGCTCCGGTATGGCATTTTCTTCCATGTTTCCGCCGTTTTCTCTGTCCTCAAAGGTCTTCTCCATGGATTCCAGATAAATGTAGACGAGATTTCGCTTCTTTTCAGGGAAGGACAGCAGGGAGGATTCCGGTTTTACATACTGCTCCTCGATAAAGGAGCTCTTGTGAAACTGGTTGTAGAGATAATCTCCGATGTTCAGCATACTGTCTGTGCCGGCAGCCATGAATACGAGGCCGAACACGAGAAGCAGAGCCATGGCCCTGGAAAAGGCCCGGTCAGTCAGCTCCAGAAGCCACCGTTTCTGTCCGAAGCGGATGTCCAGGCAGGTGTAGGTTTTTTTGCGGCGCAGATACAGGCAGCATCTTCCGAATACGGCAGCAGCGATGACAAAAACCACCAGAGCCGGCAGCAGAGCAGTTTTCAGATAGCTGAATATGTACTCTGTGTTGACTCCGTCCAGGGGGACATTCAGGTGGAAAACAATCTCCTCCATGCTGATGCTGCCATAGGTTCTCACCGCCCACCAGGCGGAAAAGTAGCAAAGGAGGGTGAAAAAGCACAGGAAGGACAGACTCAGTTTTTTAGCTCTCACTCTCATCTTTATCCACCCTCTTCTTCTGTTCTACGCTGATGCTTAAATTAAAGGACACAACCTTGGCGGCCACAGCCAGGACGATGGCGGTTATGCAGGCCGTTATCAGATAGCGGACAGACAGAATATTGTCGCCGAAATGTCCGCCGGAAGCCATCCGGTTAATGGGGATAAAGATGGAGCCCACGGCCATGGCCGCGGCGTTTACCACCCCTGTAAAGGCAAGATACTTGAGCAGAAGGTTTACCAGCCACTCCGGGCTTCCCTCACGCCTTCTGTTTTCGCAGACAAAAGCCGCCCGCTTGAACTCCATCCGTTCATAGATGAGAAGAGCAAGGGCGGGCGGACAAAACAGATAAATAAATGAAAACACTTCAATTCCTCCATTTTACCGTCGTTTTACTCTGATTTGACATAATACGACATGATTATAGCGGAAAATGAAGGGTTTATCAATGGAGAAAACAGGGGAAAGCAAAGGTTTTTCGCCTGTTTATTAATGAAACCTGGAAAACCACTCCTTCATTGTGTCAAAAATCTGTATCAGCTGGGAATCTTCTATTATATAAGGCACCATTGTATACATATAGCTGAGGAATGGCCGGCTGAATACTCCGTGCTGATACGCGAATTCCTGAAAGCCGTCAAGGACGTCCGGAGAGACGGTCTCCACACAGGTACAGCCCCCCATGATCCGGATTTCGCGAATCAGAGGGGAGGATAAGTCTTTGAGCTCTCTTCTGGATACTTCCTCAATATGGGCAATTTTCTCCATATAGTTTCCTGATTCAAACAGTTCTATGGAGGCCAAAGCCGCGCGGCAGGCGAGGGCATTCCCCATAAAGGTGGGCCCGTGCATCAGCGCAAGAGCCGGATCATCCCCGTAAAAGCCCTGGTATACTTTTGTGCCGGCTACGGTGACGGCATGGCCGATATAGCCTCCGGTGAGAGCTTTTCCCAGAACCAGGATGTCCGGGCAGACCAGATCAGATACAAACCGATGCCCGGTCCGTCCAAATCCGGTGGCCACCTCGTCAAAAATGAGGAGCACCCCATACGTATCACAGAGCTCTCTGGCCTTTTCCAGGAAGGAGATATCGTACATTCTCATTCCGCCTGCACCCTGCAGAAGCGGCTCCACGATGAAGCAGTAAAGTTCCCTGTGGAAGCGGAGAAAGGCATTCTCCAGGTCCTGGATTCTGGTGGGGATATGGATGACGTTTTCTTTCTTTTTAAATGCGAAGTGGTAATCCTCATCGTCACCGACTTCCATGGCCTTGAAGGTATCTCCGTGGTAGGAGTGAGTCAGGGAGAGAACCTTCGTTCTCCCCTTATCTCCTTTATTTACATAATACTGAAAGGCCATTTTCAGCGCTACCTCCACTCCCACACTGCCGGAGTCGGAAAAGAAACAGTAGTTCAGATCTCCGGGAAGCCACTGGCGGAGTTTGGCGGCAAGCCGTTCTGCCGGTTCATGGGTCAGACCTCCCAGCATCACATGAGAAAAACGGTCGGCCTGAGATTTAAGGACTTTCGTGAGAACCGGATGCTTGTAGCCATGTATTACGCTCCACCAGGAAGATACCGAGTCAATTAAGCGGGTATCCTCCGTATAGAGATAGACGCCTTCTGCATCAACGATGGAATAGGGCGGCTTCATGGTTTTCATCTGCTGGTATGGATACCAGATCATAAATTTTTCCTCCTTATCTGGAAAGTATAAAAGATTATAAATCGATGGCATGGTGGGTGACAGAGCGGACAGCGGCAGGCTGACCCTGCCAAGGGTTACTCGTACAGGCCAAGCAGTACCTCCGGTTCTATGGAAAGCTCCGTATCGCCGGGCTTTACACAGGCCAGGACGGGAAGCCCCGTGACAGATTCGCACATCCTTCGGTTATCCTCCTCCATCACATCTCCCGGGTGAAACCGGTTCAGGATGATGCCCTTTGCAGGAATTTTTCGCTGCTTCAGATAGAAAGCAGTCAGCCCCGCCGCGTTGATGGTTCCAAGGCCTGCGTCGGCCACAAGGATGCAGGGCAGGTTCAGAGCCTTAATCAGATCCTCCAGAAATATTTTCTGGCTGTCAAAGCGAAGGGGGCAGAGGATCCCTCCGGCTCCTTCCACGGTGACGCAGTCAAAGGAGGAAAGGAGGGAGGAAAACTGTTCTTTTACGGTCGGGAGAACCAGAGGATTTCCCTCAAGGCGGGCAGCCAGGTGGGGAGAAAAGGGCTGCTCATAGACGTAGGGGCACATGGTCTCAAGAGGCTGGCTGATGCCGGAAAACTCCTTTACGAATGCCGCGTCCCCCGGAATCAGAAGGCCGTCTTTTCTTTCGTTTCCGCTGACTGCGGCTTTAAAATAGGCTGCATGTCTGCCAAGCTGCCGGAGCTTTTTTACAATCAGGGCTGTTACATAGGTTTTTCCCACATCCGTTCCCGTTCCGGTGACAAAGAGGGAACGGGCGGAAAGGATACCTGCTGTATTGTTTTGGCTTTCTGTATTTTGGTTTTCTGCTGTTTCTGTGTTAAATCTGCCTTTCATCTCTCACCTCATAGCCAAGACGGCGGATCAGTTCTCTGTCTGTCTCAAAGGAATATCCGGAGGTGGTGAGCATATCCCCGCTGATGGCGGCATTGGCACCGCTCTGGAAGCATGCCTCTCCCTTGTCGGCGAGAAGCCCCCGCCCGCCGGCCAGGCGGATGGAGCCGTCCGGGATGAGAAAGCGAAAGACGGCGACGGTGCGCCTCAGCTCGTCGTTTGTGAGAACAGGATTGCGGGCAAAAGGAGTTCCCGGAATCGGATTTAACAGATTGACCGGAACAGATTTTACGCCGAGGCTTCGGACCGAGAGAACCATGTCGATCCGATCCTCCATGGTCTCTCCTAACCCCATGATTCCCCCGGAGCATATTTCAAGACCGGCCCGCCTGGCCGCCTTCAGTGTCTCTATTTTTTCCTGCCAGGTGTGGGTGGTGCAGACAGAGGGGAAAAAGCGCTCAGAAGACTCCAGATTGCAGTGAACGCGGGAAACGCCTGCCAGGCGAAGCTTTGTAAACTGGGCCTCATCTAAAAGCCCGAAGGAAACACACACACGGATATTAGTCTGCCGCCTGATCTGGCGTATGCTCCCGCAGACCTTGTCGATCTCAGCATCAGAGAGCCGCTTCCCGGAGGTTACGATAGAATATCGTAAGACTCCGCGGGCGGCATTGAACCGGGCCTGCTTTACCAGCTCTTCTGATGAGAGGAGAGGGTATTCCTCCCTGCAGGAGGTATGGTAGTGGACGCTCTGGGCGCAGTATCTGCAGTCCTCCGAGCAGCGCCCGCACTTTCCGTTTACAATGGAGCACAGGTCAAAGTCATTTCCGCAGAAATGGGAGCGTATTTCATCGGCGGCCTGGCACAGCTTTTCCAGGGGCTCGTCTGCCAGCAAAACTGCATCCTCCCGGGAGAGGAGCTCTCCGCCAAGCACCCGCCTTTTGGCAGAGCTCAGGAAAGAACTGCCGCAGGGGGATGAGATGCTCTGGGTATTTTTGTTTTCAGCAGAATTCATAGTTTTTACCTCACATTCTAAAAGTTGACAAAATCAGCGGCCTCAGGCGGAAATAGAGGACTGCGGCCAGAATGCACAGGCAAATATCTCCAGGGACGGCCAGGATGAAACAGTAGAGGAACAGAGGCCAAAGGCCAATGGGCGTCTGTATGACATAGTTGGAAATGAGATAGTAATACAGCATGCCGATTCCGTAGACGATAAAAAGGCCTGCCAAGTTGCATAAGAGGATGAAACGCAGGGAAGGGCTTTTCCGGCTCCAGGCCAGTTTTCCGGTCACATAGCTGGCGAGGAAGAAGCCAATCAGATAGCCGAAGCTGGGCTTCCCAAGATACCAGATTCCTCCTCCCTCAGCGAAAATAGGCAGCCCCATAAGGCCTAAAAGGATATAGGTCCCCACACAGAAGGCCCCGTCTCTTCCGCCCAGAAGCAGGCCTGCAAGCATGGTGAATAAAAGCTGGAGAGTAAAAGGGACAACCGGCACAGGTATCCTGATAAAAGCTCCTGCAGAGATCAGCGCTGTGAACAGGGCGCACAGGGTAAGCCTCAGGGCTCTGGAGCCCTGCCTTCGGGACATTTGAATATCATTCTGGAACATAGTCTTCTCCTTTGCTGTGGTGAAATGTAAAAGTAGTATATCTGGAAAAAGAATAATTGTCAACTATATAATAAAAATAGTTTACAATTAAAATTCCCTTAGGGAAGGGGGGGTATGGGCAAAAATAGCGCGGCTATAGCTGGTTAAGACAGATAATATTTCAATATTACAGGGATTTCACAAAAAAAGACACAGAATTTTCACAAAAAATTAGCACTCACCTATTGACAGTGCTAATAATAGTGCTATAATAAGGGCGTAAAGAGAAAGAGGGATGAAGAGAGACGGAAAGAAGTGAAAAGCTTCTGAAAAGACGGCTCCCATCAGAAGGAATCCCTCAGGTAGCTTTCAGAACAGCATCCTGAACGGTTACATAGCATAAATATTTGAAGGAGGCATGACTTATGTTATATGTACCAAGTATTTTCGGAGAAAATTTAATGGATGACTTTATGGATGATTTCGGATTCGGTTTTGACGACAGTTTCTTTGGAAGAAAGAATCCTCTGTACGGAAAGCATGCGAAGAACATGATGAAGACCGATGTAAGGGAAAAGGATGACGCCTACGAGGTGGCCGTAGACCTGCCGGGCTTTAAGAAGGATGAAATCCATCTGGAGCTGAAGGATGGATATATAACCATCAGCGCCGCCAAGGGACTTGACAAGGATGAGAAGGACAAAGAAGGCCGTCTGATCAGGCAGGAGAGATATTCAGGCAGCATGAGCCGCAGCTTCTATGTGGGCGAGAATCTGAAGCAGGAGGATATCAAGGCCAGATTTGAAAACGGCGTCCTCACCCTCGACTTCCCGAAGGCAGAGATGGACAGACAGATTCCGGAGAGCCACAGGATTGCCATCGAAGGCTAAGGGCCGGAAAAGATAGGTGTTCATGAGAAAAAGGATTTCAACTGAATGATCTCATATATGTACTATGTACAGTGAAACAAAAGAACTCTCATGGGTTTTCCCCATGGGAGTTCTTTTGTTTCACAGAAAAATCTGCTGTATTTTATGAAACAAAAATCCCTGCCGGACGGAAGCGGGCGGTTGGGCTGAAGACTTTGCCGCTAAAGCATCCCGCTGTAGAGATTCTCTTTTTGCAGGATTCAGCCTAAAAAGAGGATAAGCTGTTAAATTTGCGGCAGAACGGAAATAGAGAAAAGATAGGACAAGAATAGATTTTATATATAGCCATATAGGTAATATTTATAAAAACTATTCAAAAATATTGTCTATATATTGACGATATTTGTTCAATGTGTTAAAATAAAGCACGTAAATAATTAAATTAATTAACAGTACAGCTGCTTAATAAAAAGCGGGGAAGGAAGTTCGGTAAAATGACCTATGATTTTGATCAGTCTGTAGACAGATTACATACAAACAGCGAAAAATATGACGGCGCGGCAAAATTTGCACCGGAGGCACCGGAAAAAAGCATACCCCTCTGGATCGCCGACATGGATTTTAAAACAGCTCCAGAGATTGTAGAAGCTATGAAGCGCAGAGTGGAGAGTGGAATTTTCGGCTATACGGATATCTATGACGATTCCTATTATGAAGCTGTCTGCAGCTGGATGAGGAAAAAACACAGCTGGGAGTTCGACAAGAGTGAGATTGTGATAGATTCCGGGGTGGTGCCCGCGATTCTCCACGGACTTAGCCTTCTGGGAAAGCCGGGGGACGGAGTGATTATTCAGACTCCGGCATACAGACCGTTTTATAATTCCGTCTGCTCCCTGAAAATGAAGCCTGTTTTCTCGCCGCTCGTTTTCAAAAACGGGAGATATGAGATAGACTTTGAGGATTTGGAGAAAAAAGCAGCGGATAAAGACAACCGGGTATTTATACTGTGCAGTCCCCACAATCCGACAGGGCGTGTGTGGACAGAGGAGGAGCTCAGACGGGTAATGGAGATCTGCCGCGCTTATAAGGTTGCGGTGATCAGCGATGAAATTCATGGCGATCTGGTCAGAAGCGGAAAAAAGCATCTGCCCCTGACCTCCCTGTTTCCTTCGGAGAAAAGAGTGATTGTCTGCACGTCTCCCAGCAAGACCTTTAACCTGGCGGGAAACCATCTGGCGAATATTATTATCTCTGACAGCGAATTGAGGAAAGAGTGGGAACAGAGATACCACTATATGCCAAACCCCATCTCTGTAGAGGCGACGATTTCAGCATATACCAGAGCCGGACAGTGGGAGGAAAGCCTCAATCGATATATAGACGGGACTTTTGAGATGATGGAAAATTATTTTCAGCTCCATATGCCGAGGATTCACTTTTCAGCTCCTGAGGCGACTTATCTGGCCTGGATTGATATGAGGGAATATGGGCTTTCACAGGAGGAAATAGTGGACCGGTTTTTAAAAAATGGACTGATAATAGAAGGAGGAGATCAGTTCGTGGCTGATGGGGAAGGGTTTGTGAGAATGAACGTGGCAGCCCCGAGGCAGGTGATCCGTGAGACATTAGAGAGGATGAAAACAGCATTTCCCGAATAAAAGCATAGATGCGGACAGAATGATGAAAATGGAAACAGGCCAATAAGAGGCTCAAGTTAAAAACCAATGAAAAACAACATATAAAGGAGGAAGAAACATGAAAAAGAGAACATTGGCACTGGCAGCAGCATTTGCTTTGGCAGCAGTGGCTACAGGCTGCAGCGGACAGGAAAAGGAGGCAGAGACACAGGCTGCAGCGTCCAGTCAGGCAGGAGCTGGTGCAGAAGGCGAAACAGCCGGCTCAGCTGATGCAAAATCCGATTTGGAGGCCACAAGATATGAGAACATCCTGTCATCCGGCGTTCTGAAGATTGGAACAGAGGGAACCTACAAACCTTTTACCTATCACGATGAGAACAATGAGCTCTGCGGCTATGACGTGGAGGTAGGAAAAATGATCGGAGATAAGCTGGGGGTAAAGACGGAATTTTCTGAGATTACCTGGGAAGGACTTTTAACTTCCCTTGATACAGGAACTGTAGATCTTGTTTTAAACCAGGTTGGAGTGACGCCGGAGAGAGAGGAGAAATATGATTTCAGTGATCCGTATCTCTACAGCTACATTGCCCTGATTACTCTGGATGACAATGAAGAGATTACAGATTGGGAGAGTGCAGAGGGAAAGAAGACATCCTTAAATGTTTCCAGTAACTACGCAGGAATTGCAGAGCAGTATGGAATGGATATTACAGCATCTGATACCTTCAGCAAGGATATTGAGCTGCTCTTGGCCGGAAGAACAGACTGCGTGATTAATAACACTATTGCATTTAATGATTTCCTGACACAGAAGCCGGACACTCCGATTAAAATCGTAGCGGTACAGGAAACTCCGGATACAGTTGCCATTCCGATTCCAAAGGGAAATGAGGATCTGTTAGAGGCGGTAAATCAGGCCATTGCAGAACTCAGAGAGGATGGAACTTTGACAGAGCTTTCAGAAAAATATCTCGGAAAGGACTTTTCCAGGGAGATGACTTTGGAAGAGCTTACACAGTAAGGAGTCAGGAGGGTGAATGAAATGGATGCGCGTACGATTGAAATATTGACAGAATCTTTCTGGCCGATACTGAAAGCGGGAATTACCTATACCATACCTCTGACATTGATTGCATTCGCCCTCGGAACCCTGCTTGCGGTGCTGGTGGCTATTATCAGGATATCGAGGGTGCCAATACTCGACAGGATATGTGAGCTGTATGTGTGGATTATCAGAGGAACCCCGCTGCTTGTCCAGCTCTTTCTTGTATTCTTTGGATTGCCTAAAGTAGGGATTGTCATTGACCCCATGCCGTCAGGAATTTTAGTATTCACGCTGAGTATCGGTGCATACAGCTCAGAGATTTTCAGGGCGGCGATCCTCTCAATTCCCAAGGGACAGTGGGAGGCAGCCATGTCTTTAGGAATGAGCTATCCGCAGCAGCTTATCCGCGTGATCCTTCCCCAGGCAGTAAAAATATCTGTTCCCCCGTTGTTTAACAGCTTTATTGCCCTGGTGAAGGATACCTCCCTTGCGGCGAATATCACGATCCCGGAAATGTTTCTGACTACTCAGAGAATAACAGCACGGAATTATGAGCCTCTCCTTATGTATATTGAA
Source organism: Clostridium sp. AM29-11AC (assembly GCF_003480545.1). Classification (NCBI taxonomy): domain Bacteria; kingdom Bacillati; phylum Bacillota; class Clostridia; order Eubacteriales; family Clostridiaceae; genus Clostridium; species Clostridium sp. AM29-11AC. The sequence goes on from NZ_QUJI01000001.1 coordinate 322,453, forward strand.
GTAGGCTTTATTTATCTGATTTTCTGTACAGTTCTGAATTATCTTCAGAAGAAGGTGGAAGACAGGCTGATGCTGACTCCCCACGAAAAAAAGAAGATTAAGGAAATTACAGACTCACAGGGATAGGAGGAGCACTATGCTGGAAATCAGACATCTGCATAAATATTTTGGCAGCAACCATGTGTTAAAGGATATTAATCTGAAAATCGAGTCAAACAGGACAACGGCGATTATAGGCTCTTCCGGCTCGGGAAAATCTACGCTGCTGCGCTGCATCAATCTTTTGGAAACGCCGGATGAGGGGGAGATAAGCCTTGACGGGAATACGCTTCGCTTTCCGGGACGCCTGGCACACAGCACGAAGTCAGCCTTTACAAAACGTACGGGAATGGTTTTCCAAAGCTTTAACCTGTTTCCGCACATGAATGCCATTGAAAATATTATGGAAGGTCCGGTAACGGTGTTGAAAAAGAATAAAAAGGAAGCCAGACTGGAGGCAATGGAGCTATTAAAAAAGGTAGGTCTCGAGGATAAATGGGACAGCCTTCCCAATCAGCTTTCAGGCGGGCAGCAGCAGCGAATCGCCATCGCCAGGGCACTGGCCATGAAGCCGGAGATCCTTCTCTTTGACGAACCCACAAGCGCTCTCGATCCAGAACTGGGGGCGGGTATTCTGAATTTGATCAAGGATCTGTCGAAAGAAAATTATACAATTCTCGTTGTAACACACAACATGTCTTTTGCCAGAGAGGTCAGCGATGAAGTGGTTTTTGTAGAAAAGGGAACCATTCTCGCAAAAGGAAGCTATGATGAGCTGGTAAATATGAAAAATGACAGAATCACGCAGTTTTTAAGCTACCTGGATTAAGCTGTGCAGGTACTTATAAAATTTTGGAATCAGTCAGGTTTGAAGTTTTTCAGAGAGAGGTGAAAAAACTGAAAGGAAAGAAGCAGATTTTAGTGTTCGGCTCTCTTATTATGGATATTTCCATCCGCTGTGATGAGATACCGAAGGCCGGAGAGACTGTTTACACCTATGAGGATTATCAGGTAAATCCTGGGGGAAAGGGAGGAAATCAGGCAGTGGCTGCCGCCAGAGCCGGCGGAAGCGTAACGGTTCTGGGACGGATTGCCGACGATGAGTATGCCCATATTCTAACAGACAGCTTCAGGGCAGACCAGATAGAGACAGGCCGCCTCCTTACAGACCCCCAGGCCAGGACAGGGGTAGCCTTTGTCTGGGTGGACCAAAAAGGCAGCAACAGATGCCTTTGCTCTCTGGGGGCGAACGCCAGAAATACGCCGGAGGATATCAGAAGTTATGAGCCATTGTTTCAGGAGGGAGATATTGTGATGACAACCCTGGAACATGGGGAGGAGGTCCTGGATACAGTTACAGAGCTGGCTAAAAAGAAGGGATGTCTGCTGATGGTAGACCCCTCGTCTAAGGATTACTCTAAGCTCACCGATAAGATAGCCGGGCGCATTGATATTTTAAAGCCGAATGAGGTAGAGACGGAAATACTTACTGGAATCCATGTAGAAAACATTGAGGATGCATACAGGGCAGTGACAATTTTGAAGGAGAGGGGAATCAAAACACCGATTATTTCCCTGGGAAAGCAGGGCGCTGTTTATGAGTCAGAGGGCAAACTGTGCCATGTGAAAGGCATCGAGGTGCCTTCAGTGGACACAACAGCGGCAGGAGATACCTTTATGGGAAGTCTGGCCGCCCGTCTGTCCCTGGGAGAACCGTTTCCGGAAGCCATAGCCTACGCCAACCGTGCAGCCTCCCTCTGTGTTCAAAAGAAAGGAGCTCAGAAGTCTATCCCTTTTATGAAGGATGTATTATAATAAATACCAGCGGAGTCTGCCGAGCTGCTGTTTGCAAAGAATGCAAAGCTCCCTCGGACTCCGAGAGGAAGAATAATAGCAAATTGCAGAAAAGGGAAAAGGATGGGATACAGAATGGACAGAAACAGATATTCAATTTACTGTGAAATGATGAAGGAGTTAAAGGAAACAAACGAGCTCATGAATGAGTATGACAGCCTTCCTCATGACTATGGAAATGTAGTTCTGTATCAGTCAGAAGCGCATTTAATTCAGTGTATCGGGCAAAATGAGGGAATTACGGTAACCGAGGCATCAAAGCTTCTGAAAAAGACAAAAAGCGCCTGCTCTCAGATGGTAAAAAAACTGGTAGGGAAAAACTGGGTTCGCCAGGAGCGGAACAAGGAGAACAACAGGGAATATAAGCTGCATCTTACGGAAGAGGGAATGGTGATTTATGATCATCATGAAAACTTTGACCGCCTGTCTTATGAACATAATTCTCAGGAATTATTTGACTTTACTGATGAAGAGCTCAGGCTTTACATTCGGATTCAGCAGAAGATGAATGAACTGATTGGGCTTGATGTGGAGAGAAGCTATAATTATTTTACGACGACTCCTCAGGAGCTTATGGAGAAATAAGAGATGAAAAATAAACTGTTTGATTTATTTCAAAAGGAAAAGCCAATTATAGGAATGGTGCATCTGCGCCCTCTTCCCGGCTCGCCGGGATACGATCCGGTTTCAATGGGAATGGATCGAATTATTCAGATCGCAGTTGAAGAAGCCAAAAAACTGGAGGCAGCTGGAGTCGATGGCGTTCAGGTGGAAAATATGTGGGACATTCCATATATGAGGCCGGATGAGATTGGCTACGAGACAGCAGCCGCGCTGGCGGTTGGAATCCACGCGGTGAGAGAGAAGGTCAGTATACCAGTAGGCGCAGAATGTCATATGAATGGCGCAGACTGTGCCATGGCCTGTGCCGTTGCTGCAGGTGCAGAGTGGATCCGCGTGTTTGAGTGGTGCAATTCGTTTATCTCCCAGTCCGGCTTTATCAATGCCATGGGAGGCCGCGTTGCGAGAATGAGAAAAAATCTGGGGGCGGAACATATCTTAGCCCTGTGTGATGTAAATGTGAAGCACGGAAGCCACTTTATTATTCATGACAGAAGTGTGGAAGAGCAGGCTATGGATGTGGAGGCTCAGGATGGAGATGCAGTGATTGTCACTGGGTTTGATACCGGAACACCGCCTACAGTGGAGAATCTTGAGCGGTGCAAGAGGGCTGTAAAACTTCCTATTCTCATTGGCAGCGGACTGAGCAGCCAGAATGTATGTGAACTTTTAAGTGCCGCAGACGGAGCAATTATTGGAAGCTGGTTCAAGGAAGACAATAACTGGAAGAATCCAGTGAGCTATGAGCGAACAAAGGAATTTATGGACAGAGTAAAACAGCTGAGAGACCAGATTAGATAGTGGATTCTGTCAAAGATAAATAAGAAGTTTCAGCAGAGAGCATTCAGACGCATTTTCAGAAATGTGGTTTGAATGCTCTCTTTTTTGCATACAATGGTTAGGAAAAACGAGTGGTATTTTTGCATAATAAATAAAAATATTTGTAAAAATCTCAATACATCTTGACAATAAAATTTATAAGTGTTATAAATTTTTTATAAATAGGACATAAAAAATTTATGTCCAAAAATGGACGTCCAACTATCAAAAAAAGGAGAGAAAGCTATGACAAGTGCAATGCTTACTGATCTGCTGCAAAGCCTGGGACTTCTGGGCGCGTTTCTGCTGATAGGAGTTTTTCTGAGAGCAAAATTAAAAATTTTCCAGAAAACCTTTATTCCAGCCTCTGTAATCGGAGGATTTCTGCTTCTGATCTTAGGACCTCAGTGTGCAAATGTCCTTCCGGTTCCGGCGTCCTGGTTCGATACATATTCACTGCTGCCCGGCATTCTGATCGTTCCGGTTGTGGCAGCTGTGCCGCTGGGACTGACCATTGGAGGCGGAAAGAAGGACGGAGTGGAGCCGGATGTGCTGAAAAATGTATTTCCTCTGATTGGAATCGGCTTAGCTGCATCTATGTTCCAGTTTGCAGTCGGCTATGGGACACATGTGCTGTTCTCAGGAGAGGATCTCTATGATGTATTCGGAATCGAGCTGGCTATTGGATTTGTAGGAGGCCACGGTACGGCAGGAACTCTGGGGAACATGCTTTCTGCTTTGAATCTGCCCTACTGGGAGACCTCCCAGGGAGTGGCAACCACCACAGCCACCTTTGGAATCGTGGGAGGCATCCTGATTGGAATCATGATGATTAACTGGGCAGCCAGACATGGACAGACAGCGATGTTAAAAAAACCCGCAGATATCCCTGAGCCTCTGCGTATCGGTTTTGAGAAGGACATCAAAAAACAGAATTCTGTAGGCCGTGAGACTACCATGTCTTCCTCCATCGATACCCTTGCTTTCCATGCAGCACTGATTTTCGTTGCCTGCGGCCTGGCTTACCTGCTTTTAATGGCAGCTGAGAGTCTTCAGATTCCTGTGCTTAAGAGTATTTCCGTGTGGGCTTACGGAATGATCGTAATGTTCGTCATCTGGGGAATTATGAATAAGCTGAAACTGGATTATCTGGTGGACGAGAAGGTTAAGAGTAAGATTTCCAGTTCCTTTACAGAGTTTGCCGTAATTGCAGCAATCGCAAGTCTTCCGATTAAGGCAGTAGCAGCATATATCGTACCGATTCTTGTGATGGTGGCACTGGGCTATGTGGTTACCACAGGCGTTCTCTTTATCCTCAGCAAACGGCTTTTAAAGGGCTTCTGGTTTGAGCAGATGATTGGAACCTACGGTATGAGCACAGGCGTATTCCTGACAGGAGTTCTGCTTCTGAGAATCTGTGATCCGGATCTGGAAAGCCCGGCTCTCGCCAACTACTCGCTGTCCTACACAATCACGAGTATTATCTATTTTGCCATGCTGAATTTCTTCATCATCCTTCCGATGAGCTCCGGAGCAGGCGTGACGGCTTTGGTTGCTGTGGGCCTTGGTCTCTTGGCTACGCTGTTTGCAGTAGTGAGCAGCCGTATTTCCTTCGGAAGTGAGTTTAAAGGAAATTAGGATGGCTGAAGCAAAGAGAGACGTTCGGCTGCACTGGCTCTGACGGGGAATTTTCATCCTTTCTGAATGAAAATGGATGAAAATCTCAGGAAGAGCAGTGATTGAGGTGAGAAAAATGCAGAATTACGAGGAGCTTCTTGAGAAGCTGAATGCCAGGATATGGGATTACGCGGAGCTGAAATTTGAGGAGCACCAGTCGGCGGAGGCTCTCAAACATGTGATGGAGGAGCATGGCTTCTCTGTGGAGAGCGGGCTGGCAGGGATGGAAACGGCATTCAGAGCCACGGCCGGAAAAGGGCGTCCGGTGATTGGCCTTCTGGCTGAGTATGACGCCCTGTCCGGCCTCAGCCAGAAGGCAGGCCAGACAAAGCCGGTCCCCAGAGAGGAAACGGAAAACGGTCATGGCTGCGGCCATTGTCTTCTGGGAACGGCTGCAGCCGGAGCCGCGTTGATGGCAAGGGACTATCTGCTTGAAACCGGCAGGGAGGGAACCATTGTTCTGATCGGATGTCCGGCAGAGGAAGGCGGGTCAGGAAAAGCTTATCTGGCCAGGGCAGGCGTGTTCGATGGCCTGGATGCAGCCCTTACCTGGCATCCTGCCGGGGGAAATGCTGTCCTGACTGGCTCTCTGCAGGCAAACTGCCAGGCTTATTTCCGGTTTCACGGCGTTTCCGCCCATGCGGCGGGAGCGCCTCACCTGGGCAGAAGCGCTCTGGACGCAGTGGAACTGATGGATGTGGGCGTAAACTATATGCGGGAGCACATGGAGCCCTGTGACCGGATCCACTATGCAATTACGGACACCGGGGGCAGTTCTCCCAATGTGGTGCAGAACCATGCAGAGGTTCTCTACCTGATCCGCTCCACTGACACAGAAAAGGTAAAAAAGCTGTACGAGAGAGTAAAAAATATAGCCAGAGGAGCTGCCCTGATGACGGAGACGAAGGTGGAGGTGGTTTTTGACAAGGCCTGCTCCAATATTCTTTCCAACAGCGTTCTGGAACAGCTTCTCTACGATTGTATGAAAACAGTTCCGCTTCCGTCCTACACGGAGAAGGAACTGGAATATGCAGAAAAAATAAAGGAAACTATCACTGACGCAGACATAGACAGCGATATGTCCCTGATGATGGCCCAGGGAGCGGAAAAGAGGAAGCTGGCTTCCCGCTACCGGGAGCTTCCCATGGCCGACTTTGTGGTGGAGCACCGTCATCAGGAGCTGTTTCTGCCGGGCTCTTCCGATGTGGGAGACTGCAGTCATGCGGCGCCTACGGCTCAGTTTGTGGGAGCCTGTTTCGTGCCTGGAACGCCGGCTCACTCCTGGCAGATGACAGCCCAGGGAAAAGAAAAGACAGCAGTGAAGGGAATGCTTTACGCGGCGAAGGTGCTCTGTGAAGCCTGCCGCCGCCTGTTTGAGGAGCCGGAACTTGTGAAGCAGGCCAGGAAGGAATTTGAGGAGACCACGGAGGGAAAACCATATGAGTGTCCCATTCCGGCAGAGATATTTCCCAATGCAAACGGAAAAAGGGAAAACGCCGGCCTGACAGCGGACAGGAAGGACAGAAAATAGACAGATACAGGAGGCGATTGAAGATGACAGTTGCTGAATCGGCAAAGGCCATAGAGGAGCATTTAAGGCAGCTTCGAAGAGAGTTCCACAGACATCCGGAAACGTCAGGAAACGAGAAAGAGACAGCCGCCAGAGTTGTGAGGGAGCTTTTGGATATCGGCGGATTTGAGATCCGTGAGGGCGTGGGAGGAAACGGTGTAATTGCCGAGCTTTCCGGAGCTCTGCCCGGTCCCACCACAGCTCTCAGGGCGGATATGGATGCCCTGCAGATAGAGGAGGAGACAGGACTTCCCTTCTGCTCGGAAAACAGGGGGGTCATGCATGCCTGCGGCCATGATAATCATATTACTATGGCTCTGGGAGCAGCCCGTCTTCTGGCTCAGAGGAAAGACGAGCTGAGAGGAAGGGTGAGAATGATATTTCAGCCTTCAGAAGAGCTGTCTCCTCAGGGCGGTTCGAGGAAAATGATTGAGGAGGGAGCGCTGGATGGAGTTGACGCCGTATTCGGAATGCATGTCTGGCCGGATCTCCCGCTAGGGAAAGTGGGAGTGAAGGCGGGGCCTCTGATGGCTGCCTCCGATCATTTCACAGTCACCATCAAGGGAAAGCCAAGCCATGCCGCAAGACCCAACGAGGGGATTGACGCCCTGGTGGCGGGGGCCCAGTTTGTGGCGGCGGTCCAGACGATTGTCAGCAGAAATGCCGATCCGATGAAGTCGATCGTCATAACCGTCGGCAGGATGAATGCGGGAACCCGCTATAATATCATAGCGGGCGAGTGCGTGCTGGAAGGTACCTGCCGCACGTTTGATCCGTCTGTCCGGGATCTGGCGGAGCGCAGACTGTCTGAGGTGCTGGCCGGAATCTGCACTGTTTCAGGCTGCACGGGAGAGCTCAACTATGAGAGAGGCTATATGGCAGTGATGAACGACGGGAAAATGGCAGACTATATGAAGGAGTCGGCCGACAGAATTCTGGGAACCGGAACGGCTGTATCGGTGGAGCCGGCTATGACCGCTGAAGATTTTTCCTTTTATCTGGATAAAAAACCAGGCGCCTTTGCCTGGATCGGGACAACGCCGCCGGGTGAGACTGTCTGGCCTCTGCACAGCAGCCATTACAGCCCCGACGAGGGCGTGCTCTGGAGAGGAGCCGCCCTGCTGGCAGGGCTTGTCCTTGGGATGTGGGAGAGACAGTAATTTCTGTTATCAGAAAAAGGTTGTAAGACAGGCCTTCTCGTTAAAACAGTAGGTTTTAACGGGACGGCCTTTTTCCATGGTTCCCTCTGTGTGCATCTGGGTCAGAAGCCCGGCAAGACAGAGCTTCTGGATAATGCGGTTGCAGCTTCTCGGCGTGATATTCAGCCACTCGGAGAGGAGGGAGGAGGTGAGGGACTGTCCGGGATTTTTTAGAAAAAGACCGATAATCTTCTGCAGATTTCCCTCGTTGATCCCGTTGGCCTTGGAAAATTTTAGGATTTTCTCATTGTCATAGGAGACATGGAGGGGATCCTGAACGGACAGAGGCCCCATCAGGCGAAGCTGCTCATTGATCAGAAAGCCGTCATTTTTTCCGTAGCGGATGGACTCGTTCAGGGCCTGCTCTGCCTGTTCCAGGCTTTTGGAAAGAGAGGCAGAAAGACCTGCGCCCAGGCGGAAGGAGGTTTCAACGCGGCTGTCCAGATAAAGAATCAGGGAGCGCAAAAGTGCAGGAAGCTGTCTGTCGTCCTCAAGCTCCCAGGTAATCTGGAAATAGGCCACAAAGATCTGAATAGAAAAGTTGGCTCCCTGTTCCTTCCGAAAGTCCACCAGAGCTTTCAGAAGAGAAACTTTCTGGTATTCCTGCTCCGTTCCTGCAAGGCTGTCGGGATAGACAAGCCGTATGAGAATGCTGGCCTTCTGCACAGCAGAGTTCAGCTGGAGTTTTGCCATAGACACTGCGCTTCTGATAGAATCGGCTATGGTATTGTCATCGGGAAAAATGTACAGGTAAGGGATGTGTGCGTCCTCATAGCGCTTCAGACTGTTGGTTGAGCGCACAAAAGCAATGTCAATTTTTCCCTCATCCCACAGCTTCTTCGCCGTGCGGAACAGCGTTTCATAACTGAGAACCGGATCTGTACAGCAATAGGGCATCAGCTCAGGGCGAAGATAGCGGTGGAGATCCAGATAGTTATTGCTGGGGATCAGAAAATCGCAGTAGATCCGGTTGAGAGGAATATCCGGATGAGTCTGCACAAAATCCAGGGCAATCGCCAGGAAATGCTTTGTTTCGTAGGAGACAAAGGCGCAGGGCTTTTCAATATTGGGGATATTCATAAGCTGGTAATAGCCAAACTCGCCGCTGCAGAAGATGATATCGCAGTGATCCTTGCATTTATAATAGATATCCTGGATTTCCTCCAGGGTGTGGTAAACGTATTTGTGAAAAATACAGCCGAAATCATTCTGCTCAATGACACGGTTGATGGCCTGAAGAGATACCTTCGGGCTGATAATGCTGACAGTGATCATATGATTTTTGACTCTCCGTTTCCGATAGTTGGCAGTGGAACACAGGAACTGACATCCTGTGCAAAGGAGCCGGTTCTTCTCCATTCCCTGTATAATCTGTATAATAATGTACTATAGCCACCCTGGGGGAGTCAATATGTTCCTGAGGCCCATCCGATCCTGCTTTAACGGCTTTCGCTGAAAACTATGCTGGAATCCCTGGTATTTGTGTGGTAAAATAGCTGAATTATACCAGCCGCTTTCACAGGGCTTTTCAACAGTATCAGCCGTCAGAGATCCGATAAAGCGGGAGGAGGAAGTGATTTGAAGTACACAGGGATGGAATTTTTGTGGCTGTTTTTAGTCTACTCATTTTTAGGATGGGTTCTGGAGACAGCTGCGGGTACTATTAAGAAAAAACGGTTTACCAACAGAGGATTTACCACAGGCCCCTTCTGCGGCGTATATGGAACAGCGGCTGTGCTCATGGCAGCCGCCCTTCAGGAGCTCAGAGGAAACCCGGTGTTCCTGTTTTTAGGCTGCGCCGCGGTGGCGACGGCGGTGGAATGGATAACCGGAAAAACACTTGAGCGGCTGAACCGGAAAAAATGGTGGGATTATTCGGAAAAACGCTGGAATTTCGACGGGTATATCTGCCTTTCCTATTCCGTACTCTGGGGAATCCTCGGCTTTGTGGCTGTCCGGTGGGGAGACGACTTTTTTATCTGGCTGTATCATGCCCTGCCGGGATTTGCGGCAAAGACAGTCACCTTTGCGGCAGCAGCAGTTGTGTTCTGTGATACAGCGGCATCTCTTGCGACAGTGCGCTATGTCAGGCAAAGAAGCCTGAGGGTTCTTAAGACTGCCGGGGAAAGTACGCCGGTCAGAAAGTTTCAATACAGGACAGCCGTTCTGACAAGACGCCTGGGTAAGGCTATAGAGGCAGGCGTAGAAAGGCGAATGGAAAAGGCCTATCCTCTGATTTTTGAGGCAGCGGAGCAGATAACAAAACGAAAAGTCTTTGCGGAGGGCTGCGGATTTTATAAGCTGTTCTGGCTGTTTCTCATCGGCGCTGTCCTGGGAGATTTGGTGGAGACTGTATTCTGCCGCCTGACCGCAGGCGTCTGGATGAGCCGCAGCAGTCTGGTCTGGGGGCCCTTCAGCATTGTCTGGGGACTGGCCATAGCGACGGCAACCGCCCTGCTCTATAAGGATCGGGAAAAGCCGGACCGTCACCTCTTTTTCATCGGCACGGTACTGGGCGGGGCCTATGAATATGTGTGCAGTGTCTTTACAGAGCTTGTATTTGGAACTGTTTTCTGGGATTACAGTGAGATTCCCTTTAACCTGGGCGGAAGAATCAACCTGCTCTACTGCTTTTTCTGGGGAATAGCCGCCGTAATCTGGATCAAGGGGCTGTATCCGTTCTTTTCCGGGTGGATTGAAAAAATACCTGTCCTCTGGGGATATATCCTGACCTGGGTGCTTGTTGTATTTATGGCGTCCAATATCGTCGTGTCGTCCATGGCTCTGATTCGCTATGACAGGCGCTCGGAGGGAATGCAGGCGGACAATGTGATAGAAAAGCTGCTGGATGAACACTTTGACGATGAGCGGATGGAGCGTATTTATCCCAACGCCCTCGCCAGGTAGAAACCATCCCTCCCTCATCAGTTCTCTCTTTATTCTTTATTCCACGGCAGCAGGCATAACGGCTGCCGTGCCTTTTCACCTCTCAAAAATTTTTTCCATATAATAAATCAACAATTATAATGCATTGGGAGGAATATGAATGATTTCCAAGCTGGAAGTCACAGGGCTCAGCTATTCCTATCACTCTATGGATGGGGAGACGCAGGCCCTTTCAGATATATCCTTTCAGGTTGAGGAAGGGGAGTTTATCGCTGTAGTAGGGCCGTCAGGCTGCGGAAAATCCACACTTCTGTCTATTATCTGCGGCCTGATTAAGCCGGATCAGGGGGCGGTGCGGATCGATGGAGAGCCGGTGGAGAGAACCAGCCCCAAGCTGGGATACATGCTCCAAAGGGATCATCTGTTTGAGTGGAGAAGCATATTTTCCAACGCTTCCCTGGGGCTGGAGATACAGAAGAACCTGGATGAAGAGCACAGGGCTCTGGTTCTGAAGCTGCTCGGGGATTACGGCCTTCTGCAGTTTAAGGATGCCAGGCCGTCAGAGCTGTCGGGCGGGATGCGCCAGAGGGCGGCGTTAATAAGGACACTGGCTCTTGAGCCGGAGATTCTGCTGCTGGATGAACCGTTTTCTGCTCTTGATTATCAGACAAGGCTGGCTGTCTGCGATGACATCAGCTCTATTATCAGGGAAACGAAAAAGACGGCTGTGTTAATCACACACGATTTGTCGGAGGCAGTCAGCGTGGCGGACCGGATTATCATTCTCTCAAAACGTCCGGGAAGGATTAAGGCCATTCTCCCTGTGAAATTTTCCAAGCCGGGGCTGGGCCCCTTAAGCCGGCGCAATGCTCCCGAATTTTCCGGGTACTTTAAACAGGTATGGAATATTCTTGAGAACAGGGAGGAGTCCCATGAGCAGGTATGAAAAATATGAAACCCTGGCCCAGCAGGTCTTTGTGGCAGAACAGAAGCGATACAGGAGAAGGATAGCGGCAGGGCGCTTCCTGCTCCTTTTTCTTCTTCTGGCACTCTGGGAAATCAGCGCCGATACCGGGCTTCTAAATGATTTTATTTTCAGCTCCCCGTCGCGGATGCTGTCCTGCTTCGTTTCCATGACGGCGGACGGGAGCATATTTGTCCATATGGGAGTGACACTGTTTGAAACCCTTGTCAGCTTTGTCCTGGTGGTGCTTTTAGGGCTCTCCGGGGCCATGCTTCTGTGGGCCAGCCGTACGGTTTCCGATCTGCTGGAGCCGTACCTTGTGATGCTCAACAGCCTTCCGAAGTCGGCGCTGGCCCCGATTCTCATTGTGTGGCTGGGAAACAATATGAATACGATTATAGTAGCCGCCGTTTCCGTAGCCGTATTCGGCTCCATTCTGACCCTGCACAATGGTTTTTCCACCATGGATCCGGAACAGATTAAGCTAATTTACTCCCTGGGCGGAACCAAGAAGGATGTGCTGAGAAAGGTTCTTCTTCCGGGCTCCCTGCCTCTGATTATCAGCAACATGAAGGTGAATGTGGGACTGTGTCTGGTGGGAGTCATCATCGGTGAGTTCCTGGCGGCCGACCGGGGACTTGGCTATCTGATTATCTACGGCAGCCAGGTATTCAAAATGGATATGGTCGTCATGAGCATTGTAATCCTGTGTTTTATGTCAGCCCTGCTGTACCAGGCCATCGCAGTTCTGGAGAAAAAAATCAACTGACCAGCGATTTTTGGATATGCTGGAAGGGAAAGAATTCAGATGAGATGGGCAGCCCCACAGGCTCTGGACAAAATGGGATAAAACAAGTGTAAAAGCAGATAGGTTCTTGTCATTCCTGAAAAAAGGAATTATAATGAAAGCCAGGAGAAAACGGCCCGGATTGGGCAGAGGGGCTGCTGCATCAGTCAGACTCCGGTATATTGATGTGCTTCAGGGCTGAGAGTCAGATTGGAGGCCTGGGGCAGGCTTTTCGAGATGCGTTCAATATATCCAGTCACAGGATGATGCAGCGGCCTTTTTCAGCTTTCATTAAATTTCTGCGGATTTTCTGTAAACTAAAAAGCCCGCACGGATGTGCAGAGTCTGACTGCCTGCACATCCACGGGATATGACTGCGGACTGCGCAGTCAGGACAGGAGGGAGCATTGATATGAAAAGGCGCAGGGCAACGCCAACCTATCTGATTGTCATATTAGCTATTTTCGTTATTGGGATATTCATCTGTATCATTGGAATGAACAAGGCTATTCTGAGCAGCGCACAGCTTTCAGGCGTAGAGATTGCCAGGAGGTTTGCAGCGAATGAGATGAATTACAACAAAGAAAACGAGGCGGTGTTGAATACACTGGAGATCGGCCTTCGCCCAGGCAACCGGCCGGAGGATATCCCCTCCTGGCTTCGCGAATATCTGGAATATCTCTGTGATGCCACAGGAATCCAGAATGTGGAGGCCTACGCCTCTATCGACGGAAAAATCGTGGCTGCTACATACTGGGAGGGGGGCGCCTCCTTTGAATCAGAACAGACGGAGTGGTATCAGAAGGCGATAGAGGCAGACGGGGATGTGATTTACACAGATGCGTACACAGACGTCCGCCTCCAGAGTACAGTGGTAACCATGGCGAAGCAGATAGAGGGAACAGAGGATGTGGTGGCCCTGGACATATATCCAGGGCAGATGAATGCCAGTCAGAAGATTGAAAATATGCCTGAGAGGTGCAATTATTTTCTCTGCGATTCTAAGGGCACTCTCGTTTACTCCATCATTCAGAATGGCTCCCCTGAGGATGCGCAGTGCTGGTTTGACGGGCTGTTCGGCGAAATAAAAAATGGAGTTCATGACGACTACCGATCCTACACAGTGGGAGTTGACGGCCTGAAAAGGGGCGTTTATTACTACCAGCTGGACAATGGCATGTATTCCGTTATAACGATTCCCTATGAGGAGCTTTTAAAGGGGACTGTAAACATCCAGAGAATGTTTGCGTTCATGCTTATCGTGTTTGTGGGAGTGGTGGCAGCCTTCCTCATACGTGACCAGCTGAAAGCCAGAAAGGAGCGCCTTTATGATGATATTGTGAGGGTACTGGGAAATTCCTATTATGCCCTCTACCTGATCGACTTAAAAACAGACGAGTATTCTATGCTGAAGGGCTCCGACTTCGTGAGAAAAGAGCTGGAACAGACCGGCAGGTACAGCGATCTGCTTCGGGTGGTATCAATGATAGTGGATGAGGATTCCTACAAGGATTTTACAGAGTCCTTTGCCATAGAAAACATGAGAGAGCTTGTCCAGAAGAGAGTCCGCGACTTCGGCGGAGACATCAGGCGCAAATTTAACCATGAATACCGCTGGGTACATGTGCAGATGCTTTACGATGAATCCCTTCAGAATGATAAGGTTGTACTGTGCTTTAAGGATGTCAATGAGGCGAAAGAGCGGGATCTCTCAAGAATGAAGCTGCTGAGGGAGTCTCTGGAGTCTGTGGAAAAGATGGCCAAATCCAAAAATATGTTTTTTTCCAATATGTCCCACGACATGAGGACACCGCTTAACGGAATTATCGGACTGGCCAGGCTGTCCCTGAGCCGGGAGGAGGATGCAGAGCACATGAGAGACTCCATGAACAAGATTCTGGCTCTCGGCAGCCAGCTTCTGGAGCTCATCAACGATATTCTGGAGATCTCCAAGATAGAACAGGGAAAGCTGGAGATCAGCGGCTACGACTTTAACCTGCAGGAAAGCCTGGAGGAGCAGCTTGAGGTATTTAAAATCCAGGCGGAAACGGAGCACAAAAATTTTTCGGCGTCACTCGACATAGAGGACGCCTGTGTCAGGGGCGACTGGAGAAGAACGCAGCAGGTGTTAAACAACCTTCTGTCAAATGCATTCAAATTTACCGGAGAGAACGGAGCGATCTCCCTGTCTGTCCATGAAATCAAGGAGGTAAACAGCCGTTACAGAAAATACCAGTTTATTATCTCTGACACTGGTATAGGCATGAGCCGGGAATTTCTGAAAAAGATTTATGAGCCCTTCGAGAGGGAGACACGGTTCGGCGCCGCCAATGTGGCGGGAACGGGTCTTGGAATGGCCATTGTCCATAATCTGGTGCTCCAGATGGCCGGCACTATAGAGATTGACAGTGAGCTTGGGAAGGGAAGTACGATTACTGTAACACTGCCGTTCCTTCCCGGGGCAGAGAAGGAACCGGAGAAAAAGAGGGAGCAGATCCTGGAGACAGCAGACCTTTCCGGATACCGGGTTCTCCTGGCAGAGGACAATGAGATCAACATGGAAATATCCACAGAGCTCCTGAAAATGTACAACCTGGATGTGACACAGGCGTGGAATGGAAAAGAAGCCGTGGAGCTTTTCAGGGAGATGGGAGAGGGCTTTTTTGACATTATCCTGATGGATATGCAGATGCCGGTGATGAACGGCTGCGAGGCAGCCAGACAGATTCGCGCCATGAAGCGGCCGGATGCCTCCACAATCCCAATCATCGCCGTGACGGCAAATGCCTTTTCAGAGGACATAGCAGCCACGAGAAATGCGGGCATGAACGCTCATATCTCAAAGCCCATTGACTTCGAGATATTCCGAAAGACCGTTGAAAGCCTGTTGAAGGATAGAAAAAACAGCAGAACAGAAAAAGAGGAGAACAGCAATGAAACAGATCAGAAAATATGAGGCAGCTCTCATCCAGATGGATACCCAGAATGACAAGGGAGAAAATCTTAAAAAGGCCCGCCGCTTTATAGAGGAGGCCGCCGCCCACGGGGCAAAGCTCATCTGCTTTCCTGAGGTGATGAACCTGATTGGAAAGAATACAGGAGAGGGAGGGGGCAGGGAGGAAGTTCCCGGCTATACTTCAGAGATCCTGTGTGAGGAGGCGAAAAAGCACGGAGTTTACATCCATGCGGGCAGCATCACAGAGCAGGTGCCCGGGCAGAAGCGATCCAGAAATCTGAGCTTTCTCATTAACCCGGAGGGAGAGATTATCGCCGGTTACCGCAAGCTCCATATGTTTGACATCACCCTTTCGGACGGAACTCCGTTCAGGGAGTCGGATCGGGTGCAGGGGGGAGAGGAGATTGTCACGGCAGAGACAGAGCTGGGCGTGTTCGGAATGTCTGTCTGCTATGACGTGAGGTTTCCGGAGCTCTACCGCCTGATGGCTCTTTCAGGGGCTCAGGTGATTTTCGTCCCTTCCAGCTTTACCATGCCTACCGGCAAGGATCACTGGGAGCCGCTTCTCAGAGCCCGTGCCATTGAAAATGGCTGCTACATCATAGCTGCCGGACAGACAGGGACAAAGCCGGCCTATACAGCCTACGGAAACAGTCTGGTGGCAGATCCCTGGGGAACCGTTATTGCCAGAGCCAGAGATGAGGAATGTATTACCTATGCCCAGATCGATCTGGACTATCTCGATAAAATCAGAGAGCAGCTGCCGTCCCTGGAAAACAGGCGCACAGATGTGTATGAGGTGATTTACAAAAAGGGCAGTGCTGCGAAGGACAGATAGCTGCAGAAGCAAAAGGGAAGCAAAAAAGGAAAGCAAAAAAGAAAAAGGAGGGGTCAAGATGAACGTACTGGAAGCCATAAAGAAAAGAAAAAGCTACAGGGATGTGTTTAAGAAAGAACCTGTGCCGAGAGAGGATTTGAGAGAGATCCTGGAGGCGGGGACAGCCGCACCGTCCGGCTGCAACCTGCAGACAACACAGTTTATCGCAGTGGACGAGCCGGAGCTTGTAAAAAAGATCGGCGAAATCTATGGCCGGGCGTGGGCCATGACGGCTCCGGCGGCCATTCTGGTGCTCACCAAGTACACGATGGCGCCCAGCGGCGCCTCCTACCACATTCAGGACTACAGCGCGGCGGCGGAAAATATTCTTCTGGCCATCACGGCCAAGGGGTATGCCACCACCTGGATCGAGGGGCAGATTCTGGGACGGCGCGCAGAGGAGATAGGGAGGCTTCTGGGGGTTCCGGAGGATATGCAGGTCGTTCTCTATCTGCCTGTGGGAATTCCGGAAAAGCCGTTTAAATCTGTGGCCAGGCTGCCCTTTGAGAAGAGGGCCTGGTTCAACCGGTATGGGGAAGATTAGGACTGCGGGGGCTATGGTTAGGGCTGCGGGTGCAGAAATGAGAATCAGAACGCCCCAGGAGAGGGCAGAGGTTTTAATGGAGAAACAGGGGATATAAAATGTAAAAATCCCTCAAAAACCCTCGACGATCCCCTTGCACTCCGCTGCAAAAGGTGCTATACTTGTTGCGATAACATAATAGACTGACTAGAAAGAGTGGACCAAAAGTCCACTCTTTCACTTTGTTTTGCAGGAAGCAAAATTGTGTTTCCTGCATGGCAGAATGCTCTGGCAGGACACAGAGAAAGGCGGTGTTTGAATGGCAAAAAGAGAAGAATATGAGTCAAAGGTAGAAGCGTGGCTGCTTCCCCTTCTTGAAAAGTACAAATTTGAACTGGTAGATGTGGAGTACGTGCGTGAGGCCGGACTCTGGTATCTGAGAGCCTATATCGATAAGGAAGGCGGCATCACGGTAGACGACTGTGAGGTGGTGAGCAGGGAGCTGGGCGACTGGCTTGACAAGGAGGATTTCATCGCCGACAGCTATATTCTGGAAGTAAGCTCACCGGGACTGGGCCGTCCTCTTAAAAAGGAAAAAGACTTTGCCCGCAGCCTGGGAAAGGATGTGGAGGTAAGACTTTACCGCCCGATTAACAGACAGAAGGAATTTACAGGAGCCCTGAAAGCATACGATGCAGATACAGTGACACTTTCCATGGAGGATGAGAGCGAACTCGTCCTTGAGAAATCAGACATTGCGTTAATACGCCTGGCCTTTGATTTTTAAACGATAGGAGGATAAAAAAAGAAAATGAGTAAAGAGTTGTTCGAAGCGTTAAACGTGCTGGAAAAGGAAAATAATATCAGCAAGGAGGTGCTTTTCGAGGCCATCGAAAATTCCCTTCTCACAGCTTGCAAGAACCACTTCGGCAGGGCAGATAATATCAAGGTTTATATTGACAGGGAAAAATGTGATTTTGCTGTCTACGCTGAGAAGGAAGTGGTTGAGAACGTGGAGGATCCGCTGACTCAGGTAAGCCTTGCAGAGGCAAAGCTGATGGATCCCAGGCATGTGTACGGCGATATTGTCCGCGTAAACATCAACTCCAAGGAGTTCGGACGAATTGCCACCCAGAACGCTAAAAACGTAATTCTCCAGAAAATCCGCGAGGAGGAGCGCACCGCTTTATTCGATCACTGGTACTGCCGCGAAAAAGATGTGGTGACAGGAATCGTTCAGCGCTATGTAGGCCACGACGTGTACATTGACCTTGGAAAGATTGACGCAGTCCTCAAGGAGAGCGAGCAGGTGAAAGGGGAGGAGTTTAAGCCGACCCAGCACATCAAGCTCTTTATCCTCGAGGTGAAAAACACCAAGAAGGGGCCGAGGATCACTGTATCCAGAACCCATCCGGATCTGGTAAAGCGTCTGTTCGAGTCCGAGGTGGCTGAGGTGAAGGACGGAACTGTGGAGATCAAGGCCATTGCCCGGGAGGCAGGCTCCAGGACAAAGATTGCAGTGGCATCCAACGATCCGAACGTGGATCCGGTGGGCGCATGCGTGGGCTTAAACGGCGCGAGAGTTAACTCCGTGGTAAGCGAGTTAAACGGCGAGAAGATTGACATTATCAACTGGGATGACAATCCTGCCCTCTTAATTGAGAATGCGCTGAGCCCGGCCAAGGTGATCTTTGTAGCTGCCGACGAGGAGGCGAGAGAGGCTCAGGTGATCGTGCCTGACTACCAGCTCTCCCTGGCTATCGGCAAGGAAGGCCAGAACGCAAGACTTGCAGCAAGGCTTACAGGCTTCAAGATCGACATTAAGAGCGAGACCCAGGCCAGAGAGTCAGGGCTCTTCGACGAGATGGAGATGGGCTACGAGCAGGGCTTCGAGGAGGGACTTCCGGAGAGCACGCAGGCCGATGACTTCTCCGATTACACGGAGCCTCAGGACGCAGAGGACAGTATGGAGGAACAGGCAGAGGAAGCTTTGGAGAGCGGGCTGGAGAGCGGCGCCGTCTACAGTGACGGGCAGTAATTCCGGCATCGATCCGGTCTTTAAAGCGCAGCAGAAAACCAGATTGGGAAGTGAGAGAAATTGGGAATGAAGAAGATCCCGCTCAGACAGTGCATCGGCTGCGGCGAGATGAAAAGCAAAAAGGAAATGATCCGCGTGCTCAAAACTACTGAGGATGAGATCGTCATCGACGCCACCGGACGCAGGAACGGACGCGGAGCTTATATCTGCCCTTCCATGGAATGCTTTAAAAAGGCCGTAAAGAGCAGAGGGCTGGAACGCTCCCTGAAGATGGCCATTCCAAAGGAAGTGTATGAGGCATTGGAAAAGGAGATGGAGCAGATTGGACAGCAGTAAGAAGGCGCTTAATCTTCTGGGCCTTGCTACCAAGGCAGGGAAAACAGCAAGCGGAGAATTTATGACAGAAAAGGCCGTAAAGGAGGGCAGAGCCTTCCTGGTACTCGTTTCAGAGGAGGCCTCAGACAATACCAGAAAAATGTTTACAAACATGTGTACTTATTATAAAGTCCCACTGTATTTTTTCGGAACGAAAGAGGAACTGGGCCACTCCATGGGCAAGGAGATGCGTGCATCGGTTGCCGTACTGGACAGCGGTTTGGCGAAAGCACTCGTGAAACAGTTGAATCAGAATGGAGGCGGTAAGCATGAGAGTCAATGAGTTGTCCAGGGAGCTGGGCAGAACCAATAAAGAGGTGCTGGATTTGCTGAGGGCGCAGGGTTATGAGGTGAAAAGTCATTCCTCTAATGTGAGCGGTGAGCAGATCGACGCAGTGCGGAGAGGCTTTGCCGGAAAGCCCGCCAGGGCAGAGAAGGAGCCGACGCCGGTTAAAGGGATGGGAGAATCTGAGGGCAGAGCGCCTTCCAGAGAGGAACAGAACAGCTCGAGAGTCAAATCCCAGGAAAACCGGGAGAATTGGGAACAGGTACAAAAGGAAAGAATAGGAAAGGCGGAAGCAGCGAGAGTGGAAGAGATTAAGAGAGAACCAGTAAAGACAGAAGCAGACGGAAACGGAACAGCCGAGCCGCCGAAGAAGAGGATTACGGCTGTATACCGTCCGCAGAACAGTACAATGAAGAGCAGCAAACCATCCGGCGGACAGAGACAGGGCCAGGGACGCTCCCAGGGAGGAAACGGCCAGGGACGTCAGGGAAACCAGAACGGCCAGGGAAATCAGGGAAGCCGTGAAGCAGGCCAGGGAAACCGCGACGGAGGAAGAAGCTTTAACCGTGACGGCCAGGGAGGCCGCGACGGAGGAAGAAGCTTTAACCGTGACGGCCAGGGAAGCCGCGACGGAGGAAGAAGCTTTAACAGAGACGGCCAGGGAAGCCGCGACGGAGGAAGAGGCTTTAACCGTGACGGCCAGGGAGGCCGCGATGGAGGAAGAGGCTTTAACCGTGATAACCAGGGAGGCCGCGACGGAGGAAGAAGCTTTAACCGTGATAATCAGGGAAGCCGCGACGGTCAGGGAAACCGTGACGGAGGAAGAGGCTTCAACCGTGATAATCAGGGAAGCCGCGACGGAGGAAGGGGCTTTAACCGTGACGGTCAGGGAGGCCGCGACGGAGGAAGAGGCTTTAACCGTGACGGTCAGGGAAGCCGTGACGGAGGCCGCGGAGGCTTTAACCGTGACGGTCAGAGAGGCCGCGGAGGCGACAGAGGCGGCTTAAGCATTCCGAAGCCATCCTTTGACGGACCGGTTGTTCAGAAGCAGCAGAATACAAAGCAGAGCAAGAACAACTATAAGAACGATTACAAGAACGACAAGTACAGCAGGCCTGACCGCGAGGAGGAGCTTCGCACAAAGCCGGGCAGAGGAGGAAAGCCAGGAAAGGGAGCCTTCATCATGCCTCAGAAGAAGGAAGAGCCTAAGACAGAGGAAGTAAAGACCATTATTCTGCCGGAGGTTATCACCATCAAGGAGCTGGCTGAGAAGATGAAGATGCAGCCGTCCGTGATTGTAAAGAAGCTGTTCCTTCAGGGAACCGTTGTCACCATCAACCAGGAGGTTGATTATGACAAGGCTGAAGAGATCGCCATGGAATTCGACATCCTCTGCGAGAAGGAGGAAAAGGTCGATGTGATCGAGGAGCTCCTCAGAGAGGATGAGGAGGACGAGAAGGATATGGTGGAGCGTCCGCCGGTTGTATGTGTTATGGGACACGTTGACCACGGAAAGACCTCCCTTCTCGATGCCATCCGCCAGACGAATGTGACGGCAAAGGAGGCCGGAGGAATCACCCAGCATATCGGTGCCTATGTGGTTGAGAAGAACGGCCAGAAGATCACCTTCCTGGATACACCGGGACATGAGGCGTTCACAGCCATGCGTATGCGCGGCGCCAAGTCCACAGATATCGCCATTCTTGTAGTAGCTGCAGACGACGGCGTGATGCCCCAGACCATCGAGGCCATCAACCACGCCAAGGCGGCAGGCGTTGAGATCATTGTGGCAGTCAACAAGATTGATAAGCCAAGCGCCAATGTGGAAAAGGTAAAGCAGGAATTAATCGAGTATGAGCTGGTTGCCGAGGACTGGGGCGGAAGCACAGTGTTCGTGCCGGTGTCCGCTCACACCAAGGAGGGAATCGAGGAGCTTCTGGAGATGATCCTCTTAACTGCTGAGGTGAAGGAGCTGAAGGCAAACCCGAACCGCCGCGCAAGAGGCCTTATCATCGAGGCAGAGCTTGACAAGGGCAAAGGACCGGTTGCCACTGTCCTGGTACAGAAGGGAACCCTCCATGTAGGCGATCCCGTTGCCTGCGGTTCCTGCTACGGAAAGGTCCGCGCCATGATGGACGACAAGGGCCGCCGTGTAAAAGAGGCAGGACCGTCCACACCGGTAGAGATTCTGGGATTAAATGACGTCCCCAACGCCGGAGAGGTATTTGTGGCTACAGAGAATGAGAAGGAGGCGAGAAACTTCGCAGAGACCTTCATCTCTGAGGGCAAGAACAAGTTAATTGAAGATACAAAGGCAAAATTATCACTGGATGATCTGTTCTCACAGATCAAGGCCGGAAATGTGAAGGAGCTTCCGATTATCGTGAAGGCAGACGTGCAGGGCTCCGTGGAGGCTGTAAAGCAGAGCCTTACCAAGCTCTCCAACGAGGAGGTTATGGTAAAGGTGATCCACGGCGGCGTAGGCGCAATCAACGAGTCCGACGTAAACCTGGCGGCAGCATCCAACGCGATTATCATCGGTTTCAACGTGCGTCCTGATGCGACAGCCAAGTCCATCGCAGAGCGGGAGAAGGTTGATGTGAGACTGTACCGCGTCATCTACCAGGCAATCGAGGATGTGGAGGCAGCCATGAAGGGTATGCTTGACCCGATCTTCGAGGAGCAGGTAATTGGCCATGCAGTTGTGCGCCAGACCTTCAAGGCCTCCGGCGTGGGAACCATTGCCGGTTCCTATGTGCTGGACGGAAAGTTCCAGAGAGGCTGCAAGGCGAGAATCACCCGCGACGGCGAGCAGATTTTCGACGGCAACCTGGCATCCTTAAAGCGGTTTAAGGATGATGTGAAGGAGGTTGCAGCAGGCTACGAGTGCGGTCTTGTATTTGAGAAATTCAACGATCTCCAGGAAGACGATATGATTGAGGCATATGCGATGGTGGAGGTTCCGCGCTAACAGGCGCGGGATGCCGCCGGACGTGCAGCAGACTGGAAAGCGAGGAAATATGCGAAAAAACAGCATTAAGAATACAAGAATTAACAGTGAGGTTCAGAGAGAGTTAAGCGAGATCATCAGCCGTGAGATCAAGGATCCGAGGATTCACCCCATGACCACCGTGGTGGCTGTGGAGGTGACGCCGGATTTAAAATACTGCAAGGCGTATATCAGCGTTCTCGGAAGTGAGGAAGCCGGTAAGGAGACCATAAAGGGCTTAAAAAGCGCCGAGGGCTTTGTGCGCAGACAGCTTGCATCCAGGATCAATCTGAGGAACACGCCTGAGATTACCTTTGTGCTGGATCAGTCCATCGAATACGGTGTCAATATGACACACCTGATCAATGAGGTGACGAAGGATCTGGATACAGACGAACCGGAAGCAGATGAGGATGAGCTGTAGGGCCGGCAGTGCCGTTTCACACAGACAGCAGTCTCAGGCTGCTTGACAGGATTTGAAGCCTATACACAGAAAGGGCGGCAGGAACGCCGTCCTTTCAGCTTATCAGGAGATGAAAAACTATGAATCAGTTATTAGAACATGCGCTGAGCGCAGCAAAAACAGCTGTTATACTGGGGCATCTGAATCCGGACGGCGACTGTGTCGGCTCAGCTCTGGGGCTTTACAATTATCTGACTGCACAGTATCCCGGGCTGTCCGTTGACATTTATCTGGATCATCCGTCTGCCAAGTTTTCCTATCTGAAGGGATTTGATAAGATTCTCTGCGAGTATGAAGAGGGAAAAAGCTATGATCTGTGTATCACCACAGACAGCAGCGACAGGGAGCGGCTGGGCGTGTTTCTCCCCTACTTTGAGAGCGCCGGGTCAACCATCTGCATCGATCACCATGTAACAAACAGGGGATTTGCAGAAGAAAATATCATCTGCCCTGAGGCCAGCTCTGCCAGCGAGGTGGTTTATACCCTGTTGGATGAGGAGAAGATCGATCTGGCTGCGGCGGAATGCCTCTACACGGGAATTGTCCACGATACAGGCGTATTTAAGTACAGCTGTACTTCGGGAAAGACCATGGAAATTGCGGGAAAGCTGATGGATAAGGGGATCGACTGCACGGAGATCATAGACGGCAGCTTTTACAGAAAAACGTATGTCCAGAACCAGATTTTAGGGCGCGCCCTTCTGGAGAGCATTCTGTTTATGGATGGAAAATGTGTGTTCAGCGCAGTCAAAAGGAAGGAGATGGACTTCTACGGCGTCACAAACAAGGATCTGGATGGGATTATTGACCAGCTCAGGCTGACAGAGGGCGTGGAGGTTGCCATTTTCATGTACGAGACAGGCGTCAGTGAGTTCAAGGTAAGCCTGCGCTCCTGCCGCTATGTGGATGTCAGCAGAATCGCCGCCTACTTCGGGGGAGGCGGTCATGTGCGTGCGGCAGGCTGCACCATGTCAGGCAGCATCCACGATGTGCTGAACAATCTGGCGCCCCATATCGAGCAGCAGATTATGGCGTGGGAGGCAGAGCACTGATGTACCATGGAGTGATAAATATTTACAAGGAGCAGGGCTACACCTCCCACGACGTGGTGGCAAAGCTCAGGGGAATTTTAAAGCAGAAAAAAATCGGCCACACAGGGACTCTGGACCCGGCGGCGGAGGGAGTTCTCCCGGTCTGCCTGGGACGGGGAACCAGACTGTGCGACATGCTGACGGACCGGAGCAAAACATACCAGACGGTGATGCTTCTGGGCGCTGTCACGGATACCCAGGATACCACAGGAACCATCCTGAATGAAAACCGCGGGATGGCTGAGACGCTGAACGAGGAGAAAATCAGAAACATTGCGGAAGGGTTTGTGGGACCCTACAGCCAGATCCCGCCCATGTATTCTGCCCTCAAGGTAAACGGCAAAAAGCTCTACGAGCTTGCCAGGGAGGGAAAGGAGATTGAGCGAAAGGCGCGCCAGGTGGAGATTTTCAGCCTGACTGTTGACCGGATCGAGCTTCCGAGAGTGACCATGACGGTTCACTGTTCCAAGGGAACCTATATCCGAACCCTCTGCCATGATATAGGGGAAAAACTGGGCTGCGGCGGCTGTATGGAGTACCTTCTGAGAACTCAGGTGGATCGGTTCCTTCTGAAGGACAGCCTGAAGCTCTCTGAAGTTGAGGCTCTTGTAAGGGAAGGCAGGATAGAGGACGCGGTTATCCCGGTGGATCAGATGTTTTCCGGGCTTCCCGAGATTGTCTCTGAGAGCGGGACTCTTGACCGTCTTCTGGCCAACGGAAACTTCTTTGCAGAGAACCAGGCGGGAAGGGGTTCGGCAGTCTCAGGCGCAGAGGACGGCAGTCTCTGCCGCGTCTATGACAGCAGGCGCCGCTTTATCGGCGTTTATGAGTACCGGGCCCGTGAGAAGCGGTGGAAGCCAAAAAAGATTTTTCTGGGAGGAGAATAGACATGGAGTACATCAGAGGAACCAGAGAATTTCAGATCGGGGAGCCGACGGCGGTGACACTGGGAAAATTTGACGGCCTTCACCGGGGCCATAAAAAGCTCCTCGAAGAGCTGTTCAGGTTCCGCGGGAAGGGATACAGGACAGCGGTATTTACCTTTGAGACGGCGCCGGGTACCCTGATTCGCAGAAAACTCCAGACTATGATCACCACCAATGAGGAGCGATGCGAAAATCTGAGGGCGGCAGGCGTGGATTATCTGGTGGAATACCCCTTTAATGACCAGGTGGCATCCATGACTCCGGAGGACTTTGTAAGAAAGGTTCTGGTAGAGCAGATGAATGCGAAGGCTATAGTGGCCGGAACAGATTTTCACTTTGGATGCAGGAGAAGCGGAGATGTGGAATTTTTAAGAGCCCATGCCAGAGAGCTGGGATATGAGCTGGTTGTTGTGGAGAAGGCCATGGACGGCAGCCGGGAGATCAGCAGCACCTATATCAGAGAGGAGCTGGCAGCCGGGCAGATTGAGAAGGCCAATGAGCTTCTGGGCTATACTTACAGCGTGCAGGGACGGGTGGTGCATGGAAAGCACCTCGGCACCGGTATGGGATTTCCCACGGTCAATCTTCTTCCGCCGTCCCAGAAACACCTTCCGGCGTTCGGCGTCTACTACTCGGAGGTGGTGATAGACGGAAAGGTCTACCCGGGAATCACGAATATCGGAAGAAAGCCCACGATCAAAGGGGAGCACCCGGCGGGGGTTGAAACGTATATCTATGACTGGAAAAAGGATATCTACGGGAAGAATATCGAAGTGAAGCTGCTGTCCTTCCTGCGGCCGGAGCGGAAGTTTGAATCAGTGGAGGAGCTGAAGAGACAGGTTCTGAGCGATAAGGAAGAGGGGAGAAGGTGGCATGAGGAGCGGGAGGAGCGGGAACGGGTGTAAGTTTCCGGTTCCAGCGAAGTCACCAGAAACTTACACCCGTTCCCTGGGAGAGAAGTGGCTGAGGGCTTAGACTCGCGTTTCCTGGGAGAGAAGGAGCTGAGAAGCTTATATTTGCGTTTCCTGGGAGAGAAGGGGCCTCTGCAGAGATGTTTTGCGGGTGTACATTCGGATGGGAACAGGGAAGGCGTCTGGCTCTTCGGTCTGTACGGTGCACAGAAACTGCCAGCCATAGCGCTCGTAAAATGAGGTGTGGTCTGTGACGAGATACAGGGTATCAATGCCTTTCTGGAGCATGTCATGGCAGATAAAGGAGAGAAGGAGGCCGGCGATTCCCTGGCATCGGAAGGGTTCCTCCACGTACAAGGCACAGAGGTTTGGCGACAGGTCTTTTCGGCTGTGGAAATCATTCTCTATGATGCCGGCGCCGGCAATGATGCTGTCCTCCTCCGTGATGACGTACCACTGGGGAATGGGGGACGACAGGTCCAGGCTTTCTTTCATGCTTTTGATATATTCCTCGGCCGGAACACCCCATTTCGAGTGAAACCAGCCGGCGGCCTCATGGATCAGCTCAGGGCAGTCGGATATTCTTCTGATTTTGCGGGAATTTCCCGCAGGCTTATGCATATTCATCGGAGGGGCTCCTTTCTGAAAACTGTAAAACTGTATATTTTGGCATCAGCCGGACAAAATAAGGGACGGATGCTGATGCAATAAAGCGGACAGCTATTTTCTCACGGTGGAGAAGAAAACTGTCCGCTTATTTTATTATGTAATAATATTATGTGATAACTGAATCCGGCCAGCTTGGTCAGAGGGGGAGGTTCTCCTCCCGCTCCCTCAGGATTTCTTCTACCTGTTCACAGACCAGGCGGATGTATTCGGAGAGGGGAAGCTCTTCGCAGCCGACTATGGTATGGCTGCACCGGTGGCTTACCGGGATGAAGATTTTGCAGGCCGGGCTTTTGCCCACGGCTGCCGCCATGGTCTCTGTCACCTCGCCGAGGAGGGAGTCTGCGATGACAATGCCGATTGGCCCGATAATCAGATCTGCGTTTCTGCTGTTTACCACAACGGGATTTTCACCGGTAGCCCCCTGGTCGGCTCCGGCCTTTAACATGGCAGCGGTGGCAATGCTGTTTGTCCCGATGGCGGTCAGAGGAAGGGAGGGGAAGCGCTTCTTTAACTGTTCCACAATCCCTCTTCCCATGCGGCCGCCCTGGCCGTCGATAACCAGTACCTTTGGCTGTTTCATGAGTATCCCCCCTTAAAAGCTGTCTGCCGAAAATAATACCCCACTATATCCTTGTCAGTATAGCACAAAATCTGAAAAAATGTAAGACAAAATTCTACATCAAAACGCAAATTTTTTATTTACATCGCCCGCATTTTTTATTATAATGCTGATAATGGTTTACTAGGGCCTGAATCCAGGAGCTGCGGTGGCTAAAGGGAGTTACAGCCGTCCTGCGGCAGCCGGAAAGCCCGGTAGGCAAGAAGAAGTAAACGTAAACTGGTGACAATGAGAGGGAAAAAACATGAGAAGAAATGACATTCACAAAGTAATGATTATTGGCTCCGGTCCAATCATTATCGGACAGGCATGTGAGTTCGACTATTCTGGAACTCAGGCATGTAAAGCTCTTAGAAAGCTCGGCTATGAGATTGTGCTGGTAAACTCCAACCCGGCTACTATCATGACAGATCCGGAAACTGCTGATGTTACCTATATCGAGCCTCTGAATGTAGACCGTCTGACACAGATTATTGAAAAGGAGCGTCCAGACGCGCTGCTCCCGAACCTGGGCGGACAGTCCGGACTGAACCTGTGTTCTGAGCTGGCAGCAGCAGGCGTTCTTGACAAATACAATGTACAGGTAATCGGCGTTCAGGTAGATGCCATCGAGCGCGGCGAGGACAGAGAGGAATTCAAGGAGACCATGGCAAGTCTTGGAATCGAGATGGCCAGAAGCGAGGTTGCCTACTCTGTGGAGGAGGCTCTGGCTATCGCTGACAAGTTAGGCTACCCGGTAGTTCTCCGTCCGGCCTACACCATGGGCGGCGAGGGCGGCGGCCTTGTGTATAACGTGGAGGAATTAAAAACTGTCTGCGCCAGAGGTCTTCAGGCAAGTATGGTCGGCCAGGTTCTGGTTGAGGAGTCTATCCTCGGCTGGGAAGAGCTGGAGCTGGAGGTTGTCCGCGATTCCAAGAACAACATGATTACCGTGTGCTTCATCGAGAACATCGACCCGGTAGGCGTTCACACAGGTGATTCCTTCTGCTCCGCACCGATGCTCACCATCTCTGAGGAAGTTCAGAAGCGCCTGCAGGAGAAGTCCTACAAGATTGTAGAGGCGATTCAGGTTATCGGCGGAACAAACGTACAGTGGGCTCATGATCCGAAGACAGATCGTGACATTGTCATCGAGATCAACCCGAGAACATCCCGTTCCTCCGCTCTTGCATCCAAGGCAACCGGCTTCCCTATCGCTCTCGTATCTGCCATGTTAGCTACAGGCATGACGCTGGATGAGATTCCATGCGGAAAGTACGGAACCCTCGACAAGTACGTTCCGTCCGGCGATTATATTGTCATCAAGTTTGCGCGCTGGGCATTTGAGAAATTCAAAGGCTCACAGGATAAATTAGGTACTCAGATGAAGGCCGTAGGCGAGGTTATGAGTATCGGAAAGACCTACAAGGAGGCCCTTCAGAAGGCAATCCGAAGCCTCGAGAGAGGACGCTACGGCTTAGGCCATGCAGGCTTCCAGAAGAAAACGAAGAAGGAGCTGCTCTCCATGCTCCACACGATTTCCAGCGAGCGCCAGTTCATCATGTATGAGGCTTTAAGGAAGGGAGCCACAGTGGAGGAGCTTCACGATCTGACACAGATCAAGAGCTACTTTATCGCTCAGATGAAGGAGCTTGTGGAGGAGGAGGAGGCAATCCTCAAGTACAAGGGACAGGTTCCTCCGGTTGAGGTGCTTCGCCAGGCCAAGTTAGACGGTTTCGCAGACAAGTATTTAAGCGAGCTTCTGGAGGTTTCCGAGGAGGAGATCAGAAACGCCAGGACAGAGGCCGGAATCGAGGAAGGCTGGGAGGGCGTTCATGTAAGCGCAACAGAGGATTCTGCATACTACTACTCCAGCTACCACATTAAGGATCAGAGCCCCTGCAGCGACAACAAGAAGATCATGATTCTCGGCGGCGGTCCGAACCGTATCGGACAGGGTATCGAGTTCGACTACTGCTGCGTACACGCTGCATTAGCCCTCAAGGAGCTGGGATTTGAGACAATTATCGTAAACTGCAATCCGGAGACTGTTTCCACAGACTACGATACCTCTGACAAGCTGTACTTCGAGCCGCTTACACTGGAGGATGTGTTAAGCATCTACCATAAGGAGAAGCCCCTTGGCGTTATCGCTCAGTTCGGAGGCCAGACACCGCTTAACCTGGCAGCTGATCTGAAGAAGTACGGCGTAAACATCCTGGGAACCACACCGGAGACCATCGACATGGCTGAGGACAGAGATCTGTTCCGCGCTATGATGGATAAGTTAAATATTCCGATGCCGGAGTCAGGAATGGCTGTCAATGTGGAGGAGGCCCTGGAGATTGCCAACAAGATTGGCTATCCGGTAATGGTTCGTCCTTCCTACGTATTAGGCGGCCGGGGAATGGAGGTCGTACACGACGACGAGGCTATGTCATTCTACATGCAGCAGGCTGTAGGCGTGACTCCGGACCGTCCAATCCTGATTGACCGCTTCCTGCACCACGCCACAGAGTGTGAGGCAGACGCCATCAGCGACGGAGAGAATGTGTTCGTTCCGGCCGTTATGGAGCACATCGAGCTTGCAGGAATCCACTCCGGTGACTCTGCATGTATCCTTCCGTCCAGAAATCTGACCATGGATCAGGTGGAGACAATCAAGGACTACACAAGCAGGATCGCAAAGGAAATGCACGTAGTGGGACTTATGAATATGCAGTACGCCATCGAGGACGGCGAGGTTTATGTGCTTGAGGCTAACCCGAGAGCGTCCAGAACCGTGCCGCTGGTATCCAAGGTATGCAACATCAAGATGGTGAAGCTGGCAACAGACATCATGACATCCCACCTGACAGGACGTCCGTCTCCGGTGCCGGAGTTAAAGGAGAAGAAGATTCCTCACTACGGCGTGAAGATGCCTGTATTCCCGTTCAAGATGTTCCCTGAGGTTGACCCGGTATTAGGACCGGAGATGCGCTCCACGGGAGAGGTTCTCGGCATGTCACCGAACGTGGGAGAGGCCATCTACAAGGCACAGGAGGCCACACAGACAAGACTTCCAAGTGAGGGTACCGTCCTTTTAAGTGTCAACGATATGGACAAGCCAGAGTTAATCGAGGTTGCCAAGGGCTTCTATGAGTGCGGCTTCAAGCTCATGGGAACAGGCAGAACCTACGACATCATGAAGGCAGCAGGCCTTCCGGCAGAGAAGGTGGCCAAGATCGACGAGGGACGTCCGAACGTACTGGACAAGATCACAAACAAGTCTGTAAATATTATCATCAACACTCCTCTCGATAAGAAGGGACTTGGCGATGACAGCTATATCAGAAAGGCAGCCGTAAAGGGCAAGATTCCTTACTTCACCAACATGGCTGCAGCAAAGGCTACCGTTCAGGCTCTGAAGACTATCAAGAAGAACGGACATCTGGGTGTGAAGTCCTTACAGGAGTTCCACAGCGAGATCAAGGAGCAGTAAAATAAGCAGCCGTCTGGGCGGCAAAGACAGACAGAAAACGGGGGCAGCTCTCTGCGAGAAAAGCAGGGAGCTGCCCCCGTTTTCTGTCTGTTAAAATCTCTGTTTTTTACCGGAAGGCAGCTTCTGTCTCCCGGAAGGCAGCGCTTCCCCTGATATGAGCTGTGAAACAGAAGAAAAAAATAAAAAAACGTCTCATCTGAAACTTTTGGAGGGGTAAACTTATCTATATAAATAGAAACAGATAATTACTGATAACATTTGAGGCAGAGGGGTACCCATGAAACAGACGCTGTATGAGCTGCTGGTCAGCTATATTGTAGAAAATCAGAATAAATTTTACCGGGTGGCATACAGCTACGCCAGAAACCAGGAGGATGCTCTGGACATTGTTCAGAATGCGGTCTGCAAGGCTCTCGAGTCCTACAAAAACATAAGAAATGCCGATGCAGTGAAAACCTGGTTTTACCGGATATTGATAAATGAAAGTCTGGCAGCGATAAAGCAGAGAAAAAAGGAACTCCTGTCAGACGATAATCCTCAGAAAGAGGAGGCCTACTATGAAAAAGGTTATGAACAGCAGGATGATATCAAAGAGGAGCTGGACAGACTGGAAGAAGATATACAGACAATTATCAGGCTGAGGTTTTTTGAGGAGCTGTCATTAAATGAAATTTCAGAGATTACAGGCCTGAATCTGAACACAGTGAAAACAAAGCTATACCGGGGACTTAAGCTTCTCCGGGAAAATATTCAGGAGGTGAGCTGATGGGAAGATTAGAAAATATGAAGTCAGAATATGACAATATACCGATTCCGAAAGAGCTGAATGCCAGAATTCAGAAGGAAATTGAAAAATCAGAGCAGCGCCTGGCTCAGGAGAAGAAGGTTCTGAGGCTCAGGAGAAGAAGCGGGCTCAGAAAAGCAGCCGCTGCTGCAGCCGCCGTCTGCGTCGTATTTACAGCGGCGCTTAACACAAGCACAGCTTTCGCTGAGGAGGCGGCACAGCTTCCTGTCATCGGGACACTGGCGAGGGTGCTGACGTTCCGGACTTATGAGTCTGAAAAAGATGGAATTGGAATTTCCGTGGAAGTTCCTACATTAGATATGATTCAGACAGATACGGGAATTAAGGTTGATGAAGTGAACCAGGAGATCTACAATCTTTGCAGACAGTATGCAGACGAGGCTGTATCCCGTGCCGAGGAATACAGAAAGGCGTTCCTGGATACAGGAGGAACGGAGGAAGAGTGGAAAGCTCACAACATACAGATTCAGGTGGGCTATGAGATTAAATCTCAGACAGACCAGTATCTCTCCTTCATCGTAAGAGGAACAGAGAGCTGGACGACCGCCTACAGCGAGGAAAGGTATTACAATATTGATGTCAATACAGGAAAGATGGTAACTCTTGAGGATCTGCTGGGAAGCGATTATATCAGAATCGCAGATGAGAGCATAGGGCAGCAGATAAGCAGCAGACAGGAAGCCGGAGAGGTATTCTGGTCGGCAGAGGAAGGCGGATTCACAGGTATTTCAGAAAATGCGAAATTCTATATCAATGAAAATGGAAATCCTGTAATTGTCTTCGAAAAATATGAGATCGCACCCGGTTCATCCGGTGAGATAGAATTTGAAATTGGAGGATGAAAAAATGAGAAAATCGAAATTTACGGCAGCAGCAGTGATTATGGGGATCGCGGTAACAGGTCTTGCCATTACAGGATGTGCAGGAAAGACAGAGCCTGCTGAGACAACTGCTGCACAGGAGACAGCAAAGATGGAGGAGCTTCAGCCTGCAGAGACAGCAGAGAGCATGGAAGAGACAGAGGCGAAAACAGAGGCAGCTGGGGAGGAGACTAAGAGCGAAAACACTGAGACAGCTGAAAAGCCCCAGGCAGAGGCTCAGGCTGAAAACGGCAGCGCCGGCGGATATGAGGATAACTTTGCCGTTGACAGCGCAGCGGCAGCCGAGTTTGCAGCTCAGATCAAGGAGGCAGTGGCAGCAAAGGATCTGGACGCTTTAGCAGAGCTTACAGCGTTCCCGGTTTACGTAGGCCTTCCTGATGTGGGAGCTGTGGAAACGAAGGAGGACTTCCTGGCTCTGGGTGCTGACGCAGTGTTTACCGACGAGCTCGTAGCCTCTGTGGCAGATGCAGATACAGAGAATATGCAGCCCAGCATGGCAGGATTTTCTATCTCAGACGGAGGCAAGGCAAATATTAACTTTGGCGTGAGAGACGGAGCTCTGGCAGTGAGCGGAATCAACTACTAGGAGGAGGCCATGAGAAAGAGAAGAGCAGTCCTTCCGGCGATGGTTCTGACTGCTGCGCTGTTAGCAGGATGCAGTGCAGAGCCGGCAGGAGCGGAATCTGCAGGGACTCAGGCAGAGTCAGCGGCCTCCGTGTCTTCAGAAGCTCAGACCGAGACAGTCCCGGAGACAGGGGCTGCCGGATCAGAAGCCCGTACGGAAACAGACAAGGCCCAGGCTGAGGAAGCCGGTCAGGCAGTCCAGCTGGAAGAGCTTGTGGAAATCCTCGGCACGGATGATGAGGAGACGAAGGATCTGTTCGGAGGCGGCACAGAGAACTGGACGGAGGACAGGAGCTTTTATATCGGCCGTATCTACCAGATTACCCTGGGAGAGGATGAGGCCTCCCTGTACACAACCTGTGACGAGAACAAGAAGATCACATCCCTGTCTGTCAAGTTCCATGGCGGTGAAGAGGATCATCAGACCATGACAGAAAAATGGGTGGAAAATCTGACAGAGTTCGTGGGACAGGAGCCGGAATTTGACGGCAAGTCATCAGAAGCCGGCAGCCAGAACTGGAAATGGAAGAAGGATAACACATTTATCACACTCTACTCCCTGGGTGAGAATCTGTCCATAGGCATGAATCCGGCTGTGGGAGAACTGAAATAGGAAAAGGAAAAAGGTTAAAGGATTAAAAACAGCGGGGAGGGGGAGCTGCAGTCTATGGCAGCTTCCTCCCCCCGCTGTTTTTAATCGATCTGGATCCGTATGCGGTATACTTTGCTTGGACGTCCCTTGGTATTGGTCTGGCGGGAATAGAGAGGCTCAGCCAGGTTATATTTGACGAGAACGGAAATCAGCCGGTTTACACTTCTGATGGTAATGTGGAGGATCCTTGCCAGCTCCGGCGTGGTTACCTCCTCTGTACCGGTTATGCGGAAGGCGCTGATCAGTTTCTGGATAGTCAGCGTGGAAAGGCCGGTCCGGTCTGACAGCTCCCTTATGTAGGGGGTGACAGAGCCCTGGATGGAAAAATCATTTCCGGAGCCGAAGAGCCCGATCTGCTCCCGATCCTCGCCGAACAGATAGCTGGTCTTGTTTCCGTTGATCTGTGACTCTCTCGCAGCGTCGATGGCATTCGCCTGGGCCTGGCTGATGACCCGCCCGAGCCCGTAGCCTATGGCCAGGGAAAGGTTTCCGTTTTTTTCCAGGTATTCTCTCAGATGGCAGGCCGTAAAGCCGTCGGTGATGGTTTCTACCGTCTTGTGGCTGGTGGAAATACGGAAGCCGTTTTTTGTCTCATGGATGATAAAGTCGCACATATACCTTTTGTTGAAGGCTTTTAAAAGCCGTTCCAGCACATCGCGCTGCTTTGAATCTGCAGACTGCTTCCCGGCGCCGGAGAAAAGAATTTCAATGGATGCCGTCTGGCTGTCCTTCAGCTCGCCCATGAGAATTTCCTGAATCAGCTGGCGGAAACAGAGGACGATGTCGTCATAGCTGAAAGAAATATAGTGACAGTCCACACCTGCCTCGAGAATCTGAGGCATAATGGGACTCATTCGGGAGAGGGAGTACTTAATCTTTCCCTCCTTCCAGAGCCTGATATGCTTTTCCAGCTTTCTCTGGGTGGACTCCTGCATCTTTTCAACGGTCATGTTGGTCATATAGCGGTTGTTTCTGTCCAGCCAGCTGCCGAAGGTGCCGTTTTTCAGGTGCTCGATGAGAGAGGACTCCTGATCAGGGCACAGGTAGTCGCAGAAGTCAAAATATCCGTATTCAAAGTTCCAGTCCTGATATTTGTAGATGACCTCGAAAAAGGTTTTGTAGTAATTGCTTTCAGAACACAGAAAAAAGCTGATGGGGCGGCAGTTGGGAACGCTCTTTTTTACTGTCTGCATGGGGACGGGACCGGTGGTGATAAAGCCGTCGAATCTGTCCTCCAGCTGCCTGTATAAATCTACAATATGAACATAATTATAGTAAATAAAAATCTCAATCTCACATCCGAGATCTAGTTTTTCAACAGCCTCTGTCAAATAATCCTTTAAATATTCAGTAGAAAGAACTGCGATTTTCATTCAAATTTCCTTTCGGTCGATGCTTGTATTTTTCTGATAATCAAGTATATCAAAAAAGAATGGGGAAGGCAACCACACACCGGGGAGGGACTTAACTGCAAGGGCGTTTCATCAAAAAAGAGAAATTCTTTTGTTATTTATTACTAAATTAAGGACAAAATATTTTTGCAAAATGATGAAAAATTAATTATGTATTGACTGAGGTTAACAATAGACATATAATCAGCAATATAAAAAGACGTCTTTAATTTATCCTTAAATACGAATGGAGGAGAAATCATGTTTAGCATTCTAACAGCGCTTGCAGTGACGTTGGTAGTAGGATACTTCATCTTAAAAAAATTCAAGCCGCAGACCGTGCTTTTTGCAGGCGGTATTTTCCTGATGATTCTGGCATCTTTATTCCATACAGGAGAGATCCTGGCTCTGGAGGATCAGACAGGCTTCTGGTTCTTTGACATCTTCGAGTACATAAAAAATGTGTTTAAATCCGATTCAGCCGGTACCGGCCTTATCATCATGGCCGTAGGCGGATTTGCCATTTACATGGACAAAATCGGAGCCAGCTCCGCTATGGTAAGTATCTGTATCAAGCCTTTAAAGAAGATTAATGCGCCTTATCTGGTTCTGGCGCTCAGCTATGTAGTAGGCCAGTTCCTCAATGTTTTCATTCCGAGTGCAGCAGGACTGAGTGTTCTGTTAATGGCTACCCTGTTCCCGGTACTTGTAGAGCTGGGAGTGAGCCGTCTGTCCGCAGCAGCTCTGATCGGTACGGCAGCCTGTCTGGATTTAGGACCGGCTTCCGGTGCATCCAATATGGCCGCTCAGACAGCAGGGTTAGATCCTATGGTATACTTTGTGAACTATCAGCTCCCTGTTTCTGCCATGGTTGTTCCCACAATCTCTGTACTTCATTACATTGTCCAGAAATACTGTGACAAAAAGATGGGCTTTAAGTCAGGTGAAACACAGGAAGAGAAAAAGAATACAGAGGCTGCACCGAAGATCTATGCGATTCTTCCGCTGCTTCCCCTTATCTTCCTGTTTGTATTCAGCAAGCTGATTATCAGCTCCATTTCCATGGATGTTATTACGGCGATGCTTTTAGGAACCACCATTGCACTGATTTTCGAGCTGGTGCGCAAAAAAGGACATGCAAAAGAAGTATTCAAGAGCATTCAGATTTTCTTCGACGGTATGGGACATCAGTTTGCCACTATTGTTACACTGATTATTGCAGGCGAGGTCTTTGCAAAGGGCTTGCAGGCTATCGGAGCAATTGATATCATCATAGAGAGCTGTAAAGCCACAGGATTCGGACCGGTTCCGATGACAATCGTGATGGTGCTTATCATCACAGTCTGCTCCATCGTTATGGGTTCCGGAAACGCTCCATTCTACGCATTTGCCGCTCTGGCACCTACTGTGGCCGCCGCTTTTGGAGTTTCAACAGTTCTGATGGTTATGCCTATGCAGCTGGCAAGCGGTATCGCGAGAAGCGTTTCTCCGATTACCTCCGTTATCGTGGCGGTCAGCGACAGCGCAGACCTGTTCCCGGTTGATGTAGTAAAACGAACAGCCATCCCGATGATCGGAGGACTGGTTGTGCTGATGGCAGCTACCTTCCTGATGTTTTAGAAGAAAAGGAGAGTATTATGAGATTTGAGCTTGACGAGTACTTAAAGGAGCTTGAGACCCTGGTAAACACAGACAGCGGAAGCCGGGTAGAGGGTGGACCCGGGCTGATCGCCGATTACTTCGAGGAAAAATACAGGGCTCTGGGGCTTGATATCAAGAGAGAGGCAGGCCCGGAGGGTATCGGCCCATTCATGGAAATCCGGAATAAGAAAGAAAAGACAGACGTACTCTTCCTGGGACATATGGATACGGTATTTCCAAAAGGAGAGGCTGCAAAGCGTCCTTTCCGCATCGAGGGAAATCTGGCATACGGCCCCGGTGTAATGGATATGAAGGCCGGCCTGCTTTTCATTTACCACGCAGTGAAAAACCTGGTGGAAAGCGGCACGGATCTGGGATTCTGCGTTGCCCTGAACAGCGATGAGGAAATTTCCTCCGTTCATTCTCAGAAACGGATTCAGGAGCTGGCAAGCCAGGCAAAATATACATTTGTTCTGGAGCCGGGAAGGAAAAACGGGGCCTATGTATATGAGAGAAAGGGTCTGGCCCGCTACAAAATGACGGTAAAGGGAATTGCGGCCCACGCCGGTGTGGCTCCCTGGGATGGAGCCAGCGCTGTCAACGAGGCAGCCCGCGCAGTTCTCAAGATGGAGGGGCTGAATCACTACGAGATCGGAACCAGCGTAAATGTGGGAAAAATTTCCGGCGGAACTACGGCAAATGTTGTGTGCGACCATGTGGAAGCCATGATTGATACCAGGTTTGAGACCATCGAGGAAAATCAGAAGATCGAGAACGCATTCCGGGAAATCATGGAGAATCCTTTCGACAGGAGAACATCCATTACAATCGAAAGAGAAGGCTTCCGCCCTCCTATGAGAAAGACAGAAAAGACGGAGAAACTTATGGCTCTCATGGAGGAGCAGGGAAAAGAGATGGGAATGGAGATCCTGTGGGCAAAGACCGGAGGCGGCTCAGACGGAAACTTTGCAGCCTTTGCCGGAAGCACAGTAATTGACGGTGCAGGACCTGCAGGCGACGGAGCTCACAGCCAGAACGAAACCCTTCAGATTGACACAATCAGACCGCGTTTTGAGCTGCTTTTTAAAACACTGGCCAAGCTGAGTGAGGAAAAGGAGTGAAGAACAGATGAATTATAATGAAGAAGCCTTAAAGATGCATGAGGAAAACCATGGAAAAATCCAGGTGGCAGGAAAGGTGGAGATTAATTCCAGGGATCAGCTGTGTATCGCATATACACCCGGTGTTGCAGAGCCATGCCGGAAAATCCATGAAAACAAGAAGGATGTCTACCGCTATACAGCTAAGGGAAACCTGGTAGCTGTGGTGTCAGACGGTACGGCAGTGCTGGGACTGGGCAATATAGGCCCTGAGGCAGCGATGCCTGTTATGGAGGGAAAAAGCCTTCTGTTTAAACAGTTTGGAAATGTAGATGCATTCCCGATTTGTCTGGATACTCAGGATACAGAGGAAATCATTAAGGCTGTCAAGTGGATTGCGCCGTCCTTCGGCGGAATCAACCTGGAAGATATTGCTTCACCGAAATGCTTTGAGATCGAGAGAAGGCTGGAGGAAGAGCTGGATATTCCCGTATTCCACGACGACCAGCACGGAACAGCTATCGTGGTGACGGCAGCTCTCATGAATGCAGCCAGACTGACAGGAAAGAAGCTCCAGGATCTGAAGGTGGTTTTAAACGGACCGGGGGCGGCGGGAACAGCCATTATCAAGATGATTATGTTCGCCGGCGTAAAAAACGTGATCGCCTGTGACGAGTTTGGAATCCTCTGCAGAAAGAGAAAAGAAGGCGTAGAGGGACACAAGGCAGAGCTCTGCGAGATTACAAATCTGGACGAGCAGCTGGGAACCCTGGCTGATGCCGTAAAGGACGCCGATGTATTTATCGGCGTGTCAGTAGCCAATGCCCTGACTCCCGAAATGGTTCATACGATGGCGCCGGATCCCATTGTCTTTGCCATGGCAAACCCTGTTCCGGAGATTTCCTATGAGACGGCTATGGAAGCAGGCGTAAAGGTAATGGGAACCGGAAGAAGCGACTGCCCGAACCAGATTAACAATGTGCTGGCATTCCCTGGTATTTTCAGAGGAGCCCTTGACGCAGGTGCCAGAGACATCAACTATGAGATGAAGAGGGCGGCAGCAGAGGCAATAGCCGGACTGGTAACTGAGGAGGAGCTTAAGCCGGAATACATTATTCCGTCTGCCTTCGATAAGAGGGTGGTAGAGGCCGTAGCTTCCGCAGTGAAGGAGGCAGCCCAGCGAAGCGGTGCTGTGAGAAAGTAGAAAAACGGAAGCCGGATGGAGAAGCTCTCCCCGGGTGAACCTGAATGTGAAGCAGCTGCTGTGCAGCTGCTTCATGTGTTTATGCCCCTTATGACGCTGACAGAAAACAGACAGCCATTGCGGCAGGAAACCATGAAACAGACCGGTCAGCAGCCGGAAATGGGAGAAAAAACCTAGAGTTTTTTTGAATAGTTACAGGAAATATATAGAAAAATCCAATAATTCCAGGCGTTTTACAGGAAGGGTCTGTAATTGACACGGCCGGCTCCGCTGTCTTATAATAGGAAAAGCTGGTATAAAATATGCCGTGTGACCGTCTCAGGGACTGGAACAGGCCGGATAAGCCCAGAAATTTACGAAAACAGGAGGCAAAAGTGATGAAGCAGCTTGACATGAGGGGAAAAGCATGCCCGATGCCGGTAATCGAGACAAAGAAGATTTTAGAGGAAGTCAAAAAGGCGGAAGAGGTAAGGGTTCTTGTGGACAACGAGATTGCAGTTCAGAACCTGACTAAGCTGGCCGGACACGAGGGAATGAAGGCCGTAAGTGAAAAACATTCTGACAAGGAATTTGAAGTGACCTTTCTTCCGTCAGAAAGCGGAGCGGATGGGCCGAATGTGCCGGCAGAGAAGATCCTGGCTGACTGCGCTGACTGCAGCGTGCCGGCAGAGCCGGAGAACGGGATCGCCAGAGGAAGAGTGGTTGTCATTGCTTCCGACCGGATGGGAGAGCCGGAGGAGGAGCTTGGAAAAATTCTCATTAAAGGATTTATCTACGCAGTGAGCCGCCAGGAGCCTCTGCCTGAAACTGTTATTTTTTACAACGGCGGTGCGAAGCTGACGGCTGAGGGAAGCGAATCCGTGGAGGATCTGAAGTACATGGCAGAGCAGGGCGTTGAGATCCTCACCTGCGGAACCTGCCTCAAGCACCTGGGCCTGGAGGACAAGCTTCAGGTAGGAACTGTCTCCAATATGTATGAAATCGCAGAGAAGATGACAGGCGCCAGAGTAGTTATAAGACCTTAGAAGGATAAGGAAAAATAGAAATTTACAGTGCCGGTTCATCTTCCTTTGGAATAAAAAGACTGTCGGAATTTCAAATCAGCCATGGTTTGACAATTTTGGCAGTCTTTTTTGACGTGTTTGTGTGAAAATGCATGAATCTTGAGCCAAAAGCGCCGGAAACAGTTGTGTGAAAGTTAAAAAAACATAAAAAAAGTGCTTTATTATTCAGCTGATTTGACGTATAATAGAGCTTGCTAAACAGCGAAAGGACAGGCTGTCCGAAGGCTGAAAACAAAAGGACAACAGGAGTATGGAGATGTATTTGCTAGTTACAAATAACCGTCTGTGTTTTGAAAAATACAGGGATAGAGTCAGGGTAGACTATCTGGAGGATGGATCCTATCTGGATGTGCTCGTGAGAGCCAGAGACTATGTCCAGAAAGGCAGCAGGATAGAGACGCATCCGATGGCTGGAAGCATCAAGCCGAATCAGACGCCGTTCCGCTCTGTACTTTTGTCTGACAGAAAAATGGATGGCGATGAAGTCATTGAAAATGAACTGATGATTGAGGATGCGGTGCTTATGACAAAAAAATTCCTCAGTGATCGTCCGGTGAGAAAATGGGATGAGTCGATTGTAAACGATTTCAGACAGGTCGATTTGGAACTGATCAGCGGGGCCATTGACCGGGTTGTCTGATCGGGCAGGCCGGGTTCCACGGGCCTGTGCTGAAAAAATGAAAATGGCTGAAAGCAGGCTGACAGAGGATTTGTCACTGGTTGACACGATAATTGCCAGGGGATTTGCCATTTGCCAGAGGGAAATTGACAAACAGGAACGCCAAAACTGTCAAAGATGACAAAGAACCCACTGAAAAGACTGCGGGAGAGCTCAGAAAAAAGTTTTGCAGCAAAAATTTTGGAATGGGAAATCCTCGAAAACAGCCGAAAAATGCAGGTAAAAACACAGGGTTTTACTGTAATAAAAAAATGTTTTTACTAGCATTTATGGATTTTTGAAAGTATGGCATGTTACTTGCTATATTTATAAAGCGAAGAGAAATTCTTCTGCCGCAAAAATACAAATTTTAAAGAAAGGGAGGTCAGGCATTCATGAAACTTGAATTAGGGATTATTCCCGTAAAAGACATCCAGTTTGGTCCGGAGTCCAAAGTGGAGAATGGAGTTATCTATGTGAATGCAGATGAGTTAAAGGCTCTTCTTCTTGAGGATGAGAACCTGAAATCTGTAGAGCTTGACATTGCGAGACCAGGTGAGAGTGTCCGCATTATGCCTGTAAAGGATGTTATTGAGCCAAGAGTTAAAGTAAGCGGAGAGGGAGCTATGTTCCCGGGTATGATTTCCAAGGTTGCCACTGTTGGAAGCGGAAGGACAAACGTTCTTCGCGGATCCGCTGTTGTCACAACAGGAAAGATCGTTGGTTTCCAGGAGGGAATCATCGATATGTGCGGAACTGGCGCAGAGTATACGCCATTCTCCAAGTTAAACAACCTGGTTGTTATCTGTGAGCCGGCTGACGGAATCGAGAAACACGCTCACGAGAAGGCTGTCCGCATGGCAGGATTAAAGGCTGCTGACTATGTTGGAAAGCTGGCTAAGGACATCGAGGCTGAGGAGATTGAGACATATGAGACAGAGGACGTTAAGGAAGGAATCGAGAAGTATCCGAACCTGCCGAGAGTCGCATATGTATTAATGCTTCAGAGCCAGGGACTTATGCACGACACCTATGTATACGGTGTTGACATGAAGCAGTCCCTGCCGACTATCATCAATCCGACAGAGACCATGGACGGCGCTATCTTAAGCGGTAACTGTGTATCTGCATGCGATAAGAATACATCCTACCATCACTTAAACAATCCGGTTATCAAATCCTTATTTGAGCAGCACGGAAAGACTTTAAACTTCGTAGGTGTTATCATCACAAACGAGAACGTATACCTGGCTGACAAGATGCGTTCCTCTGACTGGACATCCAAGCTGTGCAAGTGGTTAGGCGTTGACGGCGCTATCGTTTCCCAGGAGGGATTCGGAAACCCGGATACAGACCTTATCATGAACTGCAAGAAGATCGAGGCTCAGGGCGTTAAGACTGTTATCATCACAGATGAGTATGCAGGACGCGACGGCGCTTCCCAGTCCTTAGCAGATGCAGACGTAGCAGCTGATGCAGTTGTTACAGGCGGAAACGCAAACATGGTTATCACACTGGAGCCGAAGGACAGAGTTATCGGATATCCTGAGGTTGCAGATATTATTGCAGGCGGATTCGACGGAAGCCTTCAGGCTGACGGCTCTATCGTAGCAGAGCTTCAGGTTATCACCGGAGCAACCAACGAGATGGGCTTCAACAAGTTAAGCGCTAGATAGGAGGAAATCATGGGAAAACTGAAATTTGTTCATTATATTAATCAGTTTTTCGCAAATATCGGCGGCGAGGAGAAAGCTGACTACCAGCCAGAGGTAAGAGACGGAGCTGTAGGCCCTGGTCTTGCATTCAATCAGGCATTTGGTGAGGAAGCTGAGATCATCGCTACAGTTATCTGCGGAGACTCTTACTTCAATGAGAACGTAGACGCAGCAACAGAGACTGTTCTCAATATGATCAAGGAGAAAGCACCGGACGGTGTTATCTGCGGTCCTGCATTCAACGCCGGACGTTACGGTGTTGCCTGCGGTACAGTTGCAGCAGCCGTTAAGGAGAAACTTGGACTTCCTGTTGTTACAGGTATGTACAAGGAGAACCCAGGTGCTGATATGTACAAGACAAAAGTATATATCTGCCCGACAAAGAACAGCGCAGCAGGCATGAGAGATGCCGTTAAGAAGATGGCTCCTCTGGCTCTGAAGCTGGTTAAGGGTGAGAAGATTGGTTCTTCCAAGGAAGACGGATATATGCCGAACGGCATCCGTGTAAACTTCTTCGAGGACAAGCCAGGTGCACAGCGTGCCGTTGAGATGCTTGTTAAGAAGTTAAACGGCAAGGAGTACGAGACAGAGTACCCAATGCCAAGCTTCGACCGTGTAGCTCCAGGAGAGGCTGTTAAGGATCTGGCTCACGCAAAGATCGCTTTAGTTACCTCCGGCGGTATCGTTCCGAAGGGCAACCCGGATCACATCGAGTCCTCCAGTGCTTCCAAGTACGGACAGTACGACATCGAGGGCGTTATGGATCTGACAGAGGAGACATACGAGACAGCACACGGCGGATACGATCCGGTATACGCTAACCAGGATGCAGACCGTGTTCTTCCGGTGGACATCGTTGAGGAGTTCATCAAGGAGGGCAAGATCGGAAGCCTTCACAAATATTTCTATACCACAGTTGGTAATGGAACAGCAGTAGCAAATGCAAGCAAGTTCGCTAAGGAGATCGGACAGAAACTGGTTGATGACCATGTTGACGCGGTTATCCTTACCTCTACCTGAGGTACCTGTACACGTTGCGGTGCAACGATGGTAAAAGGCATTGAGTCCTATGGAATTCCTGTAGTTCATATTGCGACAGTAGTTCCGATTTCTTTAACAGTTGGAGCAAATAGAATTGTTCCGGCCATTGCTATTCCTCATCCACTTGGAAACCCTGCTCTTTCCCACGAGGAAGAGAAAGAGATTAGAAGAAAGATCGTTGGAAAGGCTCTGGAAGCGTTACAGACTCCGGTTGACGGCCAGACGGTTTTTGAATGGAAGTAATCTGAGAGCGGAACGGTACGCTTTCTGATGAAGATAATTTGCAGCTTAGTAAAAGGTGCTGCAAAGGTTGTTTGAGAATTCATCCCGCCCGAGATGTCAAGGGGCTTCGGCTCTGCGGCATCCCGGCGGGGCGAAATAAATTACCGCAAATTTGCGGCAGCTTTAAGCTGCGAAGGGAGAAATTGACATGGGCAAGATTTATGACGTAATCATTTTAGGTGCTGGTCCGGGAGGACTGGCTGCCGGTCTGTACTCTGGAAGATACCGCCTGGACACTCTCGTGATTGAGAAGGCAAAGGACGGCGGACAGATCGCCATTACAGACGAAATTGAAAACTATCCTGGACAGATGGTAGATGGAGAGAGCGGCCCATCCTTAATCGAGCGTATGACAAAGCAGGTTGAGAAGTTCGGCGCAGAGCGCGTGACAGACACTATCAACAAAGTTGAGCTGGAAGGCCCGATTAAGAAGCTTTATGGAACCAACGGCGAATACGAGTGCAAGTGCCTGATCATTGCAACCGGCGCATATCCGCGTCCAATCGGCTGCAAGAGAGAGGGCGAGTTCGTGGGCAAGGGAGTTTCCTTCTGCGCTACTTGTGACGCCAACTTCTTCGAGGACTTTGA
This sequence comes from Clostridium sp. AM29-11AC, assembly GCF_003480545.1. Lineage (NCBI taxonomy): Bacteria > Bacillati > Bacillota > Clostridia > Eubacteriales > Clostridiaceae > Clostridium > Clostridium sp. AM29-11AC. The sequence goes on from NZ_QUJI01000001.1 coordinate 366,698, forward strand.
GGTATTCGTAGTAGGCGGCGGAGATTCTGCCGTTGAGGAGGCTATGTACCTGACAAAGTTTGCCAGAAAGGTAACCATCATCCACAGAAGAGACGAGCTGCGCGCTGCCAAGTCCATCCAGGAGAAGGCATTCAAGAATCCGAAACTGCACTTCATGTGGGATACAGTTGTTGACGGTCTTGAGGGTGACGGACTTCTGTCTGCCATGACTGTAAAGAACGTGAAGACAGGTGAGATCACAAGAATTGAGGCAGATCCGGATGACGGAATGTTCGGTGTATTCGGATTTATCGGATACATACCGAGAACTGATCTGTTTGAGGGTATGCTTGACATGGAAAACGGCTATATTAAGACCGATGACAACATGCATACCAATATTCCGGGCGTTTTTGCGGCAGGAGATGTCCGGGTTAAGTCATTAAGACAGGTAGTAACAGCAGCTGCTGACGGTGCCATCGCTGCCCAGCAGGCTGAAAAATATATTTCCGAGATGGAATGATCACTGGAATATCTCAGAGAGGGTGAAAGAAAATGGTTGATTTAACTAAGGAAAACTTTGAAGAAGAAGTTTTAAAGGCAGAGGGAACTGTTTTAGTTGATTTCTACGGCGACGGCTGTGTTCCATGCCAGGCTTTAATGCCACATATCCACGCTATGGAGGATGTTTACGGAAAGGACATTAAGTTTACTTCCCTGAACACAACAAAGGCACGCCGTCTGGCTATCGGCCAGAAGGTATTAGGTCTTCCGGTTATCGCTATCTACAAGGGCGGCGAGAAGGTTGCTGAGTGCGTAAAGGATGACGCAACACCAGAGAACGTGGAGGCTATGATCAAGGCTAACCTGTAATTTCAGAAGCCTTTGGGGCAGAGACATCCGGGCAGACCGGAAAGTGTCTGACCAGTGCAGTATGGATAGCGTCTGTGCCAGGGCGCGATGCTGTACAAATACATTGAAAAAACTGCTTTTTTAGAGCAGGACGATCTGGGCAAACTGCTTGGATTGTGATATAATTAGTCCGCTAGAAACCGCGCAGGCGGTGTCTATAAAAAATTTAGAGAAAAGGAGGAATCGGAAATGGCAATTTTAAACGGTAAAAAAGCCATCATCATCGGCGACCGTGACGGAATTCCGGGCCCGGCTATCGAAGAGTGTGTTAAGACAGCCGGTGCTGAGGTTATTTATTCCTCTACGGAGTGCTTCGTCTGAACGTCCGCAGGTGCCATGGATCTGGAAAACCAGAAGAGAGTAAAAGATTTCGCAGAGCAGTACGGTGCTGAGAATGTAGTAGTAATTCTCGGCGCAGCAGAGGGTGAGGCAGCAGGCCTTGCCGCTGAAACTGTAACAGCAGGAGATCCAACTTTCGCAGGTCCTTTGGCAGGAGTCCAGTTGGGACTTACCGTATATCACATCTGTGAGGATGAAATCAAGGCAGAAGTAGATCCTGGTGTTTACGACGACCAGATCAGCATGATGGAGATGGTTATGGATGTCGATGACATTCACAACGAGATGTCTTCCATCCGTGATGAGTATTGTAAATACCTCTAATTGAGTGCGCGCAGGCGCCCTCATAAATTTCCCGGCGGGCTTTGTTCTGCCGGGAAATTCTTAAATACGGGAAAATTTCCCTTGCGTCCTGCAGGTTCTTATGGGCGCAGAAACAGAAGAGAAAAAGTATTAGCTAGTATAAAATGATTATAAACTATCATATATGAGGTGAATGACATGGGCGGATATCCTGTTTTAAAAGGTGCAAGCTATGTGCTTGCAGTCGTTCCGGATATGGTTCTTAAGAATGGAACAACACAGACTACAGAGAAGATTGTGAATCCTGATTCCGAATACTTAAAAGAGCTTCCTAAGCATTTAAGAAGCTATGAGGATGCAGTTTCCTACCTTCCAAACCAGATTTATATTGGAAATGAGAAGCCGGAGGTACTCAGAGGAATCGAGTTCCCATTCTTCAACACAAAGTGGGAGAATGCAAAGAGAGACGGCAAGTACGGACAGATTATGCCTCAGGACGAGTTCTACGGACTGATGCAGATCTGCGATGTATTTGAGCTTGTATATCTTGAGAAGAACTTTGCCGCTTCCGTTAAGGAGAAATTAGCTGCTCAGGATCTCCTGACAGAGGAGCAGCTTGCTTTATTAGACAGAAACGAGAGTACAGAGGAAGATATCAAGGCATTAGTAGAGAACGAGCACTCCGAGGGACTTTACGACGGCGGCAAGCTGGTAGGAGCTGTAAAGAGAGCTCATGACGTGGATGTGAACCTGTCTGCTCATACGATGCTTGAGAATATTGTTGCAAAGGCATCCAGCGTTCTGGCTCTGATCGAGTTAGTAAAGAAGGCCGGCGTAAATCCAGAGGATGTAGACTATGTCATCGACTGCTGCGAGGAGGCCTGCGGCGATATGAACCAGAGAGGCGGCGGCAACTTCGCAAAGGCAGCTGCTGAGGTAGCAGGCTTTACAAATGCAACTGGCTCCGATGTGAGAGGTTTCTGCGCAGGACCGGCACATGCCATTGTCCATGCAGCAGCTCTGGTACAGTGCGGCGCATTCAAGAATGTAGTCGTAACAGCCGGAGGATGTACAGCTAAGCTGGGCATGAATGCAAAGGATCATGTGAAGAAGGGTGTTCCGGTACTGGAGGACTGTGTTGCAGGCTTCTCCGTATTAATCAGCGCAAACGACGGTGTGAACCCGGTTATCCGTACAGATATTGTCGGACGCCACACAATCGGAACAGGTGCTGCTCCTCAGAATGTAATTTCTTCTCTGGTAACAGCTCCTCTTGAGGCTGCAGGGCTGAAGATCCTGGATATTGACAAGTACTCACCTGAGATGCAGAATCCGGATATTACAAAGCCGGCAGGTGCAGGCGATGTTCCGGAGGCAAACTACAAGATGATCGCTGCTTTAGGCGTAAAGAAGGGCGAGCTTCAGAGAACAGAGATCGCATCCTTCGTTAAGGATCACGGTATGGTAGGCTGGGCTCCGACACAGGGACATATTCCGTCCGGCGTTCCGTACATGGGTCCGTTAAGAGACGAGATCCTGGCAGGCGAGACAAAGCGTGCCATGATTATCGGAAAGGGAAGCCTCTTCCTTGGAAGAATGACAAACCTGTTCGACGGTATTTCCTTCGTAGTAGAGACCAATGACGGTTCCGGCGCTGACGAGGGACAGGCTGTCGACGAGAAGCAGATCAAATCCATGATCGGCCAGGCCATGAGAGAATTCGCAAAGGGACTTCTGGAAGAGTAGGAAAATATCTTGGAAAGGACGAAGAGCTATGTCTGAAGCAAAGATTAAGAAAATGATTGCAGAGACCTTTCTGGAAGTTGCGGATGCTCTTGAAACAGGCCGTTATGGCAAGAAGGCAGTCATCGGCTTCGCGTGCGAGGGAAGCGAGCACGGCCAGGAGAACATTGACAGAGCCTTTGAGCTGGCAGTGAGGAAGGGACTCACTCCCTATATGATCGAGGGAGAGGATACTCATAAAAAGATGGAGGAGCTGCTGGAATCCGGCGAGATTGACGCCGCTGTTACCATGCACTATCCATTCCCGGTAGGTGTTTCTACTGTTGGAAAAATTATTACCCCAGGAATGGGAAAGGCCATGTATCTGGCCACAACCACAGGAACTTCTGATACAGACCGCGTCTGCGCCATGGTGAAGAATGCCATCTACGGCATTATTGCAGCCAAGGCAGACGGAATTGAAAATCCGACAGTCGGCATTGCCAATATCGACGGTGCAAGACAGACAGAGAAGTACCTGATCCAGTTAAAGGAGAACGGCTATGATATTCATTTCGCTGACTCTGCCCGTGCAGACGGCGGAATCGTTATGAGAGGAAATGACCTTCTGTCTGCATCTGCAGACGTTATGGTTATGGATTCCCTGACAGGAAACCTGATGACAAAGATCTTCTCCGCTTATACAACAGGCGGAAGCTATGAGTCATTAGGCTTTGGCTACGGCCCAGGTATCGGTCCGGACTTTGACAAGCTCATCATGATCGTGTCCAGAGCATCCGGAGCTCCGGTTATCGCAGGAGCCATGGAGTTTGCCACAAACCTGATCAACCATGACTGGAAGAAGATCGTGAAGGAAGAGTGGAAGAAGGCTGAGAAAGCCGGACTCAGAGCTATCCTTGACGAGATCAAGAAGGCCAACACAAAGAAGGCAGACGCAGACGAGGAAGTGGCCATGCCTCCAAAGGAGATCTGTACAGAGCAGATTCCTGGAATCGAGGTTATGGATCTGGAGGATGCAGTTAAGGTTCTCTGGAAAAACGGAATCTACGCTGAGAGCGGCATGGGCTGCACAGGCCCAATCGTGAGAATGGCTGCCGACAAGAAAGAGAAGGCAGTAGAGCTTCTCACCGCAGCCGGATACATCGGGTAAGGCGTAAGGGGGTGGAGTGGGGAAGAGAACGAGAGTTTTCTGTTCCAGCGAAGTCACATAAAACTCTCGTTCTCTTCCCTTACCACTGCTTACGGGGGAGAAAAAACAGAGGGAAGAAGGGCATGATGGGCAGCTTCTCCCCTCTCACCCGGGAAGAGTGTAAAGTGGATAAAGGTCGGGAAAGGATGCAGTTTTTTTGTGACTTTTCTGGAACAAAAAAACTGCATCCTTTCCCGACCGCCCCATTTACAAAATTCCCTAAAATTCTTGACAGAAAACTGAATATATGATAGTATTTTACATGCTATGCAGAATGAGGAGGCAGATAGGTTGCTGGTGTGCCTCGCGGTCTTCAAAACCGTTGTGGGGAGTTAAGAGCTCCCCGGGTGGGTTCGATTCCCACCTCCTCCGTTTCTTTTTCATCTGGTAGTCATAAGGAAGGATAATATTGCTATGGGAGAAAAACAGGTTTTACTGCGTAAAATCCCTAAGATTGATGAGGTGCTGCGAGATGAGCGCCTTATTTTTTTTATGGAGAAAATGCCGCGCAGTGTGATTGTGGAGGCTGTGCGCGAACAGATTGACGCGCTGAGAGCCGGAATTTTAGAAGGAAAAACAGACAGAGTGATGAGCCGGGAGCAGGTGGCTGACGAGGCGCTGAAGCTGATCCGGCTGCGCCAGAAGAGGAATTTAAGACGGGTAATCAATGCCACAGGGATTGTGCTTCACACGAACCTGGGGAGGGCGAATCTGTCTGAGAGAGCCATTGAGGGAGTCTGCGAGGCCGCGGCTCATTATTCCACTCTGGAATACGATTTGAAGAAGGGGGCCAGAGGTTCCCGACACAGCCATGTGGAGGAGATTATCAGGAAGGTGACAGGCGCCGAGGCTGCCATGGTGGTGAACAACAATGCAGCCGCCACCATGCTCTGCCTGTCAGCTCTTGCAAGAGGGAAGGAAGTAATTGTGTCCAGAGGAGAGCTGGTGGAGATCGGCGGCTCCTTCCGCATTCCGGAGATTATGGAGGAGAGCGGTGCAATTTTAAGGGACATCGGGACGACAAATAAGACGAAGGTTTCTGACTACCGGAATGCTTACACGGAGGGCGTCACAGGAGCACTCTTAAAGGTCCACACGAGCAATTACAGGATTATCGGATTTACCCAGGAAACCACAGTTCCCGAGCTGGCGGAGCTTGGAAGAGAGTGGAACATTCCTGTTATCTACGACCTCGGCAGCGGACTCATGAATGACCTTGGGGAGTTTGGCATTGACGAGCCGACGGTACAGGGCGCTCTGAAGGACGGAGCAGATGTGGTGCTGTTCAGCGGCGACAAGCTTTTAGGCGGACCGCAGGGCGGCGTGATCATCGGAAAGAAGGAACTGATTGACCGGATGAAGGCCCATCCCCTTGCCAGAGCATTCCGGGTGGACAAGATGACGCTTTCTGCCATGGAGGCTACTTTCTTCGAGTATCTGGACAGGAGTACGTGCAGGAGAAACGTGCCGATTCTCCGGATGCTTACCATGGGAAGGGAGGAGCTTCTTGAGAGAGCCGGCCGCCTGAAGGCGCTTCTGGAGGAGCAGACAGAGAGCTTTGTCTATGCTGTGGAGGCCTGCGAGGATCAGGTGGGCGGCGGTTCAGCGCCGGGTGTGATGCTTCCTGGCTATGCAGTTTCCATCAAAAGTGATACGATCTCAGAGGCAAGGCTGGAGCGTCTTCTCAGGAAGGCAGAGCTGCCTGTGATTACCCATGTATTCCACGATGCAGTGTATCTGAATGTCCGCACAATCGAGGATGATGAGTTCCAGCGGATTGCAGAGGCTCTCTGCAGAGCAGAGCACAGCAGCGCTGAGATGGAAAAAGAGGAAACGGGAAGGACAGCAGCCCGCCCGGCAGAGACAGAGGCGGACAGGGAGGAATAGCAGGATGCAGAATGTGATTGTTGGAACCGCAGGACATGTGGATCACGGCAAAACCTGTCTGATCAAGGCTCTCAGCGGAATTGACACAGACAGGCTGAAGGAGGAGAAGAAGCGAGGAATCACCATTGAGCTGGGCTTTGCAAACCTTCTGGATACGGACGGTGTCCACATCGGAATTATCGACGTTCCGGGCCATGAGAAATTTGTCAAAAACATGCTTGCAGGAATCGGAGGCATTGATCTTGTACTTCTCGTAATCGCCCTGGATGAAGGGGTCATGCCCCAGACGGTGGAGCACTTTGAGATCCTGAAAATGCTTCAGATCCGCCAGGGAATCATTGTTCTCACAAAATCTGATACGGTGGACAGCGACTGGGCGGATATGGTTGAGGAGGATGTGAATGAGCTGGTGGAGGGCAGCTTCCTGGAGCAGGCCCCCCGCATCCGAGTGTCATCCTACACCGGGGAGAACATTGAAACGTTAAAGCAGATGATCATTGACATGGCAAAGAAAACCGGAAAGCGCAGGGAGGAGGCCGAGCTGTTCCGCCTTCCCATTGACCGGGTGTTTACCATGGAGGGCTTTGGAACCGTTGTCACAGGTACTCTGATCGAGGGAATGTGTGAAACGGGACAGGAGGTGATGGTCTATCCTCAGGAAAGGCTCTTAAAGATCAGGGGAGTTCAGAGCCATGGCCAGAAGGAGGAAAAGGCTTTTGCAGGGCAGAGGACAGCCATCAATCTGGCAGGCATCAAGAAGGAGGAGCTGAGCCGCGGGGAGGTGCTGGCCTATCCTGGTTCCCTGGTAAACAGTACCATGGTGGATGCGACGCTGAGACTGTTTGCCTCCACACAGAGGAAGCTCAAAAACGGCGACAGGGTACACTTAAGCTACGGCTCCGCCCAGGTGATTGGAAAGGTGATCCTGTTAGATGCCGACGTAATCGAGGCGGGGCAGGAGGCCTTTGTTCAGCTTCGTTTCGACGAGCCAATCTGTGTTAAGAGAAATGACAAATTTATTGTCCGCTTCTATTCTCCGGTGGAAACCTTCGGAGGAGGAACCGTGCTGAATCCGGCAGCTGACAAGCACAAGAGGGGCCAGGAGGCGGTGATCGAGTCTCTGCGCCTGAAAAAAACGGGCACAGACATCGAGGTACTGGAACAGATGGTGGACGAGGAGAGCCGCCGCTTTCCGGAGCCGAAGGAGCTGGCCGCGTGGATGGATCTGACGGTATCTGAGGCGGAAAAGCTGCTGGATACACTCAGGAATAAAAAGAAGATCCTTCACCTGAACGACGGAAGCTTTGTGGGAAAGGCTTACTGGGAGCGCGTCGCGGAGACTGCAAAGGAAATTCTGGCCCAGTTCCACCGGGAAAATCCCATTGTAGGAGGCATGGATCGGGAGGAGCTTAAGAGCCGTCTGGCGGAGAGACTGCATCTTCAGAGCATGAAGAAGGCGGAGACTCTGATGGCAGAGCTGGAGAAGCGGAAGGTGATTTCCATTCAGGGAAGCATTGTCTCTGTGGCGGGATTTACAGTCAGCTATTCAGATGAGGCGTCGAGACTGGTTACCGATCTGGAAAATATATATAAAAAGGCGGGATTCGAGGTTCCGTCCACAGAGGAGCTGGTGAGCGCCTATAAGGATAAAAAGCAGGCCAAGCAGGTGCTGGCAGAGCTTACCAAGCAGGGGGTTCTCGTAAAGGCCGGAACAGGGGTTCTGATGCATAAGGAACACTGGGATCGGGCTCTGGGCGTGCTGAGAGACTACCTGAGCTCCCATCCGGAAATTACTCTGGGAGAATTCAGGGATCTTTTAGGCACCTCAAGAAAGTACGCGGTGATGCTTCTGGAGACCTTCGATCAGATGAAGATAACGAAGAAGGTGGGGGACGCGAGAATCCCAGGAGGAAAATAGGAACCCTTGGTTTTTTGCCTGGAGCAGCCAGCAGGGAGGCCGCAAAAAGCTATGCATTCCAGGTGAAAAAGAAGGGGACAGGGGAGGTAACCTGTCTGCCCTTCCTTTTCACCTGGTTCATAGAATATACATCCTATAAGGGGGAGATAAGAAATGAATAACAGTAACTTGACAACAAGGCTCGGCCTGGGAGCGATCCTGGGAATTGCGGCAGCGGCGCTGGCGCTTCTGGGGAACCCGGCCAACATGGCGCTCTGTATTGCCTGCTTTATCCGGGATACAGCAGGCTCTATGAAACTGCACTCTGCAGCGATTGTCCAGTATTTCAGACCGGAGATCGTGGGGATTGTGTGCGGAGCGTTTCTGATTTCCATTGCCACGAAGGAGTACCGTTCCACATCTGGCTCCTCACCGATGATCCGTTTCCTGCTGGGCGTGATTATGATGATTGGCTCCCTGGTATTTCTGGGCTGCCCGCTGCGTCTGCTTCTCAGACTTTCAGCCGGAGATCTGAATGCCGTGGTAGCACTTCCAGGCTTTGTGCTGGGAATTTTTACCGGTACTCTTGCCCTTAAGAGAGGATTTTCGCTGGGCAGAGCTTATCCGACCAAGGAATCCAGCGGATTTGTGATCCCGGCACTTCTGGTATTTCTGTTTGTGCTGTCGCTTACAACGACTCTGTTTGTGTCCAGTGAGTCCGGCCCGGGAAGCATGCATGCTCCGGTGGCGGCATCCCTGATCGCAGGACTTGTATTCGGAGCCGTGGCGCAGAAAAGCCGCACCTGCTTTGCAGGAGGTTTTCGCGATGTAATCCTTATGAGAAATTTTGACCTTCTCAGCGTGCTCGGCGGACTGTTTGTTGTAATGCTGGTATTCAACCTGGCCACAGGCGGATTTAAGCTCTCCTTTGCAGGACAGCCGGTAGCTCACTCCCAGCATATCTGGAATTTCCTGGGAATGTATGCAGTGGGATTTGCTGCTGTGCTTGCGGGCGGATGTCCGTTAAGGCAGCTCGTCCTGACAGGACAGGGCTCCTCCGATGCAGCAGTGACCTTTCTGGGACTGTTTGTAGGAGCGGCTTTCTGCCATAACTTTGGTCTGGCGGCTTCGGCGGCGGCAGCGGCTACTGAGACAGCGGAAGCTGTAGCAGGCGGTCCGGCCATGGCTGGAAAGGTGGCGCTGGTGATTGCCATCGTGGTGCTGTTTATGATTGGTTTTTTGCCTTCCAAAGGGAAAAAATAAAAGTGCAGCAGAAAAGTGAAAGATCATGAATGAGAGGTGACAGAGAATGTACGAGGTAGATGCAAGAGGGCTTTCCTGCCCGGAGCCGGTAATGATGACAGCCGATGCCATTAAAAAACATGGAAGTGAAACCATTCGGGTGCTCGTCAGCGAAGTCCATACAAGACAGAATGTGGAGAAATACGCAAAGAGCCAGGGAAAAAATGTTTCTGTCAGAGAAAATGGCGAAGACTTTGAACTGATTATTGAATAAAAAGCAGCAGTTCGGCTTTCGGGATCCCCCGGTGCTTTCGCGCAGAATGCATGAAAGCGCCGGGGGATCCCGTGCCAAACTGCTGAAAACAGAAGTTTATACGTATCGCAAAACGTGTCAGCGGTCCGGATGCCGCCCCAGAGCGGAAGACTGGACCGTTGCAGCAGAAATGAAAGAGAGAATATGAGAAAAAAAGAACCGACACTGATTATTACATTCCACACAACAGCCGATGCCATTGCTCTGGAAAAGGCATGCAAGGAGGCCGGAAGGCCGGGGCGCATGATCCCTGTGCCGCGGGAGCTGTCGGCCGGCTGCGGTCTGGCCTGGTGTACAAGCCCGGAACATGCAGAGGAATTTAAAGATTTTCTCCGGAAAAAAGGGCTTGAGTGGGAAGATTTTGCGGAAATTCTGTATTAGAACTGGTAAGAAGTATGATGGCATATTTGTCAAATTTGCCATTTACAGCTGTCAAACCATAAAACGGTTTTGCAGCAGATTGGAAAGGCGGATACAGTATGATATATTTTGACAATGCGGCTACAACTATGAAGAAGCCCGCCCAGGTAGCAGACGCCGTGTCCAGGGCTCTCATGAATTTTGGAAATTCAGGAAGGGGAGCCAGCGAGGCGTCCATGGACGCCTCGAGAATTATTTTCAGCACAAGGGAAAAAATCGCCCGCCTGTTTCATGCGGGAGAGCCCAGGCAGACGGCGTTTACCTGCAATGCGACAGAGAGCCTCAATACAGCCATCTGCGGGCTGATCGGGCCTCAGGATCATGTGATCACGACAGTCCTGGAGCACAACTCCGTTTTAAGGCCTTTGTTTCATCTGGCAGAGCAGGGTACCGATGTGTCCTTTGTCACCTGCGACAGCCTGGGAAGGCTGAAATATGAAGAATTTGAGGCAAATCTCAAGAAAAACACCAAGGCGGTGATCTGTACCCATGCTTCCAATGTGACAGGAAATGTGGTGGATCTGAAGAGAGTGGGGGAGTTCTGTAAAAAACACGGCCTTCTTTTTATCGCCGACATTTCCCAGACAGCAGGAGCCTATCCGGTGGATATGGAGGTATTTCAGGCGGATGTCCTGTGCTTTACCGGGCATAAGGGTCTGATGGGACCTCAGGGAACGGGAGGCCTCTGTGTCCGGGAGGGAGTGGATATTGCACCTCTCAAGCGGGGAGGCAGCGGAGTCCACAGCTTTCTGAAGGAACACCCTTCTGAGATGCCGGTGAGACTGGAGGCAGGAACGCTGAACGGACACGGCATTGCCGGTCTGAACGCAGCCCTGGATTTTATCGATAAGACAGGCGTGGAGAATATCCACAGCAGGGAAAACGCTCTGCTGATGCAGTTTTATGAGGGGGTAAAAAGCATACCCGGTGTAAAAATCTACGGCGATTTTGAGGACAGTCTGAGCCGCTTCAGAAGGACGGCTGTGGCAGCTATTAACATTGGAGATTACGATTCCTCGAGAGTCAGCGATGAGCTGGAAACGGTCTATGGAATCGCCACACGGCCGGGAGCCCACTGCGCTCCTCTGATGCACCAGTCTCTGGGAACCGTGGAGCAGGGAATCGTGAGATTTTCGTTCTCCTGGTTTAACACAGAGGAGGAAATTGAAGCAGTAATCCGGGCTGTGAGAGAGATGGCGATAGAGTAAAAAGAAGACTGCAAAGAGACGCGGGAGGCATGTGAGGATTTTGTTCCGGTAAAGTCACAAAATCCTCACATGCCTCCCATTCTATGTCAGCTCCTTTCGGGAGAGAATCATGAAAAGAAGATAGTGAAGGAAGAGAGCAGCAGTTCAATAAAAAAAGAAGCTTTACGGCTTTTGCGATGCTGCCGTAAAGCTTCTTTTTTTATTCAATTTTCTTCTTTCTGCTGTGCTCTCACACAGCCCCTCGTACTATTTTATTTCGCCATCACATGATCTTCTGTCATGGTCTTTGAGTAGTTTGGATCAATTCCATACTTCTTCATGAAGATGTTATGTAAGATAATCTGTAAGAAGTACAGTGCTATGAGTCCGACCGGAATCATGATAACCGGGGAGATGCGGAAGAAGCCGTATGCCAGATATAAAACAGCGATAACAGCGCCAACCGTACAGATGTAAGGAATCTGAGTTCCAACGTGATCGATGTGGTCTGCGCCTGAGAACAGGGAGGCCATAACGGTTGTATCTGATACCGGTGAGCAGTGGTCACCGAAGATAGCTCCTGATAATACGGCGCCGCACATGCCGACGGAGAAATCCACATCCTGTGTAATCATGTAGCCTAACTGGATAGCCAGAGGAGTCATGATAGCCATGGTTCCCCAGGAAGTACCGGTTGCGAATGCAACTAACATGGAGCAGAGCAGTACCAGAACAGGAAGAAGTCCTGTCGGGATATTGCCGCCTACATAGTGAGCAACGAACTCTCCAAGTCCCATGCTCTTTGTAACCTCAGCCAGTGACCAGGCCATAACCAGAATAGCTCCGGTAAGGGACATCAGCTTGAAGCCGTCTACGATAGTGGACATGGTCTCGTCGAAGGTCATGATCTTGGAAACAAGAGCGATCACAATACCTGTAACTGCCATTCCGAAGGAGCCCCAGTAGAGTGCCAGCTGAACATCGCATACATTTAAGATGTCCATAAAACCTGAACCTGTGCGGTCCGGGCTGGTCCATCCTGTGTAGATGATACCGAAGATGATGATAGCAAATGTTACAAGAATCGGAAGAACGAAGGAGCGGATCATCGGTTTTGTCTGCTTTGCCTCTCCAAGTTCGCTTCCCACGTCAAGCATTGGCTTTGCGCCGACACGTGTAAACTCGCCAGTCTCCAGACAGCGGGCCTCAGCCTTTAACATTGGGCCGTAATCGCGTCCTGTGTACATCAGCATTCCCACGAAAAGCAGGGTGAAGATGGAGTACATATTGAACGGAAGGGTCTTAAAGTAAGCGCCTACAGGCGTAAGACCTGTGATTCCTGCTGCGTCAAGTCCCTGGCCAATCATACCGATCTGGTAAGCGATCCAGTCGGAAATAAAGAATGCAGCTGCCGGAGCGGCTGTGGCGTCGAGAACGTAGGAGAATTTCTCAGATGAGATACGGTACTCTTTACAGATATCGCGGAATACGTTTCCGTCGATGGCGGCTGCCAGACAGTCGTTAACGGAGCAGCACATACCGAGTCCCCAGGTTCCCAGGCAGACAGAGCGGCGTTTTTTGAAACGCTTCTTGGCAGCGGCTGCCAGAGCGAAGCTTCCGCCCAGCTTCCAGATGAAAGAGATGCCGACGCCCATGAACAGGGTGAACAGGAGCAGAACAATATTCCCGGACATATTCACTGCAATCTGATCCAGAGCGTAAGCACAGGCTGCAAACGGGTTCCAATTAGAAATAATCAGACATCCGGCAAACAAACCTGCAAACATAGAGATAAGTACCTGTTTCGTCGCGAAGCAAAGCGCAATCGCAATCACAGGCGGTACGAGGGCTAAAATGCCATAACCAGTTTCCATATAGTTTCCTCCTCTTTTATGGAATTGTTGTCTAACTAAAAAGCAAGAAAGATGCCAAGAAAATAAAATGTGCGAAAAAGATATAAAAAATACATTATAGTTTGATAAAAAAACGCTGAAAAAAGGGCTTTTTGTCGTCAGTTAAAATTTTGTAAAAGGAGTGAAATAGGTTTTTTGATAAGGCCGGAAGATGCAAAAAAACAGAAAGTATGAAGATAAATTGACAGCTGAATCTGTCATAAAAGGTGTCAATGGAATGTCAAATTTGACAAATATCTTAAAAAACAATTAAAATTTCTGGCTGGAAAGGCAGAGATTTTCTGCCCGGCTTCCAGCCAGTCTTTCCTAAACATATAGCAAATCGATAATTAAGTTAAAGCTGCATCTGATTCAGCTTGCGGTAAAGAGTTCTCAGGCTGATTCCGAGGGCAGCTGCAATTCGTTTCTTGCCCTCAAGTGTATGGCCGTAGGTTGCCAGAAGCTCCTGAATCTGCTTTTCCTGGGAATCGGGAAGATGAGCGGAGCGGGGTTCCTGCTTTTCACTGAATTCCAGATTCAGCCTTGAAATCAGATGTTCCGGCAGATCGGAAGGATTCAGTGTGTCCCCGTCGCAGAGGTTGGCCGCATACTCAATAACGTTCTGAAGCTCTCGGATATTTCCGGGCCAGGGATAATTGAGGAACAGCTTCTCTGCCTCAGACGAGATTTTTCTGAGGGGAGTGCTCATACGGCTGTGCAGCAGCTCCAGATAATTTTTGCTGATGGGTATAATGTCATCTTTCCGCTCCCGGAGAGGGGGCAGCTTAATATTAATTACGCTGATACGGTAGAAGAGATCCTCACGAAATTTACCCTCCTTGATCATATCAGCAAGATCACGGTTGGTAGCTGCCACGATTCTAATGTCCAAATGGATTTTTTTGGTGGAGCCTACCCTCTCCAGCTCATATTCCTGCAGGACGCGCAGCAGTTTTGGCTGGACAGAGAGGGGCATTTCCCCCAGCTCATCGAGAAACAGGGTTCCGCCCTGAGCCAGCTCAATTTTTCCCATTTTTCCGCCCTTTTTTGCTCCCGTAAAGGAGCCTTCCTCGTAGCCGAACAGTTCGCTTTCGAAGAGGTTTTCAGGGATACTGGAACAGTTGATAGCTACAAAGGGATATTTTGCCCGGCGGCTCTGCTCATGGATGGACCGGGCTACCAGCTCTTTTCCCGTTCCAGTCTCCCCGGTAATCAGGATGGGGGTGGGGCTGTCAGCCACACGCTTGATCATCTTTTGTATATGAGAGAATTCCTTGCTGGAACCGATGAGCTTCTGAAAAGAGCCGGATTCTGCCTGGCTTTCATAAAACTCGTTTGAAATTCTCACAAGGATCGAGTGGATGTGATCTCCGGAGTAGATGGAGCGGGTCGTCACCTTGGCGGTATTCTCGCCGATAGATACTTTCTTTTCGTACAGATCATTGCCGGAGGTGATTTTTCTGGCAGTGTCCTCGGAAAAGATCTGGCGCAGGCTGGTGGCTGACACATTGCAGAACTTGAGAATTTTTGCCGCCAGGCTGTTGTAGCGCAGGACGACGCCGTTGGGATCTGTTAAGAGCAGCGGCTGTTCGTACAGCGCCATCAGATTCTCAATGAGGTTTATCGTGTCTGCAGCGGATCCGTCGTCTGAGAGCTGCTGAAGGTATTCGCCGATCAGGCTCGAGAGCTTTGTAATGGCATTCAGGTAGATATCCGTATTCTCGGAAACGCGCTTTTGTCCTTCTTTTGTAAAGGCGGTAAAGGAGATAACCCCGGCCACCTCTGTTCCGCTGTGGATGCAGCAGAGGATTTCCATGGTAGCGGGGCAGTGCTCGTTAAAACGGCATCCGATGCAGGCAGGCATTTTGCCAGGCTCTGTGACAAGGACATTGCCATTGACAATGACATCCTGGATGAACGCGTAATGGACTGCATTGCCCTTTTTCTTCAGATAGGTGGGAGTGCAGAAAAACAGGTTGCTCTCATTGTCAAAAACGGCGGCTTCCACGCGGAAGGCCTCAGCGGCTGCTGAAACAAAGTGCTCGACAGCAGAGCGCATATCTTCTAACTGAGTCATAATTGTTCCCCCTATGATTGATCGTATTTTATAATATAATAGGATGTACAGTTTGACAGCTAGATTATAACACACAGGAAAAATGATGACAATATCTTGAAAAAAGATGACAAACTATTGACATTTGCCATCAAAACCTGGAAAATATGACAAATCAGGTGACATTAAAATGGCAAAAAGCCTTTGCAGACAGCCATCACAAAAGAAAATAAAAAAACAAAAAGCGGCATTTTATTCAGGAAAAAGGCCGTTTTTACTAATAAAGAGGGAATAAAATACAGATAAATGAAAAAGTTCTGCTTTTTTTGGCATGAGCCTTGCTTTAATAAATGGGTGAAAAAAGGATACGGCTTTTAAAAGCAAAACAGAAGAGAAAGAAAAGGCTGAAAGAGCAAAAGCGGCTTCTGTTTTAACCGGTAACCTGTACGCATTAAAAATGAACATATATAAAGGAGGATGACATTTATGATCACAAAGAAAGATCCATTAAACCTGACTGGCAAGGTAGCAGTTGTTACGGGCGGAAGCTCAGGAATCGGACTGGGAGTTGTTGAGATTCTCTCCGCTTACGGCGCAAAGGTAGCTATGGTAGATATCAGCCCGAAGGGTGAGGAGAAAGCTGAGGAGCTTCGCCAGGCAGGCAGAGATGTGACATTCTTCAAATGTGATGTTACAAACGAGGAGCAGGTAAAGGCGACGATTGACGGCGTTGTAGCAAAATATGGAAAAATTGATATCCTTCACAACAATGCAGGCGTTACAGTAAGAAAGACTATCGCAGACCTGACAGAGAAGGAGTGGGATTTCGTTCTGGATGTAGGTTTAAAGGGACTGTTCCTGTTCTCCAAGTACACAATCCCGGTAATGGCAGCAAACGGCGGCGGAAGCATCATCAACACAGGTTCCGGCTGGGGCTTAAAGGGCGGCGACCTGGCAGCTGCTTACTGCGCAGTTAAGGGCGGTATTGTAAACGTAACAAGAGCTATGGCTATTGACCACGGTCATCAGAACATCCGTGTCAACAGCGTAAACCCAGGCGACACAGATACAGCAATGCTCCGCGATGAAGGAAAGCAGACAGGCGTTGTCAAAGAGGGCGGCGAGCAGATGGACGCTTATCTGGCAGACTGCGGAACTGGCAGACCTCTTGCAAGAATCGGTATGCCGGAGGATATCGCAAATGCAGTTCTCTTCCTGGCAAGCGACTTATCAAGCTGGATCACAGGTGCAGCACTGGTAGTAGACGGCGGCGGAATCGCATAATCAGCCGTTCTGGAAGCTGCCCTCAGGCAGCACAGACTGCATGAAGGAAGAAATGAAGGGAAATGGGGCAGAACGCCTCATTTCCCCGGAATATAAAACCCGAAATTAAAGGAGGAATTATAAAAATGAAAGGATATGCAAGCCATCCTTACATACCGAACTCAGTTCCTGAGATTCAGGAGGAGATGCTCCACGAGATCGGAATGAACTCTCTGGAGGAGCTTCACAAGAACGTTCCAGAGATTTTAAAATTAAAAGAGAATATGAACCTGCCGAAGGCATTTGGTTCTGAGTATGAGCTGAGAAGACACGTGGAGAAAGTTCTCTCCAAGGATACAGACTGCCACAAGAACTTAAACTTCTTAGGCGCAGGCTGCTGGCAGCATTACGTTCCGGCTATCTGCGACGAGATCAACGGAAAGGGCGAGTTCTTAACAGCATACGGCGGCGAGCCATACAACGATGAGGGACGTTTCCAGTCTCTGTTCGAGTATGCCAGCATGGTTGCTGAGTTAGTAGATATGGACGTTGTAAACGTACCTACTATGGACTGGGCACAGGCTGCCGCTACAACAGTAAGAATGGCACAGAGAATCACAAACCGCTCTGTTGTTCTGGTTCCTGAGATTATCGATCCTCAGAAGCTGGCCGTTATGAAGAACTACGCAGAGAGCGTAATCAAGTTCGAGAAGGTAAAGGCAACCGCTCAGGGAACCATTGATTTAGATGACTTAAAGGCAAAATTAAACGACGATGTAATCGGTATGTATTTCGAGAACCCGAACTACTTAGGCGTGATTGAACCAAACGGACAGGCTATCTCCGATGCAGTACATGCAGCAGGCGGATTAAGCCTTGTAGGTATTGATCCGATTTCCTTAGGCGTTCTGGCTACACCTCCGACATACGGTGCAGATATTGTCTGCGGTGACTTACAGCCACTGGGCATTCATATGTTCTACGGCGGCGGCCAGTCCGGATTTATGGCTACAACAGATGATGAGAAGTTCGTTATGGAGTTCCCGTCCAGACTGTTTGGTATCGCTCCGACTTCCGAGCCAGGCGAGTACGGCTTCGGTGATGTTGCCTACGACAGAACTTCTTTCGGACACCACAGAGAGCATGGTAAAGAGTACGTTGGTACACAGTCTGCACTTTGGGGAATCACAGCAGGCGTTTACCTGGCTACTATGGGACCTCAGGGTATGGCAGAGGTTGACGAGTTAATCATGGCAAATGCACAGTACGCTGCAAAGAAGCTCTCCGAGATTCCTGGAATCAAGGTAAATCCATTCGGAAGCGTATTCTTCAAAGAGTTTGTCATTGACTTTACAGAGACAGGAAAGACTGTTGAGGAGATCAACAAGGCTCTCCTTGCAAAGGGCATCTTCGGAGGAAAAGACTTATCCAAGGAGTTCCCGAATCTGGGACAGTCTGCTCTGTACTGCGTGACAGAGGTTCATATGAAGGAAGATCTGGATACACTGGCAGCAGCAATCGCTGAGGTTATCAAATAGGCTGCGCGGAAAGGAATGATATTGTGAAAAGAATAGATAGATCATCAAAGGTCAGAACAAAATTTCACCAGGCAAAATGGGATGAGCCGATCATTTACGAGTTAAGCACCCCAGGTGAGAGAGGTATTTTAGTAGGTGCTCCTGAGGAAGAGGTTGCCAAGGAAGTAAAAGGTACAGCAGCTATTCCGGAGGGCATGAAGAGAAGCACAAAGTTAAACCTGCCGGAAATGTCCCAGAGCCGTGTTCTTCGCCACTATGCAAGACTGGCACAGCAGACATTAGGCGCTGATGTGAACATCGAGATCGGCCAGGGAACCTGTACAGTTAAGTACAGCCCGAAGGTAAACGAGCAGTTATCTGCCCTGATCCGCGACTACCATCCATTACAGGATCCGTCCACTGTACAGGGTATGCTGGAGATTTTCTACAATACAGATAAGTATATGTGCGAGATTTCCGGAATGGATCACTTCTCCTTCCAGCCAAGCGGCGGTTCCCAGGGTATCATGACCATGGCTTCTGTTATCCGCGCTTACTTCAAGGACAAGGGAGAGGACAGAAACGAGATCATCACAACCATTTACTCCCATCCGTCTGATGCGGCAGCTCCTGCAGTAGCTGGATTTAAGATTATCTACTTACAGCCAGACCCAGTGACAGGACTTCCGACCTTAGAGCAGTTAAAGGCAGCATGCTCTGAGAAGACAGCAGGCTACATTGTAGCAAACCCAGAGGATACAGGCGTTTACAACGGCCATGTAAAAGAGTTCGTTGACTACGTTCACTCCATCGGCGGTCTCTGCGCTTACGATCAGGCAAATGCAAACGGCCTCTTAGGAGTTACAAGAGCAAGAGATGCCGGATTCGATATGTGCTTCTTCAACCTGCACAAGACATTCTCCACACCTCACGGATGCGGCGGCCCAGCCTGCGGCGCTACAGGTGTTCAGAAGGATCTGGTTAAATTCCTTCCGGCTCCGATCATCGACTACGACGGAGAGAAGTACTTCTTAAACTATGACATCTGCGCAAATCCAAATGCAGTTGGAAAGGTCAGAGAGTGGTACGGCGTTGCTGAGGTTGTATTAAAGGCATACTGCTGGATCAGAAGCATGGGTCCGGACGGATTATACCAGGTTGCAAAGACCTCTGTATTAAACAACAACTACCTGTTCAAGAAACTGATGGAGCTTCCGGAAGTTTCCGCATACTACCAGGACGGCAACAACCAGAGAGTAGAGCAGGCAAGATACTCCTTAGAGAATCTGGAGAAGGAAACAGGAATCGGAACACTGGATGTTCAGAGAAGAATGATGGATTTCGGTATGCATTACTGGACTTCCCACCATCCATTCTATCTGCCTGAGCCGATGACCTTAGAGCCGACAGAGACACCATCCAAGAAGGATATCGACGAGTACATCGAGACTCTGAAATACGTATTCAAGGAGGCTCACGAGAATCCGGAGATCATCAAGACCGCTCCTCACAGAAGCGTAACACATCAGGTAGACGAGTCCGGTATGGATGATCCGGCAAGATGGGCAACCACCTGGAAAGTATACCAGAGAAAATACAACGAAGACTAATTTTGTGCGGAACGCAGAAGGTTAGCCGCTGCCCGAACGGAGCGAAGTTTGGGTTTCCCTAAGTAAAGATAAGTGTTTTTTCTAAAAGAAGAGCTGCTGCCGCACCTCTCCGAAGCGTATGCAGGAGAAGTCACAGCAGCCTTCTTTTTCTCTGTCTGTTTCAGGAACTGGAAGTTTGAGGATCAATATCTCTGGAAATAGAAATCAATCTGTGGGGAAAAATTTACTTTTCCGCATTAGCAGAACAGGGGGAATTATGATATAATTTTTTGTGACTTTACCGGAATAAAAAATTATATCATAATTCCTCCGTCACCCCTGCACAGTTATAGAAAAAGGAGTAAATACAACCATGAAAAAATTAGGCCTAATTATTAACCCGGTGGCCGGAATGGGAGGCAGTGTGGGCCTCAAGGGCACCGATCATATGGTGGAAGAAGCGCTCAGGCGCGGTGCCAAGCCCAGGGCCAATGAGAGGGTGCGCATTGCCCTCGCGGAGCTTCTGGAACTGAAGGATGAAATAGAAATTCTCACCTACCCCGGCGATATGGGGGCGGAGGCAGCAGAGGAGCTGGGATTTAAGACCGCTGTTCTGATGCCTGAGGGGGGAAAGGATCTGAATGCCCTTCTCGACAGCTCACGGGCTGATACTCTCTCCCTGGCAAGGCGCCTGAAAGAGGAGGGAGTGGATCTCCTGCTGTTTGCAGGCGGAGACGGAACGGCCCGCGATATCTACGAGGGAGTGGGAACGGAGCTTCCTGCTCTGGGGATCCCGGCAGGAGTAAAAATTCACTCTCCTGTCTATGCCAAAAATCCTCAGAGCGCCGGAAGTCTTGCAAAGCTGTGGCTGTCAGGAAAGGTGACAAAGACGGCGGAGCAGGAGGTACTGGATATTGACGAGGATCTCTACCGCCAGGAAATTATCAACACAAGGCTGTACGGCTACCTTTCCGTCCCCTTGGAGCACGTATTTACCCAGAACAGAAAGGCGCCGACTCCTCTCTCGGAGACAGCTGCCATCGAGTCCATCGCCCATGAGATTGTGGAGCATATGGACCCAGACACCTACTACCTGATCGGAGCGGGAACCACCACCAGGGGAATCATGCAGATGCTGGGGCTGAAAAATACGCTGATCGGCGTTGATCTGATAAAGAACCGGGAACTGGTGGCAAATGATCTCTACGGGGATAAAATCCTTGACTATATCAGAGGCAAGAAGATAAAGCTGGTTGTGACAGTGACGGGAGGGCAGGGCTTCCTCTTTGGCCGCGGAAACCAGCAGATTACGCCGGAGGTGATCCGGGAGATTGGCAGGGAGAATATTATAATTATCGCTACCAAGGCAAAGATCGCGGAATTTCATCATCAGCCGTTCCTGGTGGACACACCGGACCAGAAGCTGAACCAGGAGCTTTGCGGCTATTACCGCGTGGTGACGGCATATGGAGAATTCACTATGTGCAGAGTAAGTGAAAATTAGAGACTGCCATTGCGGCAGAGTGCCGGCTTTAATTAATGAAGGAATGTTTCATAATGAAGAAATATTTTGCAATGAGAAATATTTCATAAAAACAAAATAACTTTGCAGTGAAGGATGGCTGCTGCGGGCAGCCGTCCTTTTATCTTACAGACACCGGGGGATTATGGAGATTTTTACTCGTGCTGTTCTGTGTTACAGAAGATCATGCCGTGTCATTTTGACGCTTTTTTGCGATGCTTTGACACTGCACCTGAAATCTCCTTCATCAGAAAGGCTCCCGCTATAATTGCGGCCAGGTAAGCAATATTTCCTGCAGAAATACCAAAGCGCTCGGCAATCTGGTGGAAAACAATCTGTGTATTTGGATAAAATGGGGATATGTAAAACATGTCCGCATCCTGCCAGGGCGGCAGGGCAACCTGCCGTGACAGGACGTTGATTCCCGCAGCAATGGCACAGCAGGAGAGAAAGAGGGCGGCGGTTTTCAGAAATACATCATTTCCAGACGAGGCCAGGCCGGAAAACAGGATGAAAAAGCCGATGAATACGAGAATTCCATGCCAGAAAAAGCCGTGCAGGGTCAGCGTCCAGTAGGGATGCATCAGCCCGCTGGGCTCTGCAAAAACCAGCAGGGCGCCTAAAAGGTTGTACTGGTACATGAAGGTGAAGAGCAGAGCCCTCTTTCTGGCTGTGAGAAAGGGGAGGAACAGGCAGAGGTACATGGGAAGGCTGCACAGCTGAAAGGGGAAGTACCACCAGTTGTAGTGGCCGTTATTTTCAATATAGTAGATAAAGAGCTGTTTATACAGTTCGCAGCAGAAGAGAAGTATTCCCAGTCCGGTCAGAAGCCGTATGGCCTGCGGTCCACCCAGATGGCGCAGTTTCCAGGCCAGGAGGAGGGCCAGGGAAATCAGAATAAAACTGAGAGCCAGGTGAAAAACAGAGCCGGGAGCAGGGGGCTCCATCGGCCAGGCGGTCGGCTCTAAAATATAGTTTAAGAGCAGGTATCTCATAAAATAACCTCTTTTCGTATGGTAATCGTTCGTTTCGGCAGATTCAGTATAGTCCTTTCCAGGGAAAAAGACAAGCAGCTGTGAGGGTGCGGCTTCTGTAAATGATAAAATATTCATGAAACGTGTACAAACCAGTATTTTAGATGTTTTGAATGAATAAATAAACAACTACAAGTTTTATTTATACAAAAAAAACAGTTGACTATTTGCAGAAAATGCGTATAATAATGATATATCAGAGAAATGCAGGGAATACATAAATATTCAAAAGAATAAGAGAAATGGATTCTCTGTACTGCCAACGGAAAAGGACAGCAAGGTTTTGACTTTCAGCCCAGGGTCAAAGAGATCCATGGGCATATAAATGGAAACTGTAAACGAAAATGAAAAGAAGGTAAATGGAGGAGTCTATTATGAAAAAGAAATTTTTAGCATTATCTATGGCAGCAGTTATGGCAGCAGCTCTGGCAGGCTGCTCATCAGGAGGCAGCACAGCAGACACCACAGCTGCGGCAGCTGAGGAGACGACAGCAGCAGGTTCTGAGGCAGCTGCAGAAGGATCGGAGGCGGCCGAGGATGCTGAGGCAGCGGAGGAGACTGCAGGCGGCACATTAATTATGGGAACAAATGCAACCTTCCCGCCATATGAGTACTATGACGGCGATGCGATTGTGGGAATTGATGTTGAGATTGCAGAGGCAATCGGAGAAAAGCTGGGAATGGATGTACAGGTTGAGGATATGGAGTTTGACGCTCTGATTCCTGCCCTGGTCAGCGATAAGGTAGACTTTGTTGCAGCAGGAATGACTGTGACACCGGACAGAGAGGCATCTGTAAACTTTACAGACACATACGCGACAGCGGCTCAGGTGATTATTGTCAAAGAGGGAAGCGACATTGCCTCCGTTGATGATCTGGCCGGCAAGGTAGTGGGCGTTCAGCTGGGAACGACAGGCGATCTTCTCGTGAGCGAGATTGAGGGCACAACAGTTGAGCGTTACAATAAGGGATTTGAGGCAGTTCAGTCTGTGACTCAGGGAAAGATTGACGCAGTGGTAATTGACAACGCTCCTGCCAAGAACTTTGTTGCGCAGGGTGACGGGCTGGTAATTCTCGAAGAGGCATTATCTTCTGAGGACTATGCTATGGCAGTGAACAAGGATAACACAGAGCTTTTGGAGCAGATCAACGGAGCTATTGCAGAGCTGAAAGAAGAGGGAACTCTTGACGCCATTGTTGACAAATATATCCCGGCAGAGTAAACTTAATGGAAACAGAAAATCGACGGCTGCACCTGTGACTGAATAGGTGCAGCTTTCCTGTGGTAAAAGGACAGGAACGCGGATCAAAAAAGTGAGAGAGAACAGGGAATATGTGGAATCAGTTTGTGGATACGTTTACCAGAAATTTTATTAATGGGGACAACTGGCATTACATTGCAGACGGCCTTGTGACAACCATCCAGATTACTTTTTTTGCAGTGCTGGTGGGTATTGTAATCGGCTTTATTGTGGGAATCATCCGGTCGACTTACGATAAGACGCACCGCTTGAAAATTCTGAATTTCATCTGCAATGTCTATCTGACTGTCATAAGAGGAACACCGGTGCTGGTGCAGCTTTTGATTATTTACTATGTAATTTTTGCCAGCGTCAGAATCGACAAGGTGCTGGTGGCAGTTCTGGCCTTCGGAATTAACTCAGGCGCCTATGTGGCGGAGATCTTCCGAAGCGGAATCATGTCCATTGACAATGGACAGTTTGAGGCGGGAAGAAGCCTTGGCTTTAACTACCCGCAGACTATGTGGTATATTATCATGCCGCAGGCGTTTAAAAATGTGCTTCCGGCTCTCTGCAATGAGTTTATCGCCCTTCTGAAGGAGACCTCCATTGCCGGATACATCGGGCTTCAGGATCTGACCAAGGGCGGAGACATTATCAGAAGCCGTACCTACAGTGCATTTATGCCGTTGATTGCAGTGGCATTGATTTATCTTGCGATTGTGCTTATCTTCACGCAGCTTATCAAGATTCTGGAAAGGAGGCTTAGACAGAGTGAGCACTAACAGAATGGAAGAGCCTTTAATCCAGGTGAAGCATCTGGGAAAGAGCTTTGGATCCCTTCAGGTTCTGAAGGATGTGACAGTTGATATTTATAAAGGAGATGTTGTCTGTGTCATTGGAGCCTCCGGTTCAGGAAAAAGTACCTTTCTGAGGTGTCTGAACCTTCTGGAGGAGCCGACAGAAGGACAGATTCTGTTTGAGGGAACGGATATCACGGACAAAAGGACAGATATCAATAAGCACCGGCAGAAAATGGGAATGGTGTTCCAGCAGTTTAACCTGTTTCCGCATATGACGATTCTGGAGAATCTGACACTGGCGCCCATTAAGCTCCAGGGCAAGAAAAAGGAAGAGATTGAGCCGGAGGCCATGAAGCTTCTGGAGAGGGTAGGACTTGCCGATAGGGCAAACGCGTATCCGAGCCAGCTCTCGGGAGGCCAGAAACAGCGAATTGCCATTGTCCGCGCTCTGTGCATGAAGCCGGATGTGATGCTGTTCGATGAGCCCACCTCAGCTCTCGACCCCGAGATGGTAGGAGAGGTGCTGAATGTTATGCGGGATCTGGCAGAGGCGAAAATGACCATGGTGGTAGTTACCCATGAGATGGGCTTTGCCAGAGAGGTGGCCACCCGCGTAATGTTCATGGACGGAGGAAATTTTGTGGAGGAGAATGAGCCGAAAGAATTTTTCTCAAATCCAAAGAATGAAAGACTGAAAGCCTTCCTGAGCAAGGTTCTCTGACAGAGGGAGAGCAGGGGAGGACATATAAAAAGGGGCAGCTTGGCTGCCCTTTTTTCGTATTATAGGAAATTCCTCCGAATTTCCTATAATACGAAAAGCCCTGCCGGGCGGGATGCGCACGCCGCGCAGAGGAAAAAGGCTGTTTAAAGCAGCCGTGCGGCGGCGCGAAAAAGCAGGCAAGCCCCTCATGATTGAGGGAGTGGAGAGCTGAGGCGGGCCTGCCTGCTTTTTCATGGAAATTCCGTCAGATTTTTTGCTGCTACCAGGTAATGATTCTGTCCAGAAGCTCCTTTTGCTCCACGCTTGAGCGGGTCAGGTAGATTCTGGTGGTTTCAATGCTGTCATGGCCCATCAGGTCTGCCAGAAGAGAAATATCATTGAATTTCTTCAGAAAATTTTTGGCAAAGCGGTGGCGGAAGGAATGGGGATAGACGGTGCCGGGATCGATCCGGTACCGCACGGCAAGCTGTTTGAGCTGGACTGCAATTCCACGGGCTGATATAACCTGGCCATGATGATTGAGAAAAATAAAACCGCTTTTCATTCCCCTGGAGTGAACTACCCATTGTCTAAAGCCAATGGGCTTCCTGCTTCATCGACCTCGTAACC